>CANOEC010000024.1 GCA_947564735.1 uncultured Lachnospiraceae bacterium | reverse complement strand
AGTATGTTTAAGGAATATCTTGAAGTGAATAACATCGATATAAATGGGCAAGAGAAATAGTCTCTTGCCCATTTATATCGATGTTATTTTATTTTGTCTTACTTAATTTTGTGTCACGGTTAAAATTATATATGAGTTATTATTGTGAAAGAATCAAGCGTTAAAAATCATTCCCCAAACGGCGGTGATGATGTTATAATTAAAATAAAATAACATTTCCGCATCGGCAAGAAAAATCTGTTTATTTGCATTTTGTTGTCAAGGGGGAGAAGGAGTAGCTAAGCAACTGACTATGGTAGTGGTTAATATACAGGGACAACTGGGGAATCAAATGTTTGGATTTGCCCTATACAGGCAATTGATTAAAATGGGTAAAGAGGTTTATGTAGATTTTTCCCACGAGCCTCTTATAGACTTTTTTGGTTTTCAATATGATGTAATTGATAAAGAGATAGCATTAGAATATTTGAGGGACAGAGAGAACAGGAATATTATAAAGAGATGGGAGTATCGTATTTTTCCAAAGCGATGTCGGTGTTACGAAGAGAAAGCGACTGGTGTATTTGATAAGAAAGTTTTAAGACTGGACGACGTATATTTGAATGGTTATTGGCAATCAGAGAAGTATTTTGCAGATGTGAAAGAAGAAGTACGGCAGATGTATAGATTCCCTAAGCAGTTTACCGTTTATCAGAAGAAGATATTAGAAGAGATTAAAAGTAAGCAGTCGGTTTCCATGCATATACGCAGGGGGGATTATCTGGAACATCAAGAATTGTATGGAACGATAACGATGGAATATTATATGCGGGCAATGAAGTATATACAGGAAAGAAAAGAAAATGTGTGTTTCTATATATTTACCAACGATATTCCATGGGCGATGAAAAATTTCCAAGGAGAAAATATTTTCATCATAGAGGATAGTGGGGTTCCTGCAACGGACAATCTGGATATGGCATTGATGGCGGCATGTAAAGATAATATCGTAGCGAACAGCAGCTTTAGCTGGTGGGGGGCATGGCTGAATCTAAATCCGGAGAAGATAGTGATTGCACCGAAACAGTGGGAAGTGAATCATTCCACGAAAGATATATGGTGTAAAGGGTGGCTGCGGATGTAGAGAGTACCACTTCTATACTTGAAAAAGTGATAAAATAAGTTTATGATAGAAAAATAATACTGGAGTTGCAAGACAGGGTTGATGGAGGTTGGTTCATGTGCACAAGTGAGTGCAGTAATAAGATAGATGATGGCTATCATTATGGGGCGGCAGCCTTAAAAATTATTATGTCATTTGAGGTTGTTTTATGCCACTACTGGTTATTTGAAGATATTTCAGACATTCCGGTTTGTTTAAAGGTTTTTGTCAAATTACAATTATTGGCAGTTCCTGTGTTTATGATTTTGTCGTTTTATTTTTTAACGAATGGTATATTGAAAAAGAATATTGGCATATTTAAAGCAAGGGTGGTGAGATTGCTTATTCCATATATAGGATGGGCACTCATATATTATTTGGTATATTTTATATTAGATTTAGTTTTTGATATGAAATTAGTTTATGGCATTCGCGATTTGGTATGGCAGTTGATGTTTGGATGCAATGCAAATCTGATTCCACCTTTATGGTTTCAGACCGACCTTATTATATTAACTTGTATTGTTTTTGCTGTTTTTTATTTTATACCATCAAATAGAGCATTCACGGTTTTAATAGGTATAACTTTTTTTGCCTTATGGATGCAATATTCGGGAATAAATTATAATATATTTGGAGAATGGGCATATGAATGCAGATACTCTTGTGGCAGAATTGCGGAGATGATACCATATGCTTGTATTGGAATGGTATTTTCCTATTATAGAATAGGAGAAAGAATATCTGCCAGATGGATTTGTGTGATTGGTTGTGTATGCATTCTGATTTTTTTGTTGAAATTTTCAGTATTTTATATGCTTGAGCAGCATTTTGGTTATGGTGGTTTGTATTATATATGTATGGCAGCAACAATAGTGATTTTGTTTATGGCAGTTCCATTTGGATGGCTTCCAATTAAGGTTTTAGGACTGATAAAATGGTTTGCCCGATATACACCGGGAGTTTTTTGTATTCATTATGGCATAGGAAATCTCCTTAAATTAAGGGGGAAAACAGGAACTTTTACACAGTGTTTGGTAATCTGGATAATTTCATATACAGTTGCTTTTTTAATTTCTAAAATACCCTTGAAAATTTGCAAAAGATTGGTGGAGTGAGTATGATTATTACAAAAACCCCTTTTCGCGTCAGCTTTTGTGGCGGCGGAAGTGATATGGCAGATTTCTACAGAAAACATGGTGGGTGCGTGTTGAGCACCTCTATCAATAAATATATGTATATCTCAGTTCATCCATATTTTAATGAGAATCAGACAGCACTCAAGTATTCCCAGAATGAGATTGTGGATGATGTAAGTCAGATTAAGCACAGAATTATGAAGCAGGTGTTGACAGATATGGATGTGAGTGGCGTGGAGATCGTTTCGACTGCGGATGTTCCAAGTGGGACAGGTCTTGGTTCCTCCAGCGCGTTTACGGTTGGGTTGTTACATACACTGAACTGCTACAAAGGAAAGTATGTGTCACAGACAAAACTGGCGGAAGAAGCATGTAAGGTCGAAATTGAAAAGCTGGGGGCGCCTATTGGAAAACAGGACCAATATGCGGCGGCATGCGGCGGTCTGAATTTGATTACGTTTCATCAGAATGACATGGTGACGGTTGAACCGATTATTATGAGCAGGGACACTTATCATGTATTGGAAGATAATTTAGTAATGTTCTATACAGGAATTACACATGATGCAAATAAGATTCTCGCGGAGCAGAAGCAAAGCATTTCACAGGCGGACAAGACGAATAATTTACTTCAAATGTGTAATCTGGCTCGTGAAATGAAGACCTCATTGGAGAAGAATGATACATCCGAATTTGGGCGTATCCTAAATGAAGGCTGGCAGTTGAAAAGGCAGCTTGCCAGCGGTATCAGCGGACAGGCAATTGATGAGATGTATGAGCGTGCAATGCAGAATGGTGCGATGGGGGGAAAGCTTCTGGGAGCCGGCGGCGGTGGATTTTTATTGTTTTATTGTGAGAAAGAAAGGCAGTCTGCATTGGAAGAGGCGATGGGACTTAAACGTTTTGATTTCCGTTTTGAATATGATGGTACTTCAGTCGTGTATATTGGCGACAGGTATTGGTGATAGACAGGAAATAAGGAGTTGATTATATTGTATGTCAGATTATATTCAGATATTATAGTAAATAGGAATGGAAAAGGAAAAGGGATATGAAAGTATTAGTAGCCGGCGGCGCCGGATTTATAGGCAGTAATTTAATAGAAGCGCTTTTGGACAAGGGACATCAGGTTGTGTGTATTGACAACATGTCTTTAGGCAACACGGATAACTTGAATATGGCAATGGCTCATCCCTCTTTTATACTTTATGAAGGCGACATTTGTGACAGAGATTTTTTGTCCAAAGTTTTTAAAAGGGAGAAACCGGAGTATGTCTTTCATTTGGCTGCAAATTCAGATATTCAGGCAAGTGCAAAAAATCCGGATGTGGAGTACCGTAATACTTATACGACGACATTTAATCTTCTTTCCGTCATGAGGGAATATGGAGTAAAGAAATTTTTCTTCGCGTCAACTTCTGCAGTTTATGGAGACAAGCCGGGAATACTGTTGGATGAAAATACGCCGAATCTGGAACCGATTTCCTATTATGGCGCTGCGAAATTAGGAAGTGAGGCGTTGATTAGTGCGTTTAGCTATATGAATGATTTTAAAGCGTTGATATTCCGCTTTCCAAATGTGATTGGTCCCCATCTTACACATGGCGTTATCTTTGATTTTGTCAGGAAGCTGCAGAATGATTCCGATAATCTGGAGATTCTGGGGGATGGTAATCAGACGAAACCGTATATTTATGTCGCGGATCTGGTGGAAGCCATTTTATATTTTATGAATGAAATTGAGGATGCACAGAATCCGGTCACATTGTACAATATAGGCGTCAATACGGCAACGAGCGTGAAACGTATTGCGGATATTATTTGTGAAGAAATGAAACTGGAGCACGTTGTTTATCATTTTACCGGAGGAGCCGGGGGCTGGAAAGGCGATGTGCCCAGATTCACATATTGCCTTGATAAAGTGCATCGCGCAGGTTGGACGGCTGAATGTGAATCTGACGATGCTGTACGTAGAACAGTCAGACATGTACTTGGGGTGTCAGGAGTGCAGGAGAGGTAAGGTAATTACAGTGAAGGCAGTGATACAGGCAGGCGGCAAAGGAACGAGGCTGCGGGATATTACCAGAGACGAGATTCCCAAACCGATGATTCCCATTCTGGGGAAACCTCTTTTGGAGTGGCAGATTGAGAAGTGTAAAGAGAACGGAATTACAGAGATTATATTGATTATTGGTCATCTTGGCAGTTGTATTAGAGATTATTTTGGAAATGGGACAGCATGGAATGTCTCTATTTCTTATGTGGAAGAGAAAGAGCCTCTCGGTACTGCAGGTGCTCTTTTCTTTCTGAAAGATATGGTAGGAAATGAAGATTTCCTTATGGTGTATGGAGACGTATTCTGGGATATTGATGTCAATAGGATGTTGCAATACCATCGTGAGAAGTGCAGCTTGTGCACGCTGTTTGTACATCCGAATACCCATCCGTTTGATTCAGATTTGATCAGGCAGGATGAAGTGGGACGCATTACGGGGATTGATTCCAAACATAATGAGAGAGATTACTGGTACGATAACCTTGTTAATGCCGGGCTTTATGTGATAAATGGACAAGTATGTGACAGGGTTGCCAAACCGGAGAAAGTTGATTTAGAGAAGCAGATTTTCCGTAAGATGATAGAAGACGGAGAGGCGATTTACGGTTATAGGTCGCCGGAATATATTAAAGATGCGGGGACGGTGGAGAGATTGTCTGTAGTAGAAGCGGAAGTCCATTCCGGCTATACGGCATCCCGTAATCTGCTACGGGAGCAGAAGTGTATTTTTCTCGATAGAGATGGTACCGTGAATGTTAAGAACGGTCTGGTAGATACAGAAGACAAATTGATGCTGGAGGACTGTGCGGCAGAGGCGGTCAAGAAGATTAATCAATCCGGTTATCTGGCGATTTTAGTGACAAATCAGCCAGTGGTGGCAAAGGGCATGTGCACCATGGAAGAGGTACGTAATATTCATCGTAAACTTACGACGCTGCTGGGACAGGAAGGCGCTTTTCTTGATGATATTGCGTTTTGTCCCCACCATCCCGATAAGGGATTTCCCGGAGAGCGTCCCGAATATAAATTTGACTGTGAATGTAGAAAACCGAAGACGGGACTGCTGACCCGGTTTGTTGAGCAATATCACATTAATCTGCGAGAATCTTGGATGATAGGTGATACGACAAGGGATATGCTGACGGGTAACAATGCAGGAACGCATACGGCGCTTGTGTTGACCGGAGATGCAGGCAGGGATGGAAAATATCAGGCGGAGATTGAGCTGACATGTGACAATCTGCTGGAGGCGGTAGAGCGCATTCTCGCATTGAAAAATTGAGGTGTTCATGATGGATTACAGAAAAGATATCACAGAGTATATTGAGCTTGAAAGAGAGGTTTTGAGTAAGCTGGATATAGAGGCATTGAACGAGGCGATGCAGTTGATTGAGGAGGCTTACAGAAACCGCAAAAAGGTATATATTTTTGGTAATGGAGGCAGCTCTGCAACAGCGTCCCATTATCAGAATGATTTCAATAAAGGATTGTCGGAGACTTTGGAGACAAAGTTCGAGTTTGTCTGTCTGAACAATGATACGGCGACTCTGATGGCAATTGCAAATGACATGGGGTTTGAAGAGGTATTCCGTTATCAGCTACAGGGAAGAATCCGGGAAGGCGATTTGGTGATTGCATTGTCCGGGAGTGGAAACTCAGCTAATATTATGAATGCGGTTAGGTATGCCAAAGAACAGGGCAACAAAGTGATAGGTTTGACCGGTATCAAGGGTGGTAAGCTGATGGAAGAAGCGGATGTATCGCTCCATGTTCCCGTGAACAGTATGCAGGTGACAGAGGATGTGCATATGATTTTTGACCATTTGATGGTGAGCGTGTTCTACAAGCATTTGTGCGGGCTGAATCATTTGGAGATGTATTGAGGGGGATAATTGTATGCAGCATATTTCAGTTTAGATGATGGGCTGTATGACAAGCAAAAGAAAATTTTTGATATTAGTCTAGTCAAATAAACTAAAAAAATATTTGGATGTCCCGCGGAAGCTTTCGAGAAATTTTAACTACGAAGGAGAAAACGTCTATGTATGTATTATTTTTGCTTATTAGCTGTGCTGTCGTAAGCGGCATGCCCACAGTTAAAATCTTACTGGAAACATTTACTTTGCTGAAAGAAAAGGTTCCCAGACAGAACATTGATAAGCTCGAAGAGTATATTGCGGGCGAAAGCCTTAAATTAAAGAAAGCCATGTCCAGAGAGCACATGTTGTCAGAAGGCGTTTCAGAAAAGCATGTCGATGTTGTAATTAAAGAAATAAAGATTTTCCTTGCCAGGATTGCAGGAAAAATTACGGATGAAATACGCAGTCAATGCCATTATGATAATATGGAGCTGGCTGATGTATTATGGTGCAAGTATTGCGAGGGTAGTGAACGAAGTATCTATCAAGAGTATGAAAACGATTTGAAAAAGGGGCTGTTTGTTGTTGCAAAAGCATGGAATGAATCGACGGAAGAGAGTGTAAAGTCGTGTATAGAATTTTTAAAAAGAATAGATGGCAAGAGCAGCGATATCTTAGCGCATGAAGAGCGTATAGAAAGAAAAGTAGATAATGTGCAAAATGCAGTGGACCAAATGCTTCCATACATTGTAGGCAATAAGGAGAAGGAAGGCAGCATGGAAGGACAGGCAGTACATAGACCGGAAGGGAAGGAAGCTGCACAGGAGAATACAGAGCGGCTGGATGCAACGCAACACGGCGCAGATGACATAGAGGAAATTTTACCGGATGAGATTGCGATATGCCTCGCAGCTTCGCCGGAGGAGTTTCAAGATGATATCAATAGTCTGCAGGAGTTTATAGAAGAACAGAATCACAGTCAGAATGAAGTCCATTTAAAATTACAGTGCCATATTGGTGAAGGGTTACAGGATGTTCAGCAGTGTAAATATTGTTATATTCTGGTTGGCACTACGGTAGAACAATGGATGCAGGAAACCTATGAGCAGGCATACCGGCACTATTCCAATCAAGGACATGATGTAGAAGCCGCACGCTTGCGCGTGTGTTTTAAAACATTGTCTGACGCCGAAATAGTACAGGCTGGCGATAACGGCAGAGAGGAATTGCAAAAAAGGTACAACGAGGATTTCAATGGTCTACCCCTTGGGTTTAAGGATATTAACCGGGTGAAAGTAGATATTTTACAAAATTTAAGATGTGTGGCGCCGAAAGTCAATTTTTCGACAGCTTCTATTCTGCAGTTTAAGAATAATATGTATTTTGAAGAGGCATGTAGAAAGAGGGATGATTTACAGAAACAATATGAAGATGCTGGAGATATTTATGACGCTTACAAAAGTGCGGAAGAGAAAAACAATCTGGAACTGCTGGGAGAGGAACTGAAGGAGCAGGAAGAGATTATTGTAAAAATGGAAAAGGATATCTGGGATAATCTGGAACTGTTGAGCGGCAAAGTTCAGGACAAAAGCAGCATGCATAGAAGAGAAGAGGAGGCGATTGAAGATGTCATTGAATATGGCAGCTATGGAAAGGCGGAAGAGATTCTGCGCAGTCAAGAGTGGAATCAGGACATTGCCGACTTAGAAAAGTGGATGAAGGACAAAAAGGAACTATTGAGACAATATGTGTCAGCCCAGAGAACACTGATCTCCAATTTAAAGACGAGGGGGATAAGCAGCGATCTGGAGAATGAAATTATTGAAATATATGAACGTATCATAAATCTATCTAAAGAATGGCAGATAGAATATGTTACGATGTATGAATATGCAAGTTTCTTACTGAATCAGCGGAAGTACGAGGAAGGTATTAAAGTTGGCGAGGAACTGAAATGCTTATATGGATTATCGGCGAACGCCTCGGATGAGGACAAAATCAAGCTGTTAATGCTGCTGGGTGATTTATATTATAGGGATAAAAAGTATAAAAGTGGTGAAAAGAATTACAGAGACGCATTGGATATCTTGAAAAAGGGTACTTGTAAGAACGAAGAACTACGTGCTAAAGTGTTTAGTGATTTGACAAGACTGCTTTGGAAAACCAATCAGCTTAAACGTGCAGAAGAAAGAATAGAAACAAGTAGTAAAAGTTTAATAGGATTTGCAAAGCGCAATCCGGAAATATACGAGCCGGTACTGGCGGACGCCTATAATACAAGAGCGATTTTGGCAAATAGAAGGAACCAGCTGGATAAGGCGATAGGGTATCACCGGGAGGCTCTAGAAATACGTGAGCGTTTGGCGGAGAAGAGTTCTTCTTATAATTACCAGCCGTTAATGGATCTCACAAGTACCTATAATAATCTTGGGTTCGTGTATAAAAAAAGGGGAGAATATCAGGAAGCGGAGAAGTATTACAAAAAAGCTATAGAGATACGCATGAGAAATGCAAAGAGAAATCCATCTGCTTTCCGCCCGGCATTGGCGCTGGTATACAGCAATTATGCGGTAGTGCTGAACTTAAATGGAGATAACAAGAAAGCGCAGGAGATATGTGAGAAGGCATATACTATACGAAGAGAGCTTGCGCAGACAAATCCATCTTATAGGGCAGAACTTGCCAATACTCTGCATGAGTATGGGATTATCCTGATGGACGCCGGCGAAAGTAAATATTCGGATGCAGAAAGATATTTTAAGGAAGCGGCTGAAATAAGAGAAGAGCTGGCTAAGAAGGATAAGGTGATATATGGACTGAATCTGGCGGAAACATATTGCAAGTATGGCGTCTTGCTGGCGCGAATGGGTGATTCTTTTTTTGAAATGCAATATTATAGGGATGCAGAAGAAAAAATGGAAGAAGCCTGCAGGAAATGCAAAGACTATTCCAAAGAAAATGAAGGATTTGATATGGATAAAATATCAGAGATTTATAGCAGTTTTGCCAGTCTTTTAAGCGAACGCCTCAGAAAGTATCCTGAAGCGGAAAAATACTATGAAGAGGCAGTGAAGGGATGGAGCTATTTAGTGAAACAGTGTCCGAAGGTTTATAAATCGAAACTTGAGGAGGCAGAGGCGGATTTGGCAAAGCTGCAGGAGAGGATGCAGGACATGGAGGATTAGTATGTACGATAGCCGGAAAGATTTGTTTTACAGAACAGGAGGCGAAATGGAGTGGGCAGCGATTGTTAGAATTATGAATGAAACTGACATAGATGTCATAGATGTGCTCAACAATACAAATCCGGGTGCAAAAGATGAATTTCTTGCAAATAATGAGCTCCTCAAACCGCGAAATAGTTATGGACACATGGATATCCGACAGATTGAGAAGAATATTGACGCAATTATTTCGCTACAAAATGAACTGGAATCCTTAGAAATCACGGAAAAGAAAAGAACCATGGCAGCGGTAAGTTTAGAGTATAATCTGAAAAAGAACCGGTTTGTATATGCGAATTATCTCTATAATCATTCGGCGTCAGACAGCAGAGAGAAAGCAGTAAAAGAACATCAAAAAACCAATGCAGCGTTGTATGGAGAACCGAACGGGGATATATTCTGGGCTGCTTTAGGAGACAAGCTTTCCGCAATCCCCGTAAGAAGTCTTTCAAAAGAAGACAAAGTAATGTATGGTGAATTGCTCGAAATGATTGGACCTCTGCTTGACTCTGCAAACGGGATTTTCAGACCAAAGGAGGAGACAATAGACTGGTTTTCTTATGTGATAGAACAGTTTTATGCTGGTTTCTTATCGCATATTCCGCCCGGACGACAGAGCTTTTCAATAGAAGACGCGTGTGCAATTACAAATGAAATTATCAGTTCAGAACTTGGGGAAGATACGGCAGCAGATAGATGTGGGGACTTAACCGGGTGGAAGGCCGTAGTGATTCCCGATGGTGCAGTGGCGTCTACGGAATGCAGACAAAAGAAAATTTATTTTCCGGGGAAACGCAGCAGAGGCGCCTATACAAGGGAGGAACTGAAAGCGATTATCATACACGAGTTAGGTGTCCATGCGCTTCGTGCATTGCCTTATGAGGATTGTGAGATAAAAGCCTTTTCTCAAGGGCTTCCGGGATATGAGGCTTTTGAGGAGGGAGTTGCGAAAGCGGCGGATCAGGCAGTCAACCATCAATATGAAGATATTGGTCTTTTGCATTATATAAGTATCGGGCTGGCGTCCATACTCGGCAAAAATTTTAGGGAAGTATATGAAATCCAGCTTCGCCTTGAACATCTTACGGGAGGGGAGCCGGCAGGGCGCTGTTTTGATTCTGTGCAGCGTACCTTTAGGGGAACTGGTGACTTGCCTAATCATAAAGATCTTATATATTATAACGGAGTAGTTCAGGTGTGGAAATATATTGAACGGCATTTATATGATACAGAGTTGATGGAGCATCTGTTTTTGTGTGGAAAAAGCTGCATCGTTAATAAAATGCATGAAAGAATGATTTATGAGGTACGTGTCGGAGAAATATAATATTAAAGGGAACAGCAAAAACGACTCCTGCAGATGGAGTCGTTTTTGCTGAATATTTTGCGTGTTTAATATAGTTCAATCCATCGGTAAGGCGCATCAGGAGAACGATAATAGATGTGTATGTCGGGAAAGACCGTTTTGGGAAGATTGATATATTCATCTCTCTCGGCTCGCATACGAAAGTGATTGCTGGAACTGTAAATCAGTGGATAGAATACAGGTCCAAAATTCTGAATACATTTCATGACGATGCTTACGGGTTGTTCTAATATAAGCATCTTCTGAATCCGAATGCCGTCGGCGGGATTCGGCAGGTAAAATCCCTGTTGGTTGTTTATAGGAATGGGAGTATTAATACCATACCGTTCTACTAATATTTGATGTAATTCTCTGTTTCCACGCTCCTCATCAATGGCGTAATTGCTGATAACGACTGCGTCATTGAGGTGAAAACAATAGAACCATGACTCGGGGTCAAAGTTTGCGCCAATCGCGCTGTTCCAGTCTCCCATTCCCAGCCGGAGGTTGGCAGGTGAATTTGCTGCAAGACGGCAAAAATGGTTGATGACTACGTCGGTATAGTCATTTCTATGCAGGAGACATCTTTGAAGCGTTGCCATCATTCGCAAAGTAAGCCGGTGATAATCAGCGGTTATGTCAATCAAAGGAGCCACCGCAGGGTATAGGGCATCTATAAGAGTCTGTAATTGCTCCGCTTGATGTCCGGTGCAGATACGGGCAATGGCATCATCGATTTCATGGGAACTGATGCTGTGGCAGACCGTGTTGAATGCAGGAGGTACATGCTCTCTGTCGCGGGTACGGACATAATGCCATACGGATGAATCGTCGTTTGTCCGCCCGCAAGGTTCGTATCTGCCACCACCCACGGGTCTTACCAAGCCGACGGAAGGAGCATCGGACCAATCGTCCCATCTGTGGAGTCTGTCTATGTAAGGAGAAGAAACAGACAGACCGGTTAACGACCATGAGTCAGGGGAAGAATTCGACATATCAGCCAGTGCCCATGCGTCCACAGGGATTGTAGAAACGATTTCACAGTAAGAGCCGGTAACATAGTTATTCTCTCGATAGTAGTTTGGATTAGCAGTTCCGGTTATTGCTCGCGTCATATTATCAGAGAACGGAAGACCATAAGAGTTCAGCTTTGAGTCATATATTTTATTATCAGAATCTGCCATCACACAGTGCAGACAGCCTTCCATGACAGAAAATCCATCATCAGAAATATTTTTCAGAAGAAGATTTACAAGAACATTTTTACCTGTGATTTGTGACAAATATGTCATATTAGAGGAAATCCATAGAACTCTCATATTACTGTGTCCGTTCAGATATCCAAAAATAACATTTGCATATATAAGGTCGTCATGTGAAATATTACGGTTGCCACGGCGATAATCTTTGGCAAAATTGACAGCATCAAAAGAAAATCCTGCCTTTCCCGCTACGGGAGGTTTGGAGTAGGTTTTTCGGTAAGGTTGTAAAGAGCCTGCATCAGTGGATGGATGAACCGCCATATATTTGTTTTGTGTATTCCCATTCTCTTGTCGGAGATAACGGGCAAAGTCTAAGACGAAGCCTTCCGATTTGCCGCCGGCATATTCGGCGCAGTCCGCGCACAGTTTGAGGCATTCTATGTGTACTGTCTTACCCCACAATTTGCAGGGGGCATTTTCCAGAATGTAGAAATGATAGGTTTTCTCACCGAGAAACTGCTCCTGCCTGCCGTCCTTGGATTCGCAGCGCCAGCGCACTGTCTCTGTACAGTCACCATACCTATTCTGAAAATTTTGGAGCTGTATGTCAAGTGAAATATGAGCAGGAGCGTTCCCTTTGAATGAGATGGATTTTTGAGCGGAGGGAATCATCCTGCCATTTTGGTTTTCCGCATAAACAACAAAGTCCCCGCCATCTCCTTTGTAGGTAAGGGTTGTCTCTATGACGTTGTCTGCTGAAGAGGCGCCGTGCATGAATAAGACAGTTGTTTCTTCATTGTCCTGCGAGATGTCTTTGTGTTCAAGTTCTATGTGCAGGCGGCTTTTAGGCGCGGTCTGTCTGATAGAAACATATGTTTTTTTCTTTTTTTCATTGTCATCGTCATCATCATCGTAATCAGAATCATCCTGCGGTGCTTTGGGCGGTCTGGGAATCGGACCTATGCCCGTAACTACCTTACCAAGCGCTGCAAGTAACGCGGCGAGAAACGCTGCGGCGGCAAGCAGTGCAAGGAGGATATCCGAAACGGGGGTCTGCGCGTCATCTTCCTGATATAAATAGTCCATCAGCTTTTTAAGGGTTCCATTCTGTTTCATTGCCTGAATCAGGGCGAGCAGTTTATTGGCAGTGATATTGTCATAATGACATAGAATGTCCTGCGCTTCTTTCATGGAGAGAATCTCTTTATGTATAAAATGGTGTAAACTGACGTCAATTTTCCAAGGATCGCAGTCCGTCTGTACGCCCTTGTTGGGATAGATACTGAGTTGCTCGTGAATCCAGCAGACCAACAGACGAAGAATCAGGTTAATCTGCCAGTTGACGAAATCGCTGTAGATCCGGCTGCTTTGCGGAGCCTGTCTGCTCCTGTCCGTACGGATGGTTGCGTTGGTTCCCGTAATGAGAGTAATTTCTGCACCGGAAGAAGTCAATGCTGTTCCGTAACAGCTTTCCTGCCAAAGTTTATCAGAAAAATTAAAAAGATATAACATATTTTTCGCAAACACATTGGGCGGCTGATTCATATAGTCCGCTATTTCATTTTGATTCAGTGCGCGGTTTATAATCGCACAGTTGTCCAGATAACCTTCAAATTGTCCAAATTCTACAGTGCCCGTTGTGGGAGAAGGAACATAATCGCTGTCAATTTGGTGGTTTCCATTAAAGTAGACGCTTATGCATGAATCGCTGAATACGACAGTCAGATTTGCCCATTGTTCTGTTTTAATGGCATGAGGGGTGTAAGAATGTTCTTTGCTATTGAAATCAATTTTGATATGAGGAGAGCCGGAACCATAGCCGGGGCAGTATAGTTTGATACATATAGCGGGAGATTTGAACAAAGTAAGTTCTGACTCTCTCTGTTTAAAGAGATAGACGGAAAAATTTAAGGTATATTTTTTTGGAAAATGCACATAAGGCATAGTAAATCCGCCTTTGCGGCAGTCAAGCGCATAGACACAGTTCTCGATGCGACACTGCTGTAGGGTGATATCTGCAGGAATAGAAGTTGATGTAAAATCAATTTGCCTGTAATAATCGGAAAAATTTTTCACTTGACTGGCTTGTATTTCCGATTGTGTAAGAATCCGATGGAATATTGTAACCTGATTGATACAAACGCCGGATAAAGCTTCGCCGACTCTTAGATAATTTATTTGTTTGAGACCGGAGGGCATGCTCTGTTGTATAATGGGGGTGCCGTTACAATAAACCAATAAGCTTGTGCCATTACAGATTACGGTTACAGTGTTTTGACAGCGCGGCAGTATCATATTATCTGATGTGGAAGCAGGGCTGTTTTCATCTAGTTGTATATGACCGGCAAAGATGCCGATATGAAAATCGGAACCAAAGGATAAGAGCGTCCCGCATGTCGTGATAGTATCCGGCAAAAAACGGATGCATACTGAATAATGGCTATCGGAAGGGGTAATCCATGGAATCTGGGCATACCCGTTCTGTGTACAGCAGAGTGTGTAAAATGCGTTGAAATTCATAGTGTTCCTTTCCTCATTCAAAGATGTATGTCTAAACGTTATATTTTATCCTGCAGCCGCCGAGTACAATCGCACGCATTGGAGGATTCGCAGTAGCGGGTATTGATTCAAGAATATTGTTGAAATTTTCCCTTAAGTTAATGCCGTAGCGGTCAAAGAGGGCATGTTCCTGTTCTGAATCCTCATATACCAAATAGGTGCCTTGTATGTCTACATGGTCGTCCTCTAATGCCTGATACCAAAGGAGAAGGCTGCTTGAATATCCGGCGGGAATCGTAACGACATAGGAAATAAAACTTGAGTCATAGGCACCGACAGTATATGTCTTTGCGACATTAATATTGAGTTCTTGGTGTGATATTCCGTATTGGATTCCCGACGATGTATTTTTTTCATGTACTTTAATATAAAATGACAGCAGCGCCTCACGATCGGTGTGAGGATTTTTAAAGTATATACGCGATGACATATTTCGGACAGAGCGTGGGTATACACAGACATTCCGGGCGGCGACATTTGGCTTGTCAATCCATTTGACATATCTTTCAAACGAATTAATGGAAGAATAGTCAGGGTCTTTGTCGCGGGTTGCAACGGCTACAAAACAGTTAGGATGTGCTCCAAGCTGGCTGCTGTCGTAAATGAAAGGCTCTGTCACGCCAATGCTTCCCGGTTTAAGGGATTCGATATATACGGATTGTTTGGATGTGGTCTTCATTTCGTATTTTGTCCAGTCCTTTGGGTCATTATAGAGACCGAGATGATTGCGGTACAAGTGGATATAGAATCCATTTATTGTTTCGCAGGAAGTATTTTTAAACCGCACGTAAATATACATATTGCCGCTGCCATCTCCGTCTTTGCTGGGATCTTCCTTGTCGTAATTGGAGGTAAGATCTTTTAGAGGATTAGTAAGTTCGAATTTTACTATGACAATGTCAGGGGACTGGTTTGTGTGTTTCTGGGTTCCATGGTCACTGAGGCTTTCGCGAATGAGGATTGGCAGGGATTCGTCAAGAATAGAGGGGTGCTGGTTTATCATATTGTGTATTCTCCTTTTGATTTTTCTACTTAAAATGTAGTACTAAAATAATAATTAATATTCAGAAAATTTGCAAGTAAAAATTCAGAATTAATCATACATAATTATTTATATAGATAATTGATGCATGTAGTTTATTGGGGTATAATATTTAGGTGAACAGTATTTAATATAATGAAGGCGAACGCAGAAAGGAAGCGAGAACAAACATGAAGAGAAGATATTTGGCAAGCAAAGTAGAGTGGGATTACATAGAACAATTAGTAAATGCAATAGAAGATGTCCATACGAGGGAGCTGGTCAACAATGCACTGCAATGGTATGTAATAAAGGCAGGTAGATACAGGCTGTTTGAGTATGCCTTGAATGCGGTGACGCTTATAGTGCCGTCGATTCTTGTAGTGCTTAACCAGTGTGTGCAGACCAACTGTGTGGCAGGTCAGTTACTTACGGCGGTGTCAGGTACACTTGCGGCATCTGCCAAAGCATTTTCGAAGCTTCACGACAAAAGAATTGCCTATCGTATTGCAGCAGAAAATATCAAGAGCGAGACGGCGCTTTATATTCAAGGGGCGGAAATATATAAAAGAGAAGAAAGAGATATTTTGTTTGTGAAAAGGATTACCGAAATCAGAGCAAATGAAAACGACAGATGGGCTGAAATAGAAAATGATAAAGATGGCAGCGATGGGAAATAGCATCGGACAGTTTCATAATATTAAGTTTCCGGATGAGGAGGGTGTCTATGATTGAAACCAAAATAAATATTTACAAGACTTCGATGAGTCTTGAAAGCCATTTCAGAGATCTCCAGTCGCAAAATGATAATTCTATCAAAGAACTGTATAGTCTGTATGAGCTTCTCAAGAAACGTCTTGAGGACAGAATGCTTACGTCTCGAAGTACCTTTGCAAATTATAGTCTGCATGATGCAAGCCACTCACGGTCAGTCATCCATGCCGTGGAGAGATTTCTTGGAGCGGAACGTATCTGTGCGCTTTCGCCCACCGATACTTTTATGCTGTTAATCTGTGCGTACGCACATGATTACGGAATGGCATATTCTTACAATAAGATTTATGATATCCTCGGCAGCAATCAGTTTGAAAATTTCTTGAGAAAGCAGGCGAGGGAACTTTCCTCTTTGGAAAAAGAGGACGAGGCGGCGGTAAAAAATCTTATGAAATATTTGTCGCAGGAGAAGGCTTCTATTCCGCTGCAGGATATCTATTGGTCGATTTCGCTTGCAATCCAGTTATATCTTCGTTCAGATCACTGGCTGAAAGTGATTGACTTAAATACTGATTTTAAGGGGTTATTTGAAAGCCACTTAAAGGCGCGGTTCCTGTGCGGCTCGGAAGGGATTGCCGAGATATGTATGTGCCATGGTAAGGATTTTCACAGTTTGTTTCAGTTGTCTCCCTTGGCGGACGGCATCACTGGAATTATCAACGATGATTTCCACCCACGGTTCATCGCCGCAATGTTGAGGTTAGGCGATTTACTTGACATTGACAATGACAGGTTTCCGCTCTGGTTTGTGCATGAAGCTGTCAAAAACCAGTCGATGATTCCAAGATTATCTCGGCTGCATTACCAGAAGCATGAGTCGATTTCCCATCTTCTGATTACCGAGAAAAAGATTGCCATCAGGGCTGACTGCGACTCGTCACAGGATGGATATGAGACGGCGCGTATTGTCTGTCAGTGGACGGACAGCCTTCAGGAAGAATGCCGGCAGCTCCGCTCCCATTGGGATGAGGTTGCGCCCGAGAATTTCCGCACGCCGCCAGCGGATCCGGACATTCAGATCTATGTGGACAATAAACCTTACTGTTCTATAGACAAGGAAATGCAAATGCAGATGTCGCAGGAGCGTGTAATGAATCTTCTGAAAGGAACCAGTATTTATCGGGATAAGTATGTGGGTATCCGGGAGGTAATTCAGAATGCCGTTGACGCATCCCTGCTCCAGATGTGGGAAGACATTATACATAACCGCTATCTGAACTATAAGCTCTCCAAGGATAATGCGAAAAATGGATTGAAATTAACTGATTTGACCAAGGAGGACCGATACAAGATTTTTTCTAATTATAATATCACCGTGGAAGTCATCAAAGATTTGGAGATTAATAAGGTTCTGCTTATCGTAAAGGACAAGGGGATTGGAATTTCTCTCGAGGATATGAAATATATTGCCAATATCGGTTCCAACAAGGAGAGTAATCCACGACTGCAGAAGCTTATGAAGAAAATGCCCGCATGGATGAAACCTTCCGGTATTTTCGGTATCGGGCTGCAATCGGTTTTCCAGCTTAGCGATTGCATTGAGTTCTATACGCGTCTGCCCAATCAGCCGGAGCGTCTGATCACATTTTACTCCTATGGCAGAAATAAGGGTAAAATTGATGTGAGAGAGATTCCGCCTTGTGAAGACGATATCTATTTTGATAACACAGTGCCCGGGACAAACACCAAAATTACAATCGACCCGGCGAAACTGATGTCTTCAGGACATTCTGGAGGCAGTAAGCGTTTCCTTTACTATGATACGGAATTCGATGCGGAATCGGATATCGAGATTGTCTATGCAGAAATGTGCAGGATATGTAAAGACAGGATAAGAAGCGTAAAATGCGATTATTTCAATATTAAATATCAGGAAATCATCCATGTGAGAAAAGGGGAAGATATCAAACCGGTTCCCCATGTTTTGCGCAGAAGCTACTTTGATCCTTACATTGATCCAAAAAACAAGAGGAAATATTCTCTTATCGATTTAAACGAGACATTCAACCTTCTTCTGACAAGTCAGGATAAACCTTATCGCTTTAGCGACAGCAATGCGTATTTCTGGGATGAAAAACATTGCCGCTTTTATTGTTTGAAAATACGTCCGTGCACAATTAAAATAGGGGAAGAGGCAAAGCAGGTATTTCTTCCTGATGCCACGCAGAATTTGTATCATGTCAGCTATAAATTTAATGCCATTTCAAATACGGAGACTATTTACCATTCAAGAAATTATGCGGAAAATCTTCGGGCAGGATTTATTGAGTGGGATATCATGATTCTGGATGATAATCCTACACGCTATTTAAACATCGACAGGGAACGTCTCAGGGAAGATGCGATTTCGGAAGAAGAACTGTTGAAAGTGCGCAGACCCATTCTGGAAAAATGGTGTGCATATTATTGCAGTCTGGATGCGGATAAGCAGGAAAAAAACCGTTTTGAGAAAACCCCCGGGATATTGATTTCGCTGATTATGCTGTTTTTCCAGAATGTACCGGAACAGTTGTTCCGGAAATTTGTCGGTCATTATCAGGAATATCTGGAATCCGCGCATTTTTTTGTAGGTACGGAGCAGATACCGATTACCCGTTTGTGGGATTCTGCCCAATCGTTTCAGACGGAACTGGAACTGCCCGGAAAGTTTGTGGCGTTTGAAACGGATGTACCGGATGTATCGTGTGGAAACATGCTCAAAATCGGGATGGAGACGCTCAGTCACTTTCCGTATTATTTAGTGAAAATAGATTCCATAAGCAGTACACGGGACATGAAACTGATATACCGTTTTCATTTCGGTTCTACGAAAACGGTTTATACGGTTAACATGAATGAAGTTGCAAGACTGTTAGATTATATGCAGGTATTTGATCCGTATGAGAACCAGCCCAAAAAGATAGAGTTTGTTTCCATGCAGAAGAAATTATTTAAGCCGGATCAGAAATATTCGCATCTGGCGCTCCCGTGTCATCCACTTACTTTTAGGCGCGGCAGGAATCTTACATCGTACATAGACTGCTGCATTGTCGGGTATATTCTCTCTCCGTTTGATATTGATACGGCAAATATACTCAAACGAGCCGTTGAAAAGGACGAAGATGTTCTGCAAGAGCTTATGGATGCCATAAAGAAAAGCGCGCAGTTTCAAAAGTGCGTAAGGTATGTATTGATAAAACGCTATGCCAATGAAAGCGATTCGGAGCAGATGAAACAGATGGTTATAAAGGAATATGAGGAGTTCATAAGAAATATGTATGAACTTCTTAAGAAACACAGACTTCTGGTGCGGGAGCAGTTCCAGACGAAGGAGGGGGAGCAAAACAGCTTACGGTAGTCCGTTGGACAGAACTAGGCAGAAAAGGAAACGGATGATGAAGCGGCAGCCCGCATATGGATGGAACTTTAACAAATTCGTATTGTTTTACCTAAGGCGTCAGATAAAGGAGTAATCTGTACTCGATATTCGACGCTTTTCTTTACTGCTCATACTTGAAAAAACCGACAAATAAAGTTATCATGTAGCTATGGTTTTGTATATTAGTATAATGTTAAAGGAAAGCAAATAAAGTGATGAAAAAAATTTTGATTGCCGGAAGACCATATAGTAATGGTGGAGATTTTCTGATTTATGACAGGATGGTCAGGATGTTAAAAAAAACTTATCCGGAAGCTGCTGTTGAATTAAGTCTGGATAATGATGCCCAGTTCCAAATTGAGGAACTTAATAAATACGATGCAATTGTTACTGGCGGTGGGGGTGCGCAGTTTGCGGAAGCATATGTAAGGACAAGCTTTTTTTATCAGCATATTGATGAAATTACGACGCCGGTTCATTATATGGGAACCGGATTGTATGGAGCGGACGGTGAAGATGCGACGCTGTACGGGTATCCTTATTCTGATGAGATGATTGCCTACTTTAATAAAGTAGTGGAACAGGGCGGACAGCTTGCGTCAAGAGACTGGACGGTAGACACAATCCTTCGTAACAGTGGCGTCAAGGGTGTGATTATGGCTGGATGTCCGGCGTGGTATAACCTCGAATTGCTGGAGAAGCCGGAAGACGACGCTGTTTTTCAAGACAGTTTCGCCGGAAGAAAAGTGAAAACGATTGCGGTCTCAAATCATGGACTTACGAAGAATGCACACGACCATGGTAAAAAGTTGGCACAGATAGAAGGGCTGATTGAATTTTTACAGGGACGGTTTCCCGGTGCAAAGGTATTTCTGACATTCAATGACGGTTATGTCACGAAATATTCCAAGAACTATAATCTGATGCTGAAAGATTGGGCGCAAGAGCATGGTGTCACTTGTGTCGATTTATCCGGTGATGCAGAGAAATTTAAGGCACTCAACCAAATTGACATGCATGTCGGTTTTCGCGTTCATACCCATATTTACTGCGTCAGCCGTATGATTCCGAGTCTTCTGATAGAGGAGGATATCAGAGGGTATGGTATGAATGAGACGTTATGTCTGCCGCACATCACGGCGTATGCAGAGCACAGCAAGCCGGATGACTTCGTGGCAAACCCGTATTTGACGGCACAGCTTACGGTTCTGTTGGAGCAGATGGAGACGCAGGGGCGGCTTGACTATGGAGATGTATTCCGGATTATCAGGAAATGCTATCAGACCGGAATGAAGACGTGGCTTGAGAATGTATTGAAGTAAATCAGGAAAATATTACGTATGGGCGCAGTAAAGCAGCGCAGAAACAGAGTAAAATATGACAAGAAAGGTCTTTACAGATGCTATTTAACTCAACAGACTATTTAATTTTCTTTCCGGTTGTTTTTCTGGTTTATTATATGATTCCGAAGAAAGTAAGATATATCTGGCTGTTGGCTGCAAGTTACTGCTTTTATATGCGATGGAATCCATGGTATATTTTGCTTCTGATTGGATGTACGATGACTACTTATATAGCGGCGAGGCTGATTGAACGCGACCATAAGGTGCAGGAAGACGGTTCGGTACATTGCAGCAGGGCTGTACTTATTGTGTGTGTTCTTGTTCTGTTGAGCGTTTTGGGATATTTTAAATACTACGATTTCTTTCTGGCGTATTTTAATAAATTTTTGGCAGTCTTCCATATTGGACCGGTCAACAGAAGATTCAGTGTACTGCTCCCTGTGGGGATTTCATTTTATATCCTGCAGGCATTGGGATATGTGTTTGATGTCTATCGCGGTGAGGTATATGCGGAGAAGAATTTTTTAAAGTATGCGTTGTTTGTTTCCTTTTTTCCACAGTTGGTTGCAGGACCTATCGAGCGCTCCCGAAATCTGCTGACACAGCTTGCAAAACCGGCAAAGATTACGTGGCATGATTTTGGGAAAGGTCTTTTACTTATTTTATATGGGTTATTCTGTAAAATGGTCATTGCCGACAGGATAGCCATTATAGTAAACAGGGTCTATGACGATTACACTTCATATCCCGGATTGTATATTGCATATGCCGCGGTTCTCTTTTCGTTTCAGATTTATTGTGATTTTTACGGATATTCAACCATTGCGCGGGGATCATCCTTGATGCTTGGCATAAAGCTGACGGATAATTTCAATGCACCGTATTATTCGCGAAGTGTGAAAGAATTTTGGAGAAGATGGCATATTTCGTTGTCCTCGTGGTTCAGGGATTATCTTTATATTCCATTGGGCGGAAACAGAAAGGGAGAATTGCGTAAAGAAGGAAATCTGTTGTTTGTGTTCGGTGTAAGCGGATTATGGCACGGTGCCTCGATCAGTTTTGTTGTCTGGGGATTCCTCAACGGACTTTATCAGGTAATAAGTGATGTTTTTATGAGATGGAAGAGCAGATTCAAACAGATTTTAAATGAAAGATGTTCATGGGTCAGTGCGAATGAGCCGCATCAAAGCACTACTTTTAGCCGGCAACTATTGCGTACAATTATGACATTTATTCTGATTACGATTACATGGATATTTTTTGCGGCAAACCAGATGAAAACTGCCTTGAAAATTATAAAACAGCTATTCAGTGTTTTTAACTGGGAGATTTTCTTTGACGGTTCACTGTATACGCTCGGTGTGGGACGGGAATATACACATGTTTTATTCTGTGGAATTGTGATATTGATGATAGTGGATTACTTGAAGTACAAAGGAAAAGACGTTGCTGAACTTGTACTGAGACAGGGCGAATGGTTTAAGATATTATGTTTTGTTACCTTGATAGCCGTATGTATGCTGCTTGGATGTTACGGGGAGATATATGATACGCAACAGTTTATTTACTTTCAATTCTAAGTCAATAGTAAGGTTTTTACAAAGAATGATTACCGTTGGGGCAGCAGTGCTTGTATTGTTTGCAGTTTTCCGGGTGTTTGATTTCTTGTATGTTAAAGAAGATAACTGGACAAGAATCTTATGGCATAATTATTATAAAACCGAGAATATTGACAATGTGTTTCTTGGGTCATCGCATGTACACTGCGATATCGATCCATTTATTCTTGACGAGATGAATGGAATGGATAATTTTAATATGTCGATACCGTTTATGAGAATGAATGGGGCATATTATGTGCTTAAGGAAATGACGGCGGATCATGATTTAAAAAATGTATATTTGGAGTTATACTATATCCCTTCAACAGGTGAGCAGGGCGATGTAATGTCTGAGATTAGTCTGCAGTGGAATTGGTATATTACGGACCATATGCGACCATCACTCAATAAGCTGCAGTTTATGCTTTCTATGAGCAGAAGAGATAAATATTTAGATACATTATTTCCTTTTATAAGGTACAGGGAACATATCTTTGATACACCGTATATTTCAGAGCTGGTTCAACTGAAAACATCCGATGATTATAGAAATTACCGATTGCGGTATGAAAATGGAAATGGGGAGCCTACTCTTTGGTACCGTGACAAAGGGTACCACTATAATCTGGGAGTGATGCCGGAATACACGCTTGCGTATCTGCAGGAGATTGATTTGCAGACGCAAGGCGATATCCCGTCCAACACGGAGGGGTATCTGAGGAAGATTATCGAGTATTGCAAAGAGAAAAACATTCACATTACATTGTTTATCAATCCAATCTATGAGACGCAGATTTTATCTACAATAGAGTATGACGCTTATCACAGACAGATATTAGCGATAGCGGATGAATACGGGTTGCCTTTTTATGACTTTAATTTGTGTAAGTCGGAGTATCTGGATATTATGCACAGGGAGAATTTTGCAGATGCCGGACATCTGAACAGCGTCGGGGCAGAGATGTTTACTCCGTTTTTGTGGGAAGTCTTGTCGGGGGATTCTGAGTTAAATCAAAAATATTTTTGTCAGTCATATGAAGAAAAGATATTGCTGGATGCACCGGAAACATACGGACTATACTATCTTTATAATGATGACATGCGGGAGTATACGATTGTATCTAACAGAGAAACAGAAATAGAGTATAAGGTTATAGCAGTTACGGAAGAAGGAGAGGAGCGGATGATTCAGGACTTTTCTGTGAACAAAGGATTTGCACTGCAGAAAGATGAACAGGGTATGCTGACAATCATTTCTAGAATGAAGGGGCAGACGGAGCAGTTGGGGATGTTAGAGATAAAATATTAGGTATTTTATGATAAAATGTGGTAGTATAAATGAGAAGACGAGGTAAAACAATATGAAATTTCTGGTAGTGATCCCCGCGAGGGGCGGTTCCAAGGGAATACCGATGAAAAATATATACCCGGTAAACGGCAAACCGTTATTGACCTATTCGCTGGAGATGATGAATGATGTGGCATTTGACGGCGACGTAGTGGTGAGTACCGATTCGGAGCAGATTAAAGCGGTTGCGCTTTGCACGCAGGGAATCGGGGTGGTGGACAGACCGCAGGATATTTCCGGTGATAAGGCAAGCACGGAGTCGGCATTGATTCATGCGCTGCATGTGATGGAAGAACGAAAAGGTTATACTTACGATGCTGTTGTGACTTTGCAGGCGACATCACCTCTTCGCAAGGCGCATACTGTCAAGTCATGTTTCGAGAAATATGAAGAGGACAGGGAGAAATATGACGCGCTCCTGACGCTGACAGAGACAAGAACCGACTATTGGATTAAGGAAGGCGCAGATCGTTACCGCAGGTTATATCCAGACGCCCCCAGAAGGAGACAGGACAGGGAGCCGATTTATATCGAGAACAGTGCGGTGTATATTACGGACAGGCAGTCGCTTATAGAGACGGGATCTGTTCTGGGACATCATGTGAACGGCTATGTGATTCCGGAGAGAGAAGGTTTAGATATTAACGAACCGATTGATATCCTGCTGGCAGAAGAGCTGATTAGAAATGGAGGAGAAAATGAGAACAATCACGATTGAGAACAGAGTCATTGGTGAAGGACAGCCGGTGTTTATTATTGCGGAGGGATGCGATAACCATATGGGAAATATGGATGCAGCGAAAGAAATGTGCCGGCAGGCAAAGCTGGCGGGAGCGGACTGTATCAAGTTCCAGCATCATCTTCCCGATGAGGAGATGTTAAAAGACGTGCCGATGTCATCGAACTTTGATATCCCGCTCTATGATTTCTTGAAGTTACATGCGCTGACACTTGACCAGCATGTGGAGCTGATGAATTATTGTAAGGAAATTGGTATTATGTATCTGTGTACGCCTTTTAGTCTGAAGGCGGCATATGAGCTGAATGAAATAGGCGTATCAGCGTTCAAGATTGGTTCCGGTGAGATGACGGATGTGCCGACGTTACAGGCGATAGCCAAATTAGGCAAACCAATGATTGTATCAACTGGTATGTGTACCATGGATGAAATCAAAAGAACTTATGATGCCCTTGCTGAAACTGGTGTGGAGTTCGCGTTTACGAACTGTCTATCCGAATATCCGCCCAAATATGAAGACGTGAATCTGGGCGTGATTGCAAAGATGAAGGAAGCCTTTCCGAAGGCGGTCATCGGGCATTCAGATCATACGCCGGATTTATATACATGTTATGCGGCTGCTGCTTTGGGTGCGTCCATTATCGAAAAGCATGTTATCCTGAGCAAACAGACGCCGGGACCTGACCAGACGGTTTCCATTGATTTTGAAGATTTGTATCGTCTGGTGGACGGAATCCGTAAGATTGAATTGGCATCCGGCAGTGAGAAACGCGTTCATAAGGATGAGGACTCAATCCGTTCATGGGCATTCAGAAGTATTGTATCTCTGAGACAGATTAAAGCAGGCGAGGAGATTACGCAGGATATGATTTGGTCCAAGCGTCCGGGTACAGGCATTCCGTCACACCGTATGTCGGAAGTGATCGGCAGGAAGGCAGTCAGGGATATTGATGAAAATGTGCTGCTAAAGTGGGAAGACTTGGATATATAGTTAAAATAAGCGTTTGAGAGATGAAGACAGCAGTATCATAGAGCTGCTGCAAAATGGTGCGGATTATTGAGAGAGGAAATGCATAAGCCGGAGAGATGATTTGATGCGGCGAGTGTAATAACAGATAGAACATGAAGAAAATTATGATTATAACCGGTTCCAGAGGAGAGTGGGGCTATATCCGTCCGATTCTGCGATTGATTGAGGAGCGGACGGATGTAGAGGCAGTATTGGTTGTCACAAACATGCATCTGCTTCCTGCATATGGGAATTCTTATAAAGAGATTGAGAATGACGGTTTCCATATTGATTATAAGGTGCATATGTCTCTGGATGGTTACAGTCATGTGACACAGGCAAAGTCGCTGGGAATTTTTCTGTCGTCCATGCCGGATATTATTGAGAATGAAAAGCCTGACTGGATTCTTCTGGCAGGTGACCGCGGAGAACAGCTTATGGGTGCGATTGCAGGGGCTTATACTTACACACCCGTTGCACATATTCAGGCAGGAGAGGTTTCGGGAAATATTGATAATATGACCCGCCATGCCATCGGTAAACTGGTGCATATGCATTTTGCTTCCAATCAGGACGCGGCGGACCGATTAATTAAACTTGGAGAAGAAGCATTTCGCGTACACAACGTGGGGGCACCGCAGATTGACGAGATGGTTTCCGCCCAATATACGGAGCTGGATGAGATTGAGGATAAGCTCTGCGTGCATTTGCGGAACGGATATCTGCTGGGCGTGATGCATCCGGTTACGGAAGAGGCAGACAAGGCGGAAATGCAGGCGGAAATCTTTATCAAGGCATTAAATAATTTTCCTTATCCGAAAGTGATTATCCTGCCGAACAATGATGCCGGGTCAAACGGAGTTAAGTATGCGATTCAGGAGTACCGTGAGGGTGAATACTACATGTATGCCAACTTGAAAAGGGAAGATTATCTCGGACTTTTAAAGAATGCGAAATGCGTAGTAGGAAATTCCAGTTCGGGATTGCTTGAGGCGCCTACCTTCAAAGTTCCAGCGGTCAATATTGGAAGACGGCAGAATCTGCGTTTTAGAGGCATTAATGTAATTGATGTTCCGTTTGAATTGGACAAGGTAACAGCAGCTATTGAGAAAGCAATCAGCAGAGAGTTTCGGGAATATCTTGAGGAGAAATGTGTAAATCCGTATGGGGATGGGCACTCGTCAGAGAGAATACTGGATTTGCTTGTCAATACGCCGATTGATCAGAAGTTACTCGTGAAGCAGCTGACGTACTAAGGTATACCATTAAAATGGTTATATGAACGATACAGAAAATTTATCCTATAGCAATGATATCAAGACATAGAAAGGTGGTGCTGTGCAAAATGGAATTAGCGCGTTATTGTGTGAAAGAACAATATACAATCAAAGAAGTATTGGAGCAGTTTGAAAGCTATAATAACAGAGTGGCGATTGTAACGAGCGATTCAGATAAGGTAATAGGTGTTGTGAGTCAGGGAGACATTTTGAGGGCATTATCTGCAGGGCAGAACCTGTATACGCCGGTCAAGCAGATTATCAAGAATTCTTTTCTGCATTTATATGAAAAAGATATGGAAAAGGCATACCCGATTTTTAGGAAGAAACGAATTAGTCTGTTACCAGTTATTGACCATAGCAATAAGTTGATTGATTTTATTACAATTGACGATATCTATGAATACTTGGAGGACAGATAGGAGAATGGGGAAGCCTGTTAAAGTCGTACTAAATAAATATGAGGTCAGTGCGCTTGGAATGCTGGCAATGACATTAGTGCCGACCTTTGGCGTGCTGGTATTTCAAGTGTTTCAGGATTTCATGGCAGGAGAGACAAATAATTTTAGGATTTATTTCGTGACGGGATGTGTTTTTCTTATATTTCTTCTTTTTTCCATGTTATTATGCATGAGGTATGCAAAAGAAATAAAGATTTCCAAAGCTGCCTTATATAGTGTGGGTGCGCTGTTATTTGCTGCACATATTTTTTTGCTGGCAAAATGCTATTTAAATTCAACGACTGTATATCCTGCCATGAGTGGAGAGTGGTTTCCGTGGCATGGTAAAACGGATTGGAAAGTATTCTGTCTGATGATAGGGACTGGTATTGCCGGTATTGCCGCATTTGTGTGGACAGGAAAGCGGCGCAAAATTGTAGAGCTACTTCGTTACCCGGCTTATTTACTGGCATCGGCAATCGCAGGATTTTCCATGTATGCGCCGAACTGGACGGCGAATGACAGAATGCATGGAAGTGCATATTATGTATCGGTTTACAATGCCTTAATGAATGAGCCGTATACATACAGCAACCAGAGTATTTACGGACATTATGCGATACTGTTAAAGTATCCGGTCAAGTGGCTGGGGGGAGACTATAAGGCTTTTAATATTGTGATAGCGGTCGTTGGCGGATTAAGTCTGTTTTTTGTTGCGCTGGCGCTGGATTTGTGTATTAAAAATCATTTTATTTCTGTCATTGCGGCAGGGGCGGTACCGGTCATGTTCTTATATTATAAGTTTAATCATTGGCAGATGTTTCCGCATCGGGTTTTTTTTGCCGGGATAGAATTATATTTAATGACGGCGCTCTTTTATAAAAAAAGAAAAGGGATTCAGTTAATAGGTTATATTGTGTGCTGTTTATCTCTGCTTTGGAATGTGGAGACGGGGATTGTTTGTCTTGGTGTATGGGCTGGTGTATGTATCATATACGAAGAATTTTATGTGAGATCGGAACGGAACCGGAAACATTTCGTTGCAAGCATACTGAGGAATCTGATGTATGCTGTTTTTACGATTGCAGGCTTTGTCGGGATATTTAATGTATACAATATGTCATTGGGTGAGCCGTTCCATGGTTTGCGTTTTTTGCTGTTTCCGATGGCGTCATGGGATATGCCCGAGACGATTGTAGCGCAGGCAGCGGAGCAGGCGGTACAGGTGGCAGCAGGTGGGACTGCTCTGACAGGCGGCGTATCGGCGTTATGGCGTGGCGGATTTGTTACGGGACTGTCGATTTTTTTTCCGGTGCAGATTAGTTACTGGTATTTTGTGTTCCTGCTTATGGGAGCGGCAATACTCTTATATGTTGTGAGAGAGTTGTACCACCGGACGCAGGTCAATGATTATCTTATGGGGATTGCGGCTGTTTTTGCATTTGGTCATCTGACGTATTTTGTCAACAGACCTTGTTTTGATTATCTGTCGATTGCTTTTTTTGAGGCGGTTTTTATTATGGCTATCGTTGCGGACAGACAGTGGAATCGTGTAAGCGGGCTTGCCTATGGGGTGAGAGGGACGCAATTTCTGTTTGTCGCACTTTTGTCCATCTTATCGATGCTGACTTTGTGGCAGACTCGTTTCCGCATATCGGAAAGAATAGCGGCGGGCTATTATGACATGTCACAGTTTCATGCAATTACGGAAGATATCGAGAAGAAGGTTCCGAAAGATACCTATGCTATAGGGATGGGGATACAGGAAATTTATGCGGAACTTGGCTGGGATACACAGAGTCATGTGACTGATTTTATGGCGATAGATTGTACCGGAGGAGACTCCTTGGCGACATTTGTGGTAGAAACGGCACAACAAAACGAGTGCGTGCTCTGTTATCGAAGCAGGAAAACAGAAGAACGAAAGACTGCGTTCGATTATATGAGAAACTACGGATTTGAAGATGAAGCGATTACGATAAAAGAGTTTTGGAATTTGGATTTTGATGAAGATTGGTATTGGAATGTCTATTATCTGCAATTGGATCCGAGTATAAAAAACAATCAGGTAGAACACTATGGAGCATTGATTAAATGAACCCAAATATTTATTTTCCTAAAATTGAATCGAGGCAGAAATGGGCTTTTTTTGTCGGCGTGATAACGATGTTGGTGACGCATTTATATATTTTTACCAATAAGCTTCCGAATCATGATGATGTGAACAGGCTTTTAGTGGGAGATACGGACGAGGTCAAGATACAGCATGGAAGGTGGGCAGGCGTTATCTTGGATCGTGTAAGCGGCAATTCGGTCAGCATTCCGTATGTAATGGGCGTGATATCGATTCTGGCGTTTGCCGGAACGGCTGTCGTACTTATATCGTTGCTTCGGATGGAACATAGGTTGTCTATTGCACTTTTGTGCGGTTTGCTGTGTACTTTTCCGGTGGCGGCAAATATATTTCTGTATGGTTATATAGCGGATGCGTATTTTATCAGCATGTTTCTGGCAGTATGGGGGGCATGGTTGCTGGTACAGGAGAAAATTTCAGCCAATGTCTGTGGTGTTATATTGTTGGTATTGTCATGTGGATGCTATCAGGCATTCTGGTGTATGGGAATTGCGTTGCTGTTTTTATACTATTTTATGGATTATGTAGATACACAAGCCGAGTGGAAAGTCTATGCTGTCAGGGTAGGGAAATGCCTTGGCGGGGCGGCTGTATCGCTGATTTTATATCTTGTAATCAATAAAGTGATACAGACTGCTACTGGTTACGGGGCGACAGACTATCAGGGTTTGTCCGCAATGGGGCAGTTTGGCAGTGTGCGGGATTTCATTAAAATTGTTATTTATGCGTATTATGAGTTTGTGCAGTTTTTTTATCTGAAGGGTGGATTTACATCTTCCCGTATGATGGTGATTGTCAATGTTATTCTGACGTTACTGGTCATTTTTTTGGTAATCCGTAGAGCAAAGAAGTATAAGCGCCCTATAGGCTGGTGGGTCATGCTTATGTTGCTGACCGGATTGATTCCATTAGTGTATAATCTGATTTCAGTGGTCAGCAGGAATCAGACGCATGTATTGATGCAGTATACGTTTCTCATGCCGTATCTGATGTGTCTTATGCTTGTGGATCAAAATATAGGAAAAGAAAGGAAGCAAGAGTCTGTTTCTGATTTAACAGTGCCACAAGATGGCGCAAAAAGTGTGGTTATGAACAGAATACTGTGTTATGTAGTATGCGGTTTACTGTTTCTTGTTGCCTACAATGGGTTTCTGACAGATAATGCGATTTATTTCAGACAGCAGTTAAATTATGAGGCAACCTACTCATATACGGTCAGGCTGGTTTCGAGAATTGAGTCTATGGAAGAATATGATTCTTCTGCGCAGGTTGCAATGATTAATGAGAATATGCCGGATAATGCGCGTCTTAAAATTATGTTAAATAAATATCCGAAGGAAATGGAATACTTTGATTATCTGGCTGATATGGTTGGCGGTGAACCATATACGTTTGTAAAAAAAGCAGACGATATTGCAGATTTTTGTAAATATTACCATGGTTATGACATGCAGCTGGTAGAAAAAGATAGATGGCAGGAATTGGCTGAAACAGAGGAATTTCAAGAGATGCCGGCATATCCGCAGGATGGCAGTATGAGATATATTGACGGGGTGCTGGTGATTAAAATGCCGGATGCTGAGTAAAAACGGATGGTATGGATATGTAAGAAAAATAGAATGGCAGGAATTGTGAAGTGTCAGGAAGTATGGAAAGGAGTTGGATTCTATGTCGATAGTCAGTCTGTTGGACTGCACCCTGCGGGATGGCGGTTATCTGAATGACTGGGAGTTCGGGCACGATAATATCGTGAATATTTTTGAACGGCTGGTCAGTGCAGAACTTGATATTATAGAAATCGGTTTTATCAATGAATCGAGAGAATATGATGCAAATCGAACGATTTTCCCGGATGCTGTATCTGTAAACAGGACTTATGCAGGACTTTTGAAGGGGCAATCCATGATTGTCGGGATGATAGATTACGGGACGTGCAGTATTGAACAGATGATTCCGGCAGCGGAGAGCTTTATGGATGGTATCCGCGTCATTTTTAAAAAAGAAAAGAAGGAGGGAGCCATTGCATTTTGCAGGCAGATTAAGGAATTAGGGTATCAGGTCTTTGCGCAGGCAGTTTCCATCACCAGCTACAACGATGAGGAGCTGATGGACTTGATACGACTGGTGAATGACTTGGAACCCTATGCCTTCTCACTGGTAGATACCTATGGTCTTTTGCACAAAAACCAATTGATGCATTATTTTGAGTTTGCAAACCGGCATATGAAAGCAGAGATTGGTTTAGGCTATCATTCGCATAATAATTTTCAGCTTGCTTATGCCAATTGTATTGAAGTGATGGAGCTTCCGCATATAGAACGGAGAGTCATTATTGACGGGACACTTTACGGAATGGGTAAAAGCGCTGGAAACGCTCCGCTTGAGCTGCTTGCAATGTACATGAACGATAACCTCGGCAAGCATTATCATTGCAGCCAGATTCTGGAGGCGATTGATGTGACGATGATGGAGATATACAAGCAGATTCCATGGGGATATTCTTTTAAATTTTTCCTGTCGGCGTCAAAAGACTGTCACCCCAATTATGTTACATATCTGATGGATAAGAAGAAGCTTTCCGTCAAATCAATTAATGAAATATTGGATAAATTGGATGATTCTAAGAAACTTTTCTATGATGTGGAATATGTGGAACGACTTTATGTAGAGTATCAGAAGTGTGAGTGTGATGATGTTAAGGACAGAAGGAATTTGAGAGGCTGGCTGCAGGGCAAGGATGTTTTGTTGCTTGCGCCGGGCAAGAATGTCGTGGAACAGAGTGATAAGATTAACAGTTATCTGGAGGCAAAGAATGAAGAGGAAGTGGTAAAGATTGCGATTAATTTTGTCCCTGCTGATATTCCTATAGATGCTGTTTTTATCAGCAATGCAAAAAGGTATGTGCCGCTTTCGACCAGACTCAGCCAAAGCAGCGGGAGGCTGACGACGCTTGCCACTTCAAACGTAACAAGAGCGTCAGGAACATTTGATTATGTATTCAATTATAGTGCGCTTCTGGACGAGGAGGCACTCATTGTAGATAACCCGATGATTATGTTTTTGAAATTGTTGAAAGAGGCAGAGGCTGCGCATGTGGCGCTGGCAGGTTTTGACGGATATGTAAAAGCGGCAGCGCCGAATTATGTGAATCCGAACATGGATTATTCGTTCAGCAGAGAGAAAGCGCAGGAGATAAATAATGATGTGATAAGCAGTCTGGAACGGTTGGGAGAACTGGGATTTGAGATGGAATATATTACAGATACGTTGTATCGGTAGAAAACCAGAAGCCATAGGTAAAGTACATGGATATAAATGTCCGGGCTGTTATTTGCAAGCCAGATTACAGGAAAGGTACGGGTACAGAGATGAAAATTAAAGTATCAAATTATATAGCACAATTTTTGTCTGAACACGGCGTGACGGATGTATTTACCGTTACAGGCGGTGGGGCGATGCATTTGAATGATGCAATCGGGCATCATGAACGATTACACTGTACTTATAATCATCATGAACAGGCATGTGCAATTGCAGCAGAAGGGTATGCCAGACTGACAGGGAAGGTGGCGGCAGTATGTGTAACATCCGGTCCCGGCGGTACGAACGCCATTACCGGAGTATTGGGCGGATGGCAGGATTCGATTCCGATGTTTGTCATTTCGGGACAGGTGAAAAGGGAAACTACTACGTGGTCTACGTCTGTACCGCTTAGACAGCTTGGCGATCAGGAATTCCAGATTGTGGATTGTGTGCGAGGCATGACAAAGTATGCCCATATGATCACAGAACCGACAGAAATCAGATATCATCTGGAGAAGGCGTGGTATCTGTGTAATCATGGCAGGAAAGGTCCCGTATGGCTGGATGTTCCGGTGGATGTGCAGGCATCAGTTGTAGAAACGAGGGAATTGCGGGGGTTTTTAGCGGCGGAAGAGACTGCGGAAACGATGCATGGCAGTGAAATGATAGATGTATGTGAGAATCCGGCGTATGACAGACGGCTGACGGAGCAGATAGTCGAGAAGATAAAAAAAGCAAAAAGACCGGTGATTCTGGCAGGAACAGGAGTAAGACTGTCAGGAGCCTATGAGGAGTTTTTGAAATGTGTTGATTGTCTGCAGATTCCGGTAGTGACTGCGTGGAATGCGCATGATCTGTTATGGGATGAACATCCGCTTTATTGCGGAAGACCGGGGAGTGTAGGTACAAGAGGTGGCAATTTTGTCGTTCAGAACAGCGATGTGTTGTTGGTACTGGGGTGTCGGCTGAACATCCGGCAGATTAGTTACAATTATAAAGAGTTTGCGAAGAACGCATATAAGATTGTAGTGGATATAGATGAGGCGGAATTGAATAAACCGACAGTCGGTGTCGATATGAAGATACATGCGGATGTCGCTGATGTGATGTGTGACATTAATGTCAGAAAGCTGGATGCAGGAGAACATGCAAAATGGCTGCAATGGTGTAAGGAGATTAATGAGAAATATCCCGCGGTGTTGTCCTCTTATTACGAGAAGAAAAGCCCGATTAATCCGTATATATTTATTCATGAGTTTTCTGCAAATCTTGCAGAAGGAGATAAAGTCATATGCGGTAACGGCAGCGCCTGTGTTGTTACTTTTCAAGCGATGCAGGTGAAGAAATCACAGCGTCTGTTTACCAATTCCGGCTGTGCGGCGATGGGATACGGATTTCCAGCGGCAGTTGGCTGCGCCGTGGCGGAGCAAGGACGAAGAGTTATCTGTATAGACGGCGATGGCAGTTTTCAGATGAATATTCAGGAATTGCAGACGGTAGTATATAATAAGTTGAATCTCAAGATATTCATATTAAATAATAACGGATATCATTCCATCAGACAAACGCAGACGAATCTTTTTGAACCGCCTTTAGTGGGCGTTTGTGATGGGAATGGGTTGAGCTTTCCAGACATGGACCGAATTGCGTATGCATATGATATCCCTTATGTAAAAATAGATGTGCTGGAAGATATTTCCGCGAAAACGCGGGAGGTATTAGGTATGGATGGTCCGGTCATATGTGAGGTAGTGGTTGACCCGGAGCAGAATTTTGAACCCAAGTTATCGTCCAAAATACTGTCGGATGGAAGAATCGTGTCACCGGAAATTGATGACATGTACCCGTTTTTGCCGAGAGAAGAGTACGAGAGGAATAAGTTGAGGTAGAATATAAAATAACAGATTATAATAGGCAGAGCTTAGGAGTAGGGGTTCTGCTTATTTTATAGACATGTCATAGTAACGGCATAGGGAAAGGACATATGAGGAGATATGGAGATGTATGATTCTGTTTTTGATTGGAGTTTTACTGTTTTAGGATTTGTGTATCCGTTATTGCCCCTGTTTCTTTTTGCGATTGGATTGATTATTTTTAAATCTCGTGGGTATCAAATATCGGATATAAAAAATAACAATTATGAATATAAAAGAATTTCTTATAAACGCGATAAAAGTATAGTAATTTCAATTATAGTTGTAATTGCACCGCTGCTTTTTATTTGCCTATTATTTGTATATAGTGCGCATGTAGAATTGATTACAAATATGGTTGGGCATGTCGATACATTGTGTATTATTAGTATGACATTTACAGCTATGATTTTTGCAATGGCATTTGTGCTGATATTGAGAGAAAGGAATTATTATTTAGTATTTTCTCTATCAGATGTTTTGGAAAAATATAATTTTTATTTTTGGATGAAAGCATTGTTTATTAGTTGTGTATTAGTTAGTTTGTTAGTTGTTTCTCTATTGGGCGGAATATTTTCTTCTGCATTTGATGTCATTAGATTTATACTTTTACAAGAAATTTTTATATTTAATATTTTATGTATGATTATTGCTTTTTGGATTATAGAACAGATTATGTTTTCCTCGGAGGGAAAGGAACTAAAGTTGTTGAGACAATTATATCAGTATTATATGATACCGAATGTGGATGCAACACATATGAAGGAAAATTGGCATGATGATAATGCAATTAGAATGAATTTTATGTATTTACAAAAGATGTATCAAAAGTATAGTAAAAAAATAAAAGTTGGCAAGATGTGCAAAATTGTCTATTTGTCACGGATTGATAATGGTGAGAATCAGAAGAAAGCTTTAGTAAAGGCAAGGGAAAGGTATTTGTTTTTTATTCTTCTTTTTTTGTTTGCATGGATTGGTATTTATTATAGTAGCTATTTGATGGTTCAAATAAATAAAGAAGGAATTGCTCAAATTATGTTTTTTATTGCAGATGTTGCTATAGCGTATATACCTTCCAAATACGTAGAGGAATTGCTGATTAAGACATATGGATATAATGCTGGCTATAAATTATATGATAAGAAAGGAAAAGACCGATTTATTGTAGAAGAAACGTGGATGCCGTGGGAACGGAAGTATACAAATTATATTCGGGTTATGAATAGTTGGATTGCATTTGTAGATATTGCGATTGATAAAAAAAGTTCGCTGAATTGTATAAATGATGAATTAAAAAAATGCGTGAATGGTATGGAGAAAGAGAGTAGTACATTAGTACGATTATTGCCTATCTGGATAATGGGTTATAGATTATTTGGGTTACGGGATGATGAAGATGACATGAAATCTGATACAAATAAGTTGAAATATTTAAAAGAAACAATTAGGCAAATAAACAAAGATCAAAAGAAAGATGTTCGGGATATGATAGAAAGCCAGATTAGTTATATGGAAAGAAAAAGGAAGACAAAGAACAACAATAAGATTACGGAATATGTAGAATGGTTATGGCAAAAATAGAATCCTAATGCTTTTTAATATTTATTATGGTATACTGAATCATAATCGAGTGCATTATGGGAAAGGTTTTCGTAAGGGAGATACAACATGCAGGTAGTAATTTTAGCAGGCGGACAGAGAAGTACAATCAGCAATGAACAGGAAGGGATTCCGAAACCGATGGCGGAGATTGGCGGAAAGCCGATGCTCTGGCATATTATGAAGAGCTTTTCTGCATATGGACTGAATGAGTTTATCATTTGCGGCGGATATAAGGTAGATATGATCAAAGAGTATTTCATGGATTTTTATATCTATCAATCGGATATTACGGTGGATCTTAGGACAAATACGGTGGAGATTCACAAGAACCGTACCGAGGACTGGAAGGTTACGGTTGTGGACACAGGACTGTATTCTTCCACGGGGCAGCGTGTCGCGCGGATAAAGGAGCATATTAGCGAAGATACGTTTATCGTTGCTTCGGGTGACTGTCTGTTTGATATCGATGTAAAACAAATGATAGAGTTTCATAGAGAACGTGGTAAAATCGCAACCATGGCGGTTGCCAGACCGACGGGACGAAACGAAGCGCTGGATATTGACGAAGAGGGTCTGATTCAGAAGATACAAAGAAATGGGCCGGTGAATGAGGCGTGGACGAACGCATGGCTGTATGTCTTGGATGAGAAAGTTTTTGACAGTCTGCAGGGCGATTACGAGCTGGAAAAACTACTGACGGATAATCTGTCCGGAAAGGGGCAGTTAGTGACCTATAAGCACAAAGGCTTCTGGACGCCGGTGGAAACCTATCGTGACAGGGTAAATATGGAAAATCTTTGGAACGCCGGCATTGCGCCGTGGGTGAAGAAGGATAGCGAAGAAGGATAATCGTGAATGAGATGAAGGTAGTGATTTTAGCGGGTGGCAAGGGAAGCCGAATCAGTGAAGAATCGGTGTTGAAGCCGAAGCCGATGGTCGAGATAGGCGATAAGCCGATTTTATGGCATATCATGAAGATATACTCAGCATTTGGATATCATGATTTTATCATATGCTGTGGGTACAAGGGGCATATGATTAAAGATTATTTTGTCCATTATTACATGTATCAGTCGGATGCCACTTTTTACTTGAAGGATAAGCTGAAAGAGTACCACAATTCTGCCGCGGAGCCGTGGCGGATTACGCTTGCAAATACTGGGCTTGAAACATTGACTGCCGGACGAATATTGAGAATCCGGGACTACATCGGTGAGGATGAAACATTTATGCTGACATACGGTGACGGGGTAGCGGATGTGGATATTCCGGCATTGCTTGCATTTCATAGAGAACATGGCAGAATTGCAACGATTACAACGACCCAGCCTGCAGGACGGTTTGGCGCCATTAAGATTGACGGCAACGGGATAATTGAGAGTTTTAAGGAGAAGGCAAGAAAAGACCAGTCGTGGGTAAATGCCGGGTTTATGGTGCTCAACCGTGAGATATTTGATTATTTAGGAGACGGGTCGCAGATGCTGGAGGCGGCGCCATTCGAGAAACTTGCAGCAGACAATCAGATGGCGGCATATAAACATATGGGCTTCTGGTCGCCGATGGATACGGTGCATGACAGGGCGTATCTGGAAGGCTTGTGGAGCAGTGGACAGGCGCCTTGGAAAGTATGGGAGGAAATATGAGTCAGAAAACCGAGCAACAGGCAAAACAGGAAATCTTAGATTTGGTCAGAGATTATTGTGAGACGTATCATAATGTGAAGCGCCCCTTTGAGGAAGGGCAGCGTATTCCGTATGCGTCCAGAGTGTACGACAGTGCAGAGATGGTCAATCTGGTGGACAGTGCACTCGAGTTCTGGCTGACGTCCGGAAGGTATACCGACCAGTTTGAAAAGCAGCTTGCCGACTATCTGGGCGTGCAATACTGCGCCCTTGTCAATTCCGGTTCTTCCGCGAATCTACTCGCTTTTATGGCGCTGACATCGCCCCTGCTGGGGGAGCGCAGTGTAAAGAGAGGCGACGAGGTCATTACGGTGGCGGCAGGGTTCCCGACCACGGTTGCTCCCATCATTCAGTATGGCGCCGTGCCGGTATTTGTGGATGTGACAATCCCACAGTACAATATTGATGTGCATATGCTGGAGCAGGCATTGTCAGATAGGACGAAGGCGGTCATGATTGCGCATACGCTGGGCAATCCTTTTGATTTGCAGGCGGTCAGCGGATTTTGTAAGAAGCATCATCTCTGGCTGATAGAGGACAACTGTGATGCGCTCGGTTCGGAGTATACCATTGACGGCAGGAGGAGGCTGACGGGAACTGTCGGTGATATCGGGACATCCAGCTTTTATCCGCCACATCATATGACGATGGGTGAAGGCGGGGCAGTCTATACCGATAACCCGTTACTCAACAAATGTATTCGTTCTTTCCGTGACTGGGGAAGGGACTGTGTGTGTCCGTCCGGGCATGATAATCTATGCGGACACCGCTTTGACAGACAGTACGGTGAATTACCGCTTGGATACGACCATAAATATGTATATTCACATTTTGGATACAACTTAAAGGCGACGGATATGCAGGCGGCAATCGGCTGCGCGCAGCTTGAGAAGTTCCCTTCTTTTGTGGAGCGGAGAAGACACAATTTTGACCGCATGAAAGCAAATCTGCTGGCAGTAGATGAAAATGAACATATAACGGACAAGTTGATTTTGCCGGAAGCATGTGAGAATGCCAAACCGAGCTGGTTTGGTTTCCTGATTACCTGTAAAGATGGCGTGGATCGCAATCAGATTGTACAGTATCTGGAAGGACACGGCATTCAGACGAGAATGCTTTTTGCTGGCAATCTGACGAAACATCCATGTTTTGACGAACTGCGCGCTTCCGGGGAAGGATACCGTGTCGTAGGTGAGCTTACCAATACAGACCGTATTATGAAAGATACATTCTGGATTGGTGTCTATCCGGGGATGACAGATGAGATGATTGACTATATGTCGAAGACGCTGATTGCAGCATTAAGGCAGTAGGAGGCAGCATGTTTGATTTCGGTTTAGAATTTTATCAGGGGAAGAAGGTTCTGGTGACCGGTCACACGGGTTTTAAGGGAACTTGGCTGTGTGCCATGCTGGTAAGGGCAGGTGCGCAGGTGACAGGATACGCGTTAGAAGCGCCTACCAGACCAAGCATCTATGAACTGAGCGGGATAGATGCGAAAATCCACTCAGTCATAGGCGACGTCAGAGATTTGGCGCATCTGCAGAAGGTGTTTGATGAAGTCTGTCCGGAGATTGTGATTCATATGGCGGCACAGCCGATTGTACGTGAATCATATCGCAATCCGGTTTATACTTATGAAGTTAACGTGATGGGGACGGTCAATGTGCTGGAGTGTGTCCGCACGCATTCCAGTGTGCGTTCCTTTGTCAATGTGACGACGGATAAGGTATATCTTAATAAAGAATGGGAGTGGGGATATCGTGAGAATGAAGAATTAAACGGTTATGACCCGTACTCAAATTCTAAATCATGTTCGGAGCTTGTGACAGGCAGTTACAGAAATTCCTTTTTCGGAGGACTGGCGTGCCGAGACGAAGACCAAGCGTATCCGACGGCTATTTCGACTGCGCGGGCGGGAAATGTCATCGGCGGCGGAGATTTTGCGGCTGACAGAATTATTCCGGACTGCATCAGGGCAGCGCTGGAAGGAAGAGAGATTATCGTAAGGAACCCGTACTCCACGCGTCCTTACCAGCATGTGTTAGAGCCGATAGCAGTTTATCTGATGATTGCGGCGAGTCAGTATGGCAACCGTGATTATGAGGGCAGCTATAATGTGGGACCGGATGAGACGGACTGTTACACGACAGGAGAGCTTGTGACGCTGTTTTGTGAAAAGTGGAATCAGGCAACGGGAGAGCAGGTTACATGGAAAGAAGCGTATGACGGTGGTCCGCATGAGGCGAATTTCTTGAAATTAGACTGCGCAAAATTGAAGAAAATGTATGGATGGAAACCAGTCTGGAATGTGGGGAAGGCGATGGAAATGATTATCGAGTGGACTGTGGCGTATCGCGACGGGGAATCCGTACAGGAGGTTATGGAGAAACAGATACGGGAGTTTCTGGGTGCCTGAAGTGGTGCATGAATTTTTAGGATAGTGCGTCTGGCTGGACGAGTGGCTTTTAAAATATGATGAAGTAAGAAAGACGAAGATATAAAGATGAAACGAATCGTAATTTCCGGACCGACCGGCGCAATCGGCATGGCTCTGATTGCGAAATGTATAGAGGAAAAGACGCAGGTGCTGACAATCTGTCATAGAGGTTCTGCAAGAATCAAGTATCTCCCTGCTTCACCCTATGTTGAGGTGATGGAGGCGGATTTATCCGAGTATCGAAAGCTGTTTGTGGAGAACAGCCCGGCAGAAGCCTATGATGTTTTTTATCATTTTGCATGGAACGGAACTGTGGGGGATGCAAGAAATGATATGCATCTGCAGACGGATAATATCATGTTCACGATGGATGCGGTGGAATTGGCGCAGCGGTTAGGATGCCATACGTTTATCGGGGCAGGTTCGCAGGCAGAATATGGTAGAAAAGAAGGAAAGCTTTCTCCGGATACTCCGGTGAATCCGGAGAACGGATATGGTATGGCGAAATTGTGCGCAGGACAGATGAGCCGCGTTATTTGTCGCCAGAAGAAGATGAAACATATCTGGACAAGAATCTTAAGTGTATATGGTCCTTATGATGGCGCCGGAACGATGGTTATGAGTGCGGTGCATAAAATCTGGAACGATGAACCTACTGCATTTACGCCCGGAGAGCAGATGTGGGATTATTTGTACAGCAAGGATGCAGCAGCAATTTTTTATGCGCTTGGAACAAAGGGAACAGACGGGGAAGTTTATTGTGTGGGGAGCGGCAAGGCGCGGGAGCTTCGCAGCTACATCAAAGATATTTACCGGGTGGTAAAGGAGTATCAGGACGGGCAGATGCCGGAGGATAATGAAGAACTGGAACAAAAGCTGGGGATTGGGCAGCTTCCTTACGGTGAAAAACAGGTAATGTATTTGTGCGCAGATACCACGCTCTTGGAACAGCATATCGGCAGGCTTGAGCATACGGATTTTTGTAGCGGTATACGCTCTATTTTGAAGCAGAATGAGGACGCATATGCAGAAAGTATCTTTACTCATAACGACATATAATGTAAAAGAGCATCTGGCGGTCACTTTAAAAAGCATTCAGGAACAGGATTATACGCCAATAGAGGTGGTTATCGTGGATGGAGGATCTACGGATGGGACGGTTGAACTTATCCGCGAGTTTGCAGCGCAGTATCCGGATGCAGCCGGAGGGAAGGTTATCCCCATGCAGGCTGCAGGTGCGGATAACCATGCAATCAGCGTCCGCTGGATATCCGAACCGGACAGAGGACTTTACGATGCCATGAACAAGGCATGGTTCATGTGCAGCGGAGATATCGTGGCAGTCTGTAATGACAGACTGTGTGCACCGGATGCACTCACGAAGCTGGTGCGTGCGATAGAACAGGGCGGGGCAGGATGTATCGGCGCCCATTCCGACTTGGTATATACGGATGGCGAACGTGTTGTGAGAAGCTGGCATATGGGCGAGGGAAGGCTGGCGGACGGGTGGATGCCGGGGCACCCTACCTTGTTTCTAAAAAGGCAGGTCTACGAGCAGTATGGCACATACGATATCAGTTACCGTTGTGCCGCGGACTATGAGTTTATGGTTCGTTTTTTGAAAGATGGGAAGAATCGTTTAGCATACGTGCCGGAAGTGCTCGTTGCCATGTTCTATGGCGGGACAAGCAATGCTGGACTTGGCAATTATCTGGTATCGTTCAAGGAAGGATATATGGCGCTTAAGAAAAACGGGGTGCCGCATCCTTTTCTGATTACGGTGAAAAGGACGTTTCGGGTGTTGCGGCAGTTTTAGGGCAGCATGATAAAGTAACACGAATCGCCAAGGGATTGCGGAAGAGAATTTTTTTGTAATCGTGTGTCGGACTAAAGAAAAAAAATAAATTGACGAAATAAATTATAGTAAGATACAATTAAAAAAATGGGGCGGGAGGATGTAAGAATGGCAATCAGAAAGAAAATTGCGGCAGGAGCAGCAGTATGCGTATTGTTTGGCAATATGATGAATGTATCGGCTGCAGAGCCATATTCAAATGATTGTGCAAGAGCATTGATAGAGAATCAGCAGGAGAGTCTGGTTATTGACGTGGAAGCATACAAGGCAGCGTATGATGATTTGGCGAAGGCTTTTGGAAATGATAAATATGCCTATGTAAACCACTATCTGACGATAGGAGTTTTTGAGGGAAGAATGAAGGGCGTTCTTTTTGACCCTATCATGTATACGGAATCATATGGTGATGTAAAAGACGCTTATGGTTATGATATCTCGTCCATCGTTGAGCACTATATTAAGTTTGGTATGAAAGAGAACCGTACACAGGGAACGGCACAGGGATATAGTGATATTGCAGCGGCTGAAAAGGCTGGCGTTTTGGGTTCTGATGTTCGCAGAGAAGGCAGCGGAAGTATGCAGACTCCGGGCGCCGATACAGCAGGCAGCGTGCAGACAAATGATGGAAGCAGGACAGTTTATGCTGATACTGAAAAGGGAAGTCCTGTAAATGATACTCCGACAGCCGCTATTGGATTGAACAGTGATAATGGTGTCAATGTTGTCGATACCGTCAAGGGAAACGGTAATGCAGCGCAGGTTGATAACAGTGCGGCTGTCAGTCAAAACAATGCTCCTGTAAGCAATAATAACGGCTATCATCATACAACGTCTATATATGATAATGATGAATCGACTTTACTGCGTGTCGAATATTATGATGATAATAATCAGCTGATTAAGTATTCGAGCGTTACAGGCTTTGACAGTAATACCAACTCCTATATGGAGAATATATATCATTATGATGAAGCCACAAACAGCAGCGTTTTGGAACGGACAGATATTTATGAAAACGGTGTCCTTTCTTCGACGCAGATACCATAGAGAGACGCCGGTTCTGTAAGTGGAAGGGAAGAACAGTAACATGGCAAAACAGGATAAAAATAATCCCCCTATGCAGGGGGATTAATATTTTTATCAAGTATGCTTTGCAGGGTGTAATTGCTCATTTTCACAAGAGGAATGTTGAAAGAATCATCAAATAATAAAGCGACTGCAAAAAGGTTTACGTCATATTCGTTTTTCAGATTTTTATCTTTATAATTATGCTTGTATTCATGATTAAAAACCGCATGTCCAAGCTCGTGGGCGCATAGGATGTTCCGGGAGATATCATCGTATTTTTTGTTTATGAATATTGCTTTGGTTCCGTTTTCATATCGGTACGTGTTTGCCTTGATAGAACGGATATCTGCATCAACGAAATGTACTTCATACTGTAACTGACGGGCAATTTCCAGTGCATTTGTAGTCTCGAAGATGCTGCGCAGCAATCTGGCATATAAAATGATGTTTTCTTTTGTCATTACTAACAGCCTCCCATACTTATTATCAGTATAGGATAGGACAGATAAATTGTCAATATATAGCGTATAATATAGAAAAAAATATGAAAAAGCACAATATTTTGTGTGGCGGTTTCCTGTATAGCTTCGTATTTGTGTCAAAAAACGTTAATACTGATAATTACTGTCGCTTTAATAAAAATCTGAATAACCCGGCAAGCCCGTGACGGACACAGAGGGCATACAGCTTATTATGCATACCGCCAATCGCTTTGACTGGTATACTGCTGAATGCCTTATGAATCAAAGGATATCTGCATTCTTCCAGAAAGGCTTGCCGGAAATTGTTTTCCGGTTGGAAATTATGTGACGCGCGTGTCATGTTCTGGAAAACAAGTACATAGGTCAAAAGGCATTGATATACAATGAAATAATATATCTGCTGTTCCATATATGGATAGGAAGAGATATCAATTGTACTGTGAAGCGTATCAAACATTCTGTGATTTACCGATAAGCGGCTAAAAGGCACCGTACTGTGGCTTGTGGAGCTGTCATTGCTGCGGTAATAATAGAAGGCTTCCTCCATAAAATACATGGAAGATGCTTCCAGCATACAGCTATAGGTGGTGAGGGCATCTTCACCAACAGTAATTTCATTTGGAACTTGGAAAAGATGTTTCCTAAGCAGCTCACGACGGAATATTTTATTCCAGAGATTGGGTGAAATACCATATTTAAAATAGGTACCGGCGTAAAGCATACGCGGGTATATTTCTTTTTCAAGGCGTTTTTTATCGTAGCATCCGGAAGAAAAGGGTATCTGCCATGTTTCTTCTTTGTCCGGCATGGCGGCAATATAACCGAAATGTATGATGTCTGCATGTGTATGACGGATGACCTGACATATTTTGTGGTACATATCGGGTGCAATCCAGTCATCGCTGTCAACGAAGGAAATATATTCTCCCCGGCTGGCTTCATAGCCGCATTTTCTGGCAGAGGTATGTCCACCATTTGCCTTGTGAATACACCGGAATGCGGTATGCTCTCTGGCATATTGGTCGCAGATGACGCCGCTTTTGTCTGTGGAGCCGTCGTCTACCAGAATAACCTCGTAGTCGTCAAAATCCTGTGCCAGAATACTGTCAAGGCATTGGCACAAATATTGTTCTACATTATAAACCGGGATGATGACGCTTAACAAAGGGGTTTCGTTCATGGCTGCTCCTTATGATAAATGATAAAATTAATAAATAACAATCTTATCTTAACTGATTTTTAGACGAAGCGCAAGAATTGCGAAGAATGAATCACTCGTAAATTAATGTCGCAATGGAGAGGAAAGTCTGCTATAATAAAACGAGCGGAGCTCGTTTGCAAGATTTGCTGCGCAAACTTGCGCGTGGAGAACGAGAGACGATGGAGTAGAAAAACCTCACGGAGCTCGTTTGCAAGGTTTGCTACGCAAACTTGCGCGTGGGAAGTGGAGAACGAGTGCAGGTGTAGATAAAAGCAAGAACAGGAAATTGATATGTGCATGAATATAGCATTTTGTTTTGACCGGAAGATAGCCGAGCAGGTGCAGGTGGCGCTGGCTTCATTGCTGGATTGTGCGGCGGATGGTGATGAGGAGTACCACATTTATTGTGTTTGCACAAAAGAGGCGGCATACATTGAGCCGAAGCTTGGGCGTATCATTGCAGGTGCAGGCAAAAGAGCAGTTTTGACAATGAGGGCGGTGGAGAATCCTTATCAGGATGCCTATGAAGTCAGGGGCGTTTCGGCGGGAACCTATTTGCGGCTTGCGCTTCACCGGATTTTGCCGGAAATAGATAAGATACTTTATACGGATGTGGATGTGCTTTTTGTGGACAGCCCGGAAGAAATCTGGCGGACGCCGATGGAAGGATATGTGCTTGCGGCGGTCAAGGGCGCGGTAAATTTTTCGGATAAATGGGAGTGGAACAGCGACAGACCCTACTGGAAAGCTTTGGAGAGCATGAAGGGAAGATATATCAACGCCGGCGTGACGCTTTTAAATCTTGCCGAAATCCGCAGGAGGAATCTGGAAGAGCAATGGCGCAGGTGGACGAAAGAGAAATTGTATTATCAGGATCAGGATATTTTAAATCTTACCTGTCAGGATGCGATACGCTATCTGTCACCCAGATACAATCGTCTTGCCAATATGAAGGAGGAAGATTATGACAGGTTTGTCAGTGAAGGGATCCTGACACAGGCGGAGTGTCGGGAAGCCCTCGATAAGCCGGCAATTATCCATTATGCCGGGGATAAACCGTGGAAATATTATGATGCGAATCTGGGTTATCTCTGGTGGGATTGTGTCAACAGTCACCCGGAACTGACAGGGATGTTTGATGAAGAAAGGGCAAGGAAATATCACGGACCAACCCTTTGGGAACGGGGTGTCCGAAAAATAAAAAAGCTTGTCAGTAAAGAAAAAATATAGCAGGTATGGAGGAAAAGTGAAATGAAAATAGCGGTAGCAGGAACCGGGTATGTAGGTCTGGTAGCGGGGGTGTGTTTTGCAGAGAACGGACATGACGTTACCTGCGTGGATGTGGATGAAAAAAAGGTCAGAATGATGGAGGGCGGCAAGTCTCCAATCTATGAAGAAGGTCTGGAAGAGCTGATGCAGAAGAACAATGCAACGGGAAGACTGCATTATACAACAGACTATAAGAGCGCTTATAAGGACGCTGACGCCATCTTTATCGGGGTCGGAACGCCGGAGCAGCCGGATGGTTCCGCGAATTTGAGCTATATCGCTACGGTGTCGAGGCAGATTGCAGAATCCGTGGAGAAGGACTGTCTGGTAGTCGTGAAATCGACGGTTCCGGTAGGGACGAATGATAAGGTGGAGCAGTTTATCCGAGATTTCCTAACAAGGGATGTGAAGATTGAAGTGGCTTCCAACCCGGAATTTCTGGCACAGGGTTCCGCCGTGCATGATACGCTTCATGCGGCGAGAATCATTATCGGAACGGAGAGCAAGGAGGCTGAGGAGAAGTTAAAGAAGATTTATGAGCCGTTCGGACTGCCGATTGTATCCGTAAACAGACGTTCCGCAGAGATGATTAAGTATGCCTGCAACGATTTTCTGGCATTAAAGATTTCCTATATGAATGATATCGCCAACTTATGTGAGCTGGTCGGCGCGGATATCGACGCTGTGGCACAGGGGATGAGTTACGACGCGAGAATCGGTGCAAAATTTTTGAATGCGGGTGTGGGTTACGGCGGAAGCTGTTTCCCGAAGGACACCAAGGCGCTGAAATATCTGGCGAGACAGAACGGATACCGCCTGCGTACCGTGGAGGCGGCGGTGGACGTGAATGCGGAACAGAAGACGAAACTGTTTCACAAGGCGAGCAACCGTATGATTACCTTCCAGAATCTGAAGGTTGCAGTGCTGGGACTGGCGTTCAAGGCTGGTACGGACGATTTGCGGGAAGCGCCTTCCTTAGATAACGTGCAGCTATTATTGGAGAGTGGTGCGAATATTTATGCCTATGACCCGGTGGCGGAAGATAATTTCAGAAAGAAATATCCGCAGGGGCAGATAGAAAAGGGTACCATACAATATGTGCAGACCCCTGAAGAAGCGCTCGATGGCGCAAATATTTGTTTTATCTTTACGGAGTGGGGAGAAATCAAAGCGGTTGCGCCTAAGACATTCAAAGAGAAGATGCAGATACCGCTTGTATATGACGGGCGCAATATTTTTGGCGTAGAAGCGATGAAAAACGCAGGCGTGGAATACTACAGCATCGGACGATAACGGCATAGATAGGAGAGGACATGAATACACTGAATACCGACAAAATATATCTGATTACAGGCGGCGCCGGATTTATAGGGTTCCACTTGTCGAAAAGTCTTTTGGAAAAAGGCACACGAGTGATCGGTTTCGACAATCTCAACGACTATTATGACGTGCAGCTTAAGAAAGACCGGCTGCAGATATTGAAGCAGTGGGAAAACTATACATTTATCAAAGGCGATTTAAGCGATAAGTCGGATGTGTTCAGGCTTTTTCAGGAATATGCGCCGCAGGTGGTAGTGAATCTGGGAGCGCAGGCGGGCGTGCGGTACAGCATTGATAATCCCGATGCCTATATGCAGTCGAATATGATGGGATTTTTCCATATATTGGAGGGGTGTCGTTATTTTCCGGTGGAACATCTTGTCTATGCGTCTTCCAGTTCCGTGTACGGCGGTAACGAGAAGATTCCTTTTTCCACAAAGGATAAGGTGGACGAACCGGTGAGTCTGTATGCGGCAACGAAGAAGTCCAACGAGCTGCTGGCGCATGCCTACAGCAAGCTGTATCATATTCCGGTGACGGGACTGCGGTTTTTTACAGTATATGGTCCTTTCGGGAGACCGGACATGGCATATTATAAATTTACCCAGAAGATTCTGTCCGGGGAGCCAATCCAGATTTATAACAACGGCGATATGTACAGGGATTTTACTTATATAGATGATATTGTAAAGGGTGTGGAGAACATTCTCTGTAACCCGCCGGTTCAGAATGACAAGGGCGTAAGCTATAAGCTTTACAATATCGGTAATAATAAGCCCGTGAAACTGATGGATTATATCGAGGCTTTGGAAAGGTGTCTTGGAAGGGAAGCTAAGAAAGAATTTCTTCCGATGCAGCCGGGAGACGTGTATCAGACATATGCCGATGTCGAGGACTTGATGCGGGATTATGATTTTAAACCGGATACCACAATCGAAGAGGGGCTTGGCAGATTTGTGGAGTGGTACCGCGAATACTATCGGGTATAGCTTTTAGGCGTAAGCGCAGTGCGAAGAAGGCACGGCAGGCAAATGGCAGTGAAGGAAATGACATGCGAAGAAGGCACGACAGGCAAATGGCAGTGAAGGAAATGACATGTGAAGAAGGTGCGGCAGACGAACGCTGGCAGAGCGAATGACATGTAGAGAGGCATGATAGAAGTATGACTGAAAAAGAAACAGATAACAGGCAGGATTGCGCAAACGACACAGTACAGAAAAGGACAGTGCCGGTTTTATATCTGGTGGTACCCTGCTATAACGAGGAAGAAGTGATCGAGAAGTCGGCGCAGGTGCTTGGAGACAAGATTCGGCGGCTGATGAATGCCGGTCAGATTGCCGCTGGCAGTAAAGTGATGTTTGTCAACGACGGCAGTAAGGACCGCACATTGGAGCTTTTGCATAAGGCGGCGGCACAGGACAGGATTTTCTCCGTGGTCAGCCTTTCGGGCAATTATGGGCATCAGAGCGCGATTCTTGCCGGGATGATGACGGCGAGACAGTATGCGGACGCAGTCGTTACGATTGACGCAGATTTGCAGCAGGATATCGAGGCGCTTGATAAATTTTTGAAAAGTTATATGGATGGCAGTGAAGTGGTGTACGGCGTGCGCAATGACAGACATTCCGACGGTGTGTTTAAGAAAGGCAGCGCTACCTTGTACTACAATCTGATGCATCTTCTTGGCAGCAAGGTGATTACCAATCACGCGGATTATCGCCTGATGTCCAGAAAAGCACTGGACGCGCTGGCGGAATATAAGGAGACGAATCTGTTTCTGCGCGGGCTGATTCCAACGATGGGATTTGCCTCAGACGTTGTGTATTTTGATGTGAAGGCGAGAGAGGCTGGACATTCCAAGTATACCCTGAGTAAGATGATGACCTTGGCAATGGACGGGATTACTTCCATGAGTACCAGACCCCTGCGCATGATTAGTGCGCTTGGCTTCATTGTGTTTGTTTTCAGTTTCGTTATGAGTATCATCAGTCTGGTTGACTGGATGCAGGGGAAAAATGTCCCCGGCTATACGACTACCATGATTGTTTCGTTGCTGATAGGCGGGATTACGCTGTTGTCATTGGGAATTATCGGCGAGTATGTCGGTAAGATTTATATGGAAACGAAGCACAGACCGCGTTATATCATTGATACGGTTGTGTGGAAGGCTGATTGTGAAACGGAGGAGAAAGATGCCTGAAATAGATATTCACGCCGATGATTATGCCCTGACGGTCAATACGTCAAAGGATATGCTTTCCTGCATGAAAAAAGGAGAGCTGGACAGTATCAGCATTGTGCCAAACATGTCCTGTTTTGATGAATGCATGGAATTATTGTATGCATCGATTCCTTCGCTGCCATTTCTGCCGAAGATGTCGGTGCATTTAGATTTTGTGGAAGGGCGCAGTCTTGCCGGAGCGGGAAAGGTTCCTCTGCTTGCGGATGGAAGCGGACTGATGGGACTGTCATGGGGCGGTGTATTTTTGTTGTCTTATCTGCCATGGAAGAGACGTGCAGCGAAGGAACAGTTGAAAAGGGAAATCAAGGCGCAGATTGAGAGGGTGAACCATGCTGTTACGAACGCCATGGAGATAGCAAAAAAGAGCGGCACTGCCTGTTTGCAGAGCGGTATCCGCATTGATTCCCACCAGCACGCGCATATGATTCCGGTGGTGTGGGAGGCTTTGTGCGAGGTGATTGCACAGGAGCGGTATGAAGTGGAGTATATCCGCAATTCCAAGGAAATGCTGGGGGCATTTCTGACGGAGATTTCCTTGTGGAAGACCTATCGTCCCATTAATTTTGTGAAGAACAGACTGCTTTTTATCTATTCCCATCAGGCGGACCGTTACGCGAAAGCGCATCATATGGAGCAGATGTATCTCTGGGGGCTTGTCATGAGCGGGCACATGGATTATGACAGGATTGTCAGATTGTATCCGAAGATAGCTGCCAAAGCAAAAAGCGACGGCAGGACGCTGGAAATTCTGTTTCATCCCGGTCTGACACTTCCGGAGGAAGTATCGGCGGAGATTGGAAAAGAGGCGGCGGAAGACTTTTATCTGCGGGACGACCGCCATGTGGAGATGGATGCGGTTTCCCGGCTGCGCGCGTTGTAGACGCAGAAGGTGGAGCGGCTCCGAGCAGGCTGTCCGGGACCATGACGGGCGGCAGCGCTGTACAATTTGTCCGATGTCATGACGGGTGGTAGCGTTTTATTTCTTCGATTTCGGACCACAGTATCTGTGAGAAGTATGCGGCGCCTGCCTCATTGAGATGGTCGGAGTCCGAGAACCATTCCAGATGTGTACCGAAGCGTTCGTCATGGGAATAGTCATAATAGTTGACACCTGTGTCACTTGCAATTTTAGTGACGGTATCATGGAACTCTTGCAGGAATTCCTGCGAAATCAGTTCCGTATAGTACTGGGAAAAGGGTGTGGTAATCAGAACCGGTGTAATGTTGTTTTCTTTACAATAATTGATAATGGCATACAGTTCTTCAATTCGTTCGGGCATGAAATACTCGTCTTTGTTGTCAAAATGTCTGCTGTAACGTTCCTTCGCCCTTCTGGCAAATTCTTCCACGTCAACTCCATCATTGGCTGCATGGGCAGTCAACGCGGTATCTAAGGCAGGAAACAGCTTCAGAATATCCTGCCCGGCGGACAGAATCGGCATTTTGTTGGTGATCAGGTCTATATAGGGGTCGTAATCGGGAATGTTTTCCGGCGAAAGACAGTGGTAATAGCGGACGCTCAATGCTTCCGCCTCCTCTTCGGTTACGACTTCGTTGTTGAAGGAAAAGTAGGATACGGGAATGTACAGGACGCTTCCGTCAGTCATATAATGCCCGTATTCTTTTAAAAGCGCGTAGTCATAATCATAACTCTGGCTGGTGTTGGCGAAGTTGAAGCAGGCGTAGCCCATGACGGAAATGTTGTCATAGACGAAATCATAGGCGCCGTGGGAGCTTCCGAGATTACCCAGATGGACTTCCGGGTACGTGTGTCCGAGCATACCGAATTTGGCAATGTCTGCATACTTCTGCTCATTGATTTCCTTGTAAGGCTTGTTCAGCAGGCAGATGATGAGCACAGCCGCTGCCGGGAGCAGGATGCATTTTAATACGAAACGTAACATGTCATATTGTTTTTTCATAGCTATGGCAATTCCTTTCTTTGATTCTGCGCAAATTCTGTCAGCGGTCTACCTGTCTGTGCCGGGCTGTTTCACGGATGTCAGACCTTATCAGAACTGAAAATAGATAAATTCAGTGGCAACGCCTTTGGGGGCAAACAGGACAATGACAACCAAGAACAGTACGTACACCGGCCAGCGGATGAAACATTTTTGCTTCGAGAAGGCGGCGATTACGTCACATTTTAGGGCGGCAAAGTCATAGACGGCAAGTACGAGGACAGACAGTATCATGCCCATTGCCGCAGCCGGCGAGACGCCAAGACAGATAATGGCGGTCTGCAGGTAGCTTCCAAAATCGGACAGATTCCAGAAAAGCCTCGAGATGACCCAGATGGCGTCCTCTATCGTGTTAGCGCGGAAGAAAATCCATGTAAAACATAAAAGAGTAAATGTAAGCGGAAGCTGCCACCAGCGTTTTTGCCGCTTAACGGATTCCTTGTTCTTTTCCTTGTAATAGGAGGTCGAGATAAATGTCTCGATAATCTGTAATATGCCGTGGATGCCGCCCCAGAGAAGATAGGTGAGGCTGCTTCCGTGCCAGAAGCCGCTCACCAAGAAGGTGAGCAGCAGATTCAGATAGTTGCGCCATCGCGGCACCCGGTTGCCGCCGAGAGGAATGTAGACATAATCCCGAAACCATGAGGAGAGCGAGATATGCCAGCGGCTCCAGAATTCCTTGATGGAGAAGGAAAAATAGGGACTCTTGAAATTGGTCATCAGATCGATGCCAAACAGCTTGGCGCAGCCGATTGCGATATCGGAATAGCCTGAGAAATCGCAGTAGATTTCGATGGCAAACATGACCGTAACAATGAGAAAGACAAGTCCCACATAGGCGTGCGCGTTATCATATATTTTGTTGACGATGCCGGCGAAGACGTCGGCAATCACAAGCTTCTTAAAATATCCCCACGTCATGAGCTTTAAGCCGTAAGTGGCGCTGGCATAATCAAAGGGGCGTTTCTTCTTGTATTGGGGCAGCAGGCTGTCTGCCCTGCCGATGGGTCCTGCCAGAAGCTGGGGAAAAAATGATACAAAAAGAGCATAATAACCGAAGTGACGCTCCGCTTTTATTTTGCCACGGTATACGTCGATCAGATACCCCATTGACTGGAAAAAGTAGAAGGAGACGCCGGCGGGAAGAAGAATCCTCACGGTGAGGGGCTGGATGGAAAGACGTCCTGCGTCGATCAGCAGATTCAGCCGTTCGATTACGGGACTCGCAGTCTTGTAGAAGAGCAGTATCAGCACGAGTGGCAGAACGCCTCCCAAAAGACAGCGTTTTTTGGCGGCGTCTGTCTGCGCCGCTTCCAGCCTGCGGGCAAGCAGATAGGTCAATGCCGTTGCTGCAAACAGCAAAATGCCGTAGCCGATATGAAGATTCATATAGAATACATAGCTGGCGGCAAGCAGAAAAATCCATCTGTATTTATGTGGTACAAGATAGTAAAGTATCCATACGATAATGATAAATATTCCGAAAGATACAGAATTAAATAACATAAACATTCTCCTCGCGCGGCAGATTTCCTGCGCTGCATGACGTGCCGTATGCTGGCTATAGCAATTCTACTCTATTTATATGAAATATGCAAATTGAAAATCCTGTCCGTAAAAGAGATGTAAAAGAGGTTTCTTTTCGGTTGTTTCTGTGATAAAATTTAAATAATTCCGCATTCTGATATAGGGAAAGTTTGCGGATGTATCAGTCTATCAGAATGGATGCAGACATGGGAATTACGTCATTCTATTTTTTGTGTTTTTTTGCAGTTTTATTACTGTTATATTATGTGCTCCCCGGCAAAATGCAGTGGGGGCTTTTGTTAGTGTGTAGTATTGCGTATTATCTTCTTGGCGGAAACGGTATGCTGATTCTCTATCCGATTGTTTCCGTGACGGCGTGCTATGTGGGGATTCGTCTGCTGACGGCTTCTTCCGTTCGGGAAGAAAAAGAGGAGAACGGGCAGGGAAACTGCCTAAGTGAAAAAAGGAGGCGCCGGATATTGATAGTGACTATATTGGTCAACATCGGCATTCTGGTGGCGCTCAAATATGTTAATTTTGGTATTTATACGATTGACGGTATTGCACGTTTATTCGGAAGTAACGAAGAACTGATTCAGAGCGTGGATTTCCTGGTTCCGCTGGGTGTGTCGTTCTATACCTTTTCTCTGCTCGGATATGTGATTGACGTATACTATGGAATTGCCAAGCCGCAGAAGAATTATTTCAAACTGATGCTGTACGGCATGTACTTTCCGGTTATCATTTCGGGACCGATTCTCAAATACAGAGAGCACGGGGAACAGTTTTTTGAGCCGCATCCCTTTGATTACAGAAGAGTGACGAGAGGACTGCAGCGTATGCTGTGGGGATTTTTTAAGAAACTTGTGATTGCAGAGCGGCTGGGAATGCTGGTGGATACGGTTTATGGCGGGTATGCCGGTTATCCGGGTATGTTCATCTGGGTTGCTACTGCATGTTATGCCTTTCAGCTCTACACGGATTTTTCGGGATGCATGGACATTGTTCTGGGCATATCGGAGAGCTTCGGCATTCTGCTGCCGGAGAACTTCCAGACGCCGTTTTTTGCGGGCAGTATTGCCGAGTATTGGCGCAGATGGCATATCACGCTCGGCGTGTGGATGAAGGAGTATGTGTTCTATCCTGTGCTGCGCACAAAATTTTTTACGAATCTGAATCAGTCATGGAAGAAAAAGTTTGGTAAGAAAAAGGGAAAGCAGTATGCAACGTTTGCGGCAATGTTCGTGCTCTGGCTGACGGTTGGAATCTGGCATGGAGGCGACTGGAAGTTCGTGATTGGATCGGGTCTGCTCCACTGGTTCTATATTGTGATGGAGGAGCTTTTAGCGCCGCCTTGTGCGCGTCTGATGGAGCGATGGCATATAGACGCCGGTGGGAAGGCGGTCAGAGTGATTCGGATTGTGCGGACATTTTTCCTCGTATGTATCGGAGATTTATTTTTCCGCGCCGCATCGGTGGGAGACGCTTTTAAGATGCTTCGGGGTGCGGTATGTGTCTGGAACCCTTCTGTGTTGTGGGACGGTTCGTTGCTTAGTCTGGGACTTGACCCGATTGAGGCGGTGATTGTCGTAGCGGCGTTGTTTGTCTTGTATGCCGTGTCTATAGCGCAAAGCAAAGGCACCGTCAGGGACAGGATAGCGGACAAGCCGCTGCTTGTGCGCTGGATTGTCTGGTATGCACTGTTGTTTGCAGTGATTTTACTTGGCTGCTATGGTCCCGGATACAGTGCAGGAGAATTTATCTATCAGGGATTTTAGGAAAACAGATAGTAAAGAATAAGATAGTATGATAAAATATACACAAGCCAAACGGCTTGCGCAGCAGGAATTACTCTGTAATTCTTGCTGAAGTGATACAGGGATTATGACCGGAAAGTTGGATAATGAGATGGATAAGATAGCTGTTTTGGTACCATGCTATAATGAAGAGAAAACGATTGCCAAGGTGGTGAGGGATGCGAGAACCGCATTGCCTGACGCCGTGGTGTATGTTTATGATAACAATTCTACGGATCGGACCGTGGAGCTTGCAAGGGAAGCGGGAGCCGTTATCAGATATGAGCATATGCAGGGCAAGGGGAATGTGATACGCCGGATGTTCCGCGAGATTGAGGCGGAGTGCTATATCATGGTGGACGGCGATGACACTTATCCGATGGAGTATGCAGGGGAAATGGCGGAGAAGGTACTGTGCCACAATGCTGATATGGTGGTGGGTGACAGGCTTTCTTCCACCTATTTTACGGAAAATAAAAGGCCCTTCCACAATTTCGGCAATACCATTGTCAGAAGCAGTATCAACCGGCTGTTCCACTGTGAGATTAAGGATATTATGACCGGATTTCGGGCATTCAGTTACGGATTTGTGAAGACCTTCCCTGTGTTGTCCACGGGATTTGAGATAGAGACGGAGATGACGATTCATGCCGTCTACAACAATATGCAGATTGAGAATGTCATCGTGGATTACCGTGACAGACCGGAGGGAAGCGAATCGAAGCTTAATACATTTTCCGATGGCTTTAAGGTGCTGCATACGATTTTGAAATTATACAGGGATTATAAACCACTGGGATTTTTCGGAGTATGTTCGCTTTTTCTGGCGGTTATCGCGGTGGTATTGTTTATCCCGATTTTGATTGCATATATTGAGACAGGGCTTGTACTGCGCTTCCCGACGCTTTTCGTCTGCGGATTTATCGGACTCGCAGCGATACAGTCGTTGTTTGCGGGCTTGATTTTGTCCAATATGGCGTTAAAGAACAGAAGGGATTTCGAGTACCGTCTGATGCTGGTGACCAGACGAGTCAATAAAACGGAGTAGGCAGGATTACTGGAACGGCGCAAACATGCCCTTGGACAATTGCAGCACAGTGTCAAGGGCGTTCGTCTTTATATAATAGGAAATTTCGCCAAAGAGTGGAAGAATGTTTCATTTGTGCACGAGTTCGCGAAGCGAATCTCGCAATCGAGCTTGCTCGATTTTTTCTTGTAGGATTAGGAAACTTCGACAAAAGTGGAAGAACCGAAGGTTCTTCCGAACATAATGCCGAAGGCATTTTGTTCTGATATTGGAATGGGTTTAGTTTGTGGGCTGTAGCTGATACACCGCATAGACCGTATCCCCTGCAGTGAATGTATCTATGATTTCACATTTCTTATCGTAAGTGTGCCGGAAGTACATAAGTACGGGATGTTCATCGTTATGAGGCGCTTCCTGTAAGATAAAATAGGTGTTGTTGCTGTCCGCCAAATCCTGCCCGAAGTTTTCAACGCCGTACTGCTCCAGCTTGGTCTTGGTATTCGGATTGCAGACAACGCCCCAGTTTGTATAGATAAAATTATTGTAGGTGTCTAATGTCATATCGAATGGCGATTCGCAATAATTCTCCAATGTGCCGGAACTATAAGTCCATATGTAGAGATTCTCCGGATGGGAGTGGCAGTATGCCTTAAGTTCCTTCCATGTATCCTCATGCACGCGGTAGTTTCTGTCGATATCATGTCTGGTAATGAGCAGCGAGACTGCGCTCAAGAGCAGAATGACCGGCAAGACGACAAGATAGCGTTTGGCACGTTCGGCGCGCAGCAGATTGAAGCTTAGCAGGATGCCGAGCAGGACAAGGCAGTCCATTGTGATGAGCGGCTGTATGATGCGTTTCGGAAAACGTCCCTCGTACAGAACATACCCCCAACTGACCATGCGTCCGGCAAAATATAGAATAAATACCATAAGTGCACGCAGATTGCGGCGCATGAAAATGAGCAGCAGGGTCAAGGGCATGAGAAACAGTGCGAGCAGATTGGCAGGCTGCATGCCGTCTTTATAGATAAAGACCATAATGCTGCCCTTTACAATGTTCTTTAAACGGGAAACGGTATCGGTGCGCGCCAGATAACATTCCCTTGCGATATCGTGCATCTGCTTCCAGTCTTCCACGGACATGTTGTAGCCGATGTGGGGCGCGCCGCCTTTGCGGTAACTGTATTCGGTTTCACTAATGCCCAGTTCTTCCAGTGCGGCAGAACACTCCTCGTATTCCGGCCATGTATAGAAATCGCCGACCCGTTCTCTGTAGTGATTGATCTTGCGGAAATCGGACCATTTTTGTTCAGAGTACGCTACGGCATGAAGCCCGTACAGAATCCCCATACCGGCAAGCAGAATCAGCGCAAAACAAAGAAGCTTGCGGGCTATCTGCCTATAACCGTTCCAGTATGCGTTAATCCACTTGGCAATCCAGAGGGTTCCCGCCATTGGAAGCATCAGATAAAATATGTTCTGGCGCATACTGTAAGAAATCCATGCAAAAAGAAATGTCGGAATACAGTTTTTCAAAAAAGAAGCCGTGGAAGCAGCGGTTTTTGTCGTCACAAAACAGAATACGGCTGCAGCGGCACAAAGCCCGGCGGTCGTAGTGTACTGCGCTTCGGATATCACATTGAGGTTGACAAGAAAGAATAGAAAACAGGTAAGCGTAAGCGCCGGTTTCCATAGCTTGTCAGGGCTGTTGTGGCGGTACCATATCTGCATACTGCGATGATAGACCGCATAGAGGCTGAGTATCTGAACGGCATGCTGGAAAATGCCGAACCATGGGATAAAGCTGCAAAGCCCATACAGCTTGGCGAGCAGCCATGACAAAGGATATAGGAAAAAAAGAACATGCGCTTCGGGATAGCCCAGATAGGCGCCTGACAAGGTACTGTACATGCCCCAGTCATCGTTGATGCCGTCTACCGGATGAACCCATAATAGTTCTATGCCGTAAAATGCAATGACGAACAAAAGAAAAAAAAGCCGCCACTGCCATGTGGAGGAGGAAGAACCGTTATTTTCATATCTTCTGCGCGTTAGGACATCGGACAGAACCGGTGTGGCGGGAGAGGGCTGCGAGCCTTGAACAACAAGTGACATAAGGGATTCCTTTCTTTTGTATCGGTATGTAGTGCATATTTCTGTTTTTTTTATTATATACTATAACAGGGACTGGTTACAAATAGAAATCATCCCCAATTCTTAAGAATTTTGAAAGGTTTCTTAATTATGAAAAAGAATTTCCCCAAAGCGATGAAAAAGTGATATGCTGACCATAGAAGTATATGTTTATCAGTATTTCAGAAAGGCAGGATTGAGAGATGGACAATAGAAGAAGTGCAAGGAGAAACAGTCATAACAGCAGTGTACTATTACTTACCGTGCTGATCGGATTCTGCATTTTGGCGATTATAGAGATTATCTATGGGCAGGCGCAGATGCGGGTTGAAAAGGAGCGGCTGGCATTAGAAGAAGAGAATCATCAGACCGTGCAGGAACTGAAGGCGGAATGGAATGAGTTAAAGGGGGAACCGGATGTGGGAACGGAAACAATTCCCACGGCAGGCGTGGAACAGGCGGCGGAGCCGGAACCGGATAAGACGCTGACCAATACAGTTGAAGCCCCGGACAGTGTATCAGCATCGGATTTGGCGCCGGTTGTCTCGGATAATACGGCAGGCGATGCCCGTGCAATGCAGATTGTGTTCTTGGGCGACAGCATTACGGAAGAGGATGTCAATACGGTCGGGGTGGCTGACCTAGTAGGAGCAGCCTGTAACGCCGAGGTTTATAATATGGCGATGGGAGGAACGACGGCAGCGCTGCTTGCGAATGAACCGGCAGGTTATGACATGTGGGAATCGCGTTCGCTGCTCGGCGTTGTCCATGCGATGAAAGGAGATATCAAGCCCGATATTTTTGAAGGCTACAACGCGGGAAAAGTGTTGAAGGAATGTGATTTCAGTAAAACCGATTATTTTGTGATAGAATATGGGATTAACGATTTTCTTTCGCAGGTGCCCATCAGCAAGTATATGGAAGGCGGCGGAGTCAGGGATGTGGATGCCATACGGACTTATGCGGGAGCGCTTGATTCGGCGGTGATACAGTTGCACAATGCATATCCGGATGCTAAGATTATCATGATCGCACCACATTTCTGCCAGATATTTGATGGGGAAACATTTGTAGGCGACAGTTATTCTATAGACTACGGATACGGTTCTATGGTATCCTATGCAAGAGTATGCGGGTATGTGGCGGAGCAGCATAAGGAAGACGGCGTAATCTTCTATAATGCGATGGAGGAAAGCGGGATTAATGCATATAATTCCGATGAGTATATGATAGACGGGATTCACTTATCGGAGACGGGAGCGAAAATGTATTCCGACCTTTTAGTCAGACTGATTATGGCTGATTTCTATCCGCAAGAATAGTGTGAGAAGTACTTCTAGCCACTCACAGCAGAGGCTGTTTCGTGGAGAAGTACTA
>CANOEC010000023.1 GCA_947564735.1 uncultured Lachnospiraceae bacterium | reverse complement strand
AGAGCAATTTGTGCAATCTGCCATCTCAATTTACCAAAAGTTCATTTTGACCCCAACATCATGATAGTTTCATTCTATCAGAAAAGAGGATGATATCTATATCTTTTCTTCCGTTCTATTTGACTTTTTTTCCGATTTTCTTTATGATAATTTTTAGATTTCTTAGAAAAAAACGAGCTTCACTCGTTTGCGAGATTCGCTTCGCGAACTCGTGCATAAACGTAGGAATTTCCTATTATACAAGAAAATCTGCTACGCAGATTATCTTATGCTTTGGCGGAGTTTCCTATTATATAAACAAAAAGGAGATTGTACCCATGTTTCATATCGGATACTGCGACCATAACCGTTTTAATCCCGATTATGACAGAATTGACCGTCCCGAAGGAAGCGGAGATTATCTGTTTCTTTACTTTATGACGCCTATGAAAATGCATCTGGAAGCCGACACCTGCATCACCCGCGAAGGCGCCTGCATCCTATACACACCCGGAACCGCCCAGACTTACCGCGCCGTGAAACGGTTCAAGAACAGCTTTGTACACTTTTCCTGCGATGACAACGACTTTCTGAAAACCTATGATCTGCCGGTCAACCGGATCGTCTATCCGCCGGACCCGGATTCCCTGAATACTTTATTGCAATATATCTATGTAGAAAGCGTCGGAAAACAGGAACACTACGAAGAACAGCTTGATAAACTGATGCATCTTCTATTTATCCTTTTTTCCAGACAATTACATACATATCCGAAGGACTCCTATTTCCCCGCAGACCTCTATGAGCAATTTAAAAAAGCGCGCATAGAAATTCTGACGCATATTGACAAGGAATGGAGCGTGGAAAGCATGGCGGCTCTGACAAATCTAGGGACAAGCCAGTTTTACAACTATTATAATCTCTTCTTCAACCGTTCGCCAAAGTCCGAACTGTTAGAAGCACGCATCGAACGTTCCAAATACCTGCTCCGTGTGGAGAAAATTCCGGTCGGACAGGCTGCCGTACAGGCAGGCTTCTCGAATCTTTCCCATTTTACGCGCTATTTTAAGAAGGAATGCGGAATGACGCCGCTGGAATACAAAAACGCGGAGGAAAAAACTATTTGAGTTCAATTTCAACCCAGTTTTTTGTTTCATCAGAATCTACCAGCTTAGCCTCTATATAGAGATAGCCTTTCTCGTCAGTATGCAATATAACATATCCGTCATTTCCGTCTCGGATTATCTCCAACTCTTCCTCCGTTGTATAATCCTTCCTTCCGTAATCCGCTTTGTCCCTTTCCTCCGGAAACTTGCAGACGTGGATTTCGACCTCGTCAGCCGTTGCATTTGTCACTGGCCGAATCTTATAGATGACGTATTCTTCCCATATTTCAGGCGCAATATCTGGCAGATACTTCTCATATTCATCGGACATCATGATATCTAGCCCGAAAATATCCTCTTCCAAATCGCTCACTTTTTCAGCATAACTATCGTAAAAGCAATCCGCGTAGGTATCTTCTCCATTTTCCTCCGCCTGAAAAAATGCGCCTAGAAACTGTGTGAACACTTCTGCCCCAGCCGTATTTAAATGTCCCTTATCAAGCCAAAATTTGTTTGGGGACAAATCCAGATATTCTCTTTTACAAAGACTAAAATCATAATAGGCAATGCCGTACTCTGTTGAAAGCACTTTCATCTGTTCCACATAATTGTCATAGGAACCGCTCTGGATTAACTGGTAATCCGTAATCGGACAATTCATCCAAGTCAGCTTAATTTCATGCTCCTCACAATAATCTATAATCTTCAGAAGGTATTCCATCGATTCCTCTGTAATGGGATTCTCAGTCAGCATCGGCCAGCCGCTTTCCGTCTGCTCGTAAAAGCCTCCTGTCTCCGGTATGGCATCATTACGCAAGAAGCCTTTCACCGCATTTTGCATGACATACTCTTGGTCTTCCATCTTTTTAATACGGTAATGCTCATAATTTTTCCATGTTTCTGTCTGTTTAGCCTGCACAATGCCTGTAATGTAATCTCTGTGAAACAATTCATCCCTGTAACGCATAAAGGGCAGAAACGAAAGATAATAATACCTTGGTTCACTCAGATTTAACATATAAGAAAATTTATTGATAGACGGTTTCATCTGATTTAGGACACCCCAGCTATATTGAAGAGCATCCGGGTCATGCAGATTTCCAATCCCCGGTGTTGTACACTTATAATACATATCTAAATATACCTGCTCAATGTCATGCCTTTTATCTGCTTCTTTGAGTAAATAATAAGATGCAATCAGTGGCTGGCCATCCGACGCAAGATTAAAATTATTTTCTCCGTTAATCCCATCCAATATCGTCGGATCGATACCACAAAAAACATGAGATGAACCAATGTATAGCCGGTCAATATTTTCCTCCTGCCCATAAAATTCATGCATCATATTTCTGCTAAAATCAGTTGTATCGTCCACATATAAATAATCCATGACCATTACGACAACAATCACAATTCCTACAAAAAGCAGTATTTTTTTAAAAGGCAAAATAAATGAACGTTCCCACATCATAACTTACTCCATAAATCCCAAAGATAAGAACTACCATCAGCAGCCCCGCACACAGACAGGTGTTCACTGCCCAGTGCCATCCCTGCATCAAATCCAAAATATGTTTTTGACGATAATGCTGCACATCCACTATCAAAAGCACTAATATCGTCAACATCAAAAATATAAATTCTGCCTGATTGATACCAAATGAAAACATCGTCCCGTCAAACAGCGCTGACAAATGGGCGCCCGTCAATATTTTTTTACAGATACCAAGCGCCTTTCCTGTGCTGTCAGCCCGAAAGAATATCCATGCAAAATCAACCAGTAAAAACGTACCCGCCATGCACAATATGCCTCGAATTTTTTTACCCTTCCCCCGCCACAATACAGCATCTGCCTTCTCGCGAAGCGGTTTTAATAATTCCCCTATGACTTGATAGAATCCGTTCAAGCCGCCCCAGATTATATATTTCCATCCTGCGCCATGCCACAAACCACTGACCAGAAAAACTATCATGATATTCCGGTATTTCTTGATTCTTCCCTTTCTGCTCCCGCCCAGAGGGATATACAGATAATCCCGGAACCATCCCGTCAATGACATATGCCATTTCCTCCAGAACTCACTGACTGATAGTGCCAAATACGGGGCGCGGAAGTTCTCGACCAAGGTAAATCCCATCACCCTTGCCGCCCCTATCGCCAGATAAGAATATCCGGCAAAATCACAGTAAATCTGAATCCCATATAGCAGAACTGCAATCAAAACATAAATCCCATCCGTTTCCCTGCTGTATACGGAATTGACAATAATCGCCATGCGGTCCGCCATAACGAGTTTCAGATAATATCCCCACAGCATCAGACACAAGCCTCTTTTGAGATTATCCGCCCGAAATACCGTCCGCTCTGGTTGCTTAAGCTGTAGGAGCAGATTGTCGGAACGTTCAATCGGTCCTGACACCAGTGTCGGAAAAAAGGAAAGGAACAACGCATATCGGAAAAAATTCTTCTCCGCCTCCGTTTTCCCCCGGTATACATCCATTAAATATCCGAAAGATTGAAAGGTATAAAAAGAAATTCCTAATGGCAGTATCCACTCTGTCATCGGAATCTGCCCATTAAAATGAAGCCTCCTAAATATCGCATTGATATTACCGGCAAGAAAATTCGCGTACTTAAAGAAAAACAGTCCACTGAATGTCAAAGCCGCCGCCAGTACCATACCGCCTCTTTTCAGCCAAATTCTCCGCTCTTCCGACATTTTTCCACCGCTGCCCCATGCGATCCCTCTTGCACAGCAATACGTTACGACCGTCATGCCAAGAAGCAGGCAGCCATATGCAATATTCCAGCTCATATAAAAATAGTAGCTGGCAAACAAAAGCCATAAGGAACGGAATTTTTTTGGAATGATATAATATGCCAGCGCAACGACCGGGAAAAAGACTAAAAATTCAAAAGAAGTAAACGCCATTCTGCTTTCCTCACAATGTCTCTGAGCAGAAACCCGAAAAACCTTCGGTTTCCCGGGTTCGCTTCGCTCTTCAAATCCCCGAATAATCCCCTGTCCATGTAAACGCGGCAGGTGCTCCTTCGGGCACTTGACTCTGCTCTTTGCACATATTGTATCATAAATTTAAGATTCCGCATAGTATTCTGATAACAAGCTCAAGTATCTGACAGGATATTGTTATACGAAGGAGCGCTGGATAACGATATCCTGTCAAATATGTCCGAATGGTTCCACTGACATAGCAGACTGAAGTGTTATACGATGTCAGTATTGACAAGAAGAACCACTTGAGAGTATTCTTAGTAACATATCCTGTTTATCAGTACATAATAGATTGCCTTTAAGATAAATGCAACGAAGAAATGAGGTTAAACATGAAGGACAGATTTTATTCCCAAATCATCAAACTCGTAGTACCGATTGTTATCCAGAACCTGCTGAGCGCCGCCGTCAACTCGGCGGATGTAGTCATGCTCAATTATGTTGGTCAGTCTTCTATTTCGGCTGTGTCGCTGGCGTCCAACTATGCCAGTGTACTTTTCATGGTCTACTACGGTTTGGGAACCGGTGCAACCTTACTGTGCGCACAATACTGGGGCAAAAAAGAATTGCAGCCAATCCGCGTAGTCGAAGGAATTGCCATGCGTTTTTCTCTTCTTATCACAGTGTTTTTCTCTGGATTTGCTCTCTTTGCACCGGAGCTGATGATGAAACTGTTTACCAACGACGCGGAACTGATTCATATCGGCGCCGGATATCTGCGCGTAATGTCCGTCACTTATCTGTGCTGGAGTATCATAGAAATCTATCTCGCCGTGCTGCGAAGCATCGGAAAGGTAACCATCTCCATGGTTTTGAATATCATTGCCTTTTCACTTAATATATTCCTAAATGCAGTGTTTATCTTCGGGCTTTTCGGAATGCCGCAGCTTGGGGCTACAGGCGTTGCGATTGCCACCGCACTTTCCCGTATTGTGGAATTACTGGGCTGCATTTTCGTTTCCTTTGTATTCAGCAAAGATTTAAAGCTGAATCCTGCTTATATGTTTATCCGCAACAAACTATTGTTAAAGGATTTCGTAAAATTGTCCCTGCCCGCACTCGGCAACGATATCTCATGGAGCGTCGCTTTCTCTATGTATTCAGTTATATTAGGTCATCTGGGAAGCGATGCTGTGGCAGCGAACTCGCTTGTAGTCGTTGTCCGTAACTTCGGTACCGTGCTCTGTTTCGGCACTGCCAGCGCAGGCGGCATCCTGCTCGGAAATGTAATGGGCGAAGGCGATATGGAACGTGCTAAGGAATATGCCTCTAAATTATTAAAACTGACAGTCATTACCGGCGCCATCGGCGGTGTGCTGATTCTTATCGCAACCCCCTTCGTACTGCGCTTCGCCTCCCTGTCAGACACCGCAATGCATTATCTGAAATACATGCTTCTCATCAACACTTACTATGTGATGGGAGCCGCAGTAAATACAACCTTGATTGCAGGCGTTTTCCGTGCCGGCGGCGATACCCGCTTCGGACTCATCTGCGACACTGTGGACATGTGGTGCTACGCCGTTCCACTCGGATTTATCGCGGCATTTGCATTGAAACTACCGGTATTAGTGGTCTACTTCCTACTGTGTACCGACGAATTTGTAAAATGGCCGTGGGTCATCAAACGCTACCGCAGCGGTAAATGGCTGCAAAATATAACAAGAGAAAATTTGTTTACGCCAAATGAAGCCCCATGGGAAAATTAGTTTGTTCAGATTATATCCCGCCATTTTATGAAAGGAGCCACGACAATGCAATATTATCTGGCGCCCTTAGAGGGCATTACCACCTACATATACCGCAACGCCCATGCACGCTATTTTGGCGGAATCGACAAATATTTTACCCCTTTTATTGCAGATAAAAATTTTATCAGTGATAAAAATTTTGCTCTAAATCAAGGCTCCGGCTCTGACAGAAACTGCCGCAAATCGGTAAACACACGGGAGCTTCGCGATATTTTACCGGAAAATAACGCCGGGATCCCGCTTGTACCGCAGGTGCTCACCAACCATGCCGGAAGGTTTCTTGCCGTGGCAAAGGAACTCTCCACTTATGGTTATGACACCCTCAATCTGAATCTCGGCTGCCCGTCCGGCACTGTCACCGCCAAGAAACGGGGTGCCGGTTTCTTAAGCGTTCCCGATGAACTGGATGCCTTTCTCTACGAAATTTATGATAAGTGCCCTCTGAGAATCTCAATCAAGACGCGTCTCGGCGTATCCGATTTGTCGGAATGGGAGCATCTACTTACTATTTATGCGAAGTATCCGGTTCATGAACTAATCGTTCACACTCGCTTGTTGAAAGAATTTTATACCGGAAATACACACCCCGAAGCTTATGTGAAAGCAATCGAGCGCCTATGGACGAGCTCCCCTGTCGGAAACAGCTCTCAAATACCCCTGTGCTATAACGGAGATATCGTATCTGCAAAAGATCTCGAAGATATTATGACGACTGTCAATGCCTCCGTACATGCCACTAGTTCAGAAACAGACTTGTCGGCAAATACAGAACGTGTGATGATCGGGCGGGGTATCATTCAGAATCCGGCGCTTGCTGCGCTTTTATCAAACAATCAGCCCTGCTCTGCTTGTAAAATCGTCTCTAAAGAACATTGGCGTGCCTTCCACGACGAGATTCTGGACGGGTATCTAAAAATTATGTCCGGAGACTCTCCTACCCTATTCAAAATGAAAGAACTCTGGACATATATGAGTCAGAGTTTTACAAACTCTGAAAAATATTTAAAAAGAATCCGCAAGGCTAACCGAATCACGGATTACATATGTGCTGTGAACGAACTGTTCCGGGAGCAGGAGATTCTTATCTGATTCCGAAGTTTCATTGCTCCTCCGCATCTGCGAACAGTTTCCTCAGCATCTTACACCCGTAAGAATATAATGTTAACATTCCATGCCTTCCTATCTCCATATAGTATCCTGTGTTTCTTCTACGGTCTACGGCAATCGCAAGTACCGTCAGAGAAATATTACAATTCATCACGCTTTCTATGACGATGGTTCCCTTGCCCAGTTCCTTAATCTGCTTTTTTGCATACTCACCAACTTCGTCCATACACACAAATAAGAGCATACACAGATTTTTATCCTTTTTTCCCACTTGATATAAACGTTCTATTTCCCGCCGCATGGCATTCTCAACATCCATGTCTTCTGTTATACGGACATAGTAACAGACCGAATCTTTCAAAAAAGAAAAGGTTTTCTTCCTATAATATCCTTCTTTCATATACTTAAATTTGTTATCCTGAAATATCTGTGCAAGCGATTCTGGCGACAGCATAATCCGCGACGGCTCCTGTTTCTCATACCGTTCATCCATCTTCCTGCAGTCTGCGGCAAGCAGCGCCGGATACGCCTTCACAAGCAGAATCAGCGCAATCGTGTTACCACCAAAAAAACCAATCAGAATAACCGGTAAAAACAGCTTAGCAGAATCGTCATAATACTGTATCAACGCCGGCACAATCAGACAGGAAAAAGCAAGTACAATCAAAACAATTGCTATGATTGACATCTTCTTTGCTTTTTTATATTCACTTATTATAGCCATCTTCTCATCCATATTTACTTTCCTCTCTTGTCTCTTCGGAATATGATAAAAAAAAACGACTACTCCAATATAAAGACCGCATCCTCATAATCTTCCACATAATATCTGATATTTGTCCTGCCCTTTCGGATAATCGTATGTCCTTCCGCCTCCAGCTTCTGTCTCTGTGCCTCGATTCCACCGGGATACTTCGGATTCAGTTCTCCGTTCGCCTTAAGCGTTCTCCAATACGGTGTTTCATCCTCCAAGCGTTGATAACTCGCCCACGCCGCAATAGAAACGAAAATTCCAGCCGTAATAGGATCCGTAAAGTCCGCGTTATTTTCTTTCGCCAGATAATCTCTAAGCATACCGACCGTCACCACCTTACCGTGCGGAATCCTCTTCATGAGCATATCATAACTAATCGGTGGCGCAAAAAACATTTTCTCCCCGCCATACTTCTTAATGGAAGCTGTATCCGTTAAGATTTGTATCTTCGGCATATCCGAAGCCTTATGCAGCATCGCATTGAAATCTTTCTTATCCTCATTTGCCATTCCATCCACCTCCCTGCAATCATCATAGACTAATTTCTATAGTCATGCAATGAGACGGTATGATAAAATATAATAGACATACCGCTCGTCGTCTGAAAAGAAACTTTTCCATTCCATATCCTGTCCCATATGCAATTCCTCCCGTGTAACGCAGGAGCATCCACGAAAACTCCTGCTTCTTATCATGTGAAATATAAAAGCACGAATTTTCTGAATTTATGACTACAGTCAGTATAATACTCTGCCAGTCACATAGAATTGTTCTTATGATAGGAATATCCCATTAAGAATACAGGACAACAATAACTCTATTACCCTGCACATAGAAAATATGCTTTTGATAAAGTTTATCATAAGTATATTTTTTCGTCAACATTTACCTTGTTCTAATACGTCCATAAACATCAAAAGCCTTTTACCTGTACGATTCCTGTCAGATAAAAGGCTTCATCAAAATTCTATACGATACTCTTTCCGTTCTGTTATCCCTGCGCATATCTGGTCAGGAATTGCTTTGTCCTCTCCTCCCGCGGATGGTCTATCACCTGCTTGGGGTCGCCCTGCTCCACGATAACCCCGTCGTCCATAAAAATAAGCTGGTCCGACACATCTCTGGCAAAAGCCATCTCATGTGTAACAATAATCATTGTCGTCTTCTGATCCGCCAAGCCTCTGATGACTTTCAGCACTTCCCCGGTCAATTCCGGGTCAAGGGCGGAAGTCGGCTCGTCAAAACAGAGAATATCCGGTTTGAGTGCAAGCGCCCTCGCAATCGCCACACGCTGCTGCTGTCCGCCGGACAACTGATGAGGATAGTGGGTCATGCGATCCGCAAGCCCCATCTGGTCAAGAAGTTCTACACCATGCCGTTCTATCTGGGCATAAATCTCCTTCTTATTCTGCTTAAAATCTGCTCTTTCTTTTGCCAGCAGCTTCTCGGATAACGTAACATTTTCAAGCGCAGTATACTGCGGGAACAGATTAAATGACTGAAATACCATCCCAAAATGCAGACGTTTCGTGCGCAGATTTTTTCCCTGCTCCTTCAAAGACATAGACGCGTCAAAGAGCGTTTCACCTTTGACAATAATGGAACCCTGATCGGGCGTCTCCAAGAAATTCAGGCAGCGCAAAAGCGTCGTTTTACCAGAACCGGAGGAGCCGATAATCGCCAGCGCATTGCCTTCCTCCAACGAAAAGCTGACATCATCGAGCACCTTGGTGGAGTCAAATTGTTTTCCTATATTTTTCACTTCAAGAATTGCCATTTCTATACCTCACCTAAAGTAGTCCAGTCTTCGTTCTATGTAATTAAACAACAATGTAAGGACACCGACAAAAATCAGATAAAATACACCCGTATAGAACAGCGGCCATGTCAGACCATTACTCTTCATAAAAGAATATCCCGCAAAAGTCAATTCATACGCTGCAATCATACGCGCCAGTGAAGTATCTTTGACCAGCGTAATGATTTCGTTGGACATCGGAGGCACTACACGCTTCACCATCTGTAAAAGTGTTACCTGAAAGAAAATCTGTGTCTTGGTCATCCCAAGCACCTGCCCCGCTTCACGCTGTCCTGCCGGCACACCCTCGATTCCTCCGCGGAAGATGACCGAAAAATAGCAGGCATAATTGATGCTGAACGCCACAACGGTAGCCGTAATACGCCCTGCTTCGTTACCGCTCCATATGTTATGCCCAAGCCACAAACCGGGACCATAAAATATAATAATAAGCTGCAGCATAAGCGGCGTGCCACGGATAATCCACACCAACACCTGTAACAGATAACGCAGCGGTTTGAATTTACTGATAGAGCCGAATGCAAGAATCAAACCGAGCGGCAATGCAAACAACAAAGTAAAGATAAAAATCTGAAACGTTGTAAGCAGACCGCCCAGCAGTGATTGTGTAACACTCCAAAACATAAATACTTCTCCTTAATCAAAATCTCCTGTTGCTTCGGTCTGTATCCCTAAACCGAAACAACAGAAGTCTTCTGTCTTAGCCGCCACCCGTAAAACGGGTAACTTGGAACACTGCTACTCAGCCTTCGGCTGTTCTACCAGCGCTTCCTGCACGCCGTAAGTGGTAGCCGTTTCTTTCATGGAACCGTCCGCATAGGTTTCTGAAAATACGTTATTGATATATGCCGCCAAATCTGAACCCTTACGGCAGCCTACGCCGTACTCTTCCGTAGTCAGTTCATCTGTGTGTTTCATATTCGGATAGCTTGTACCCTCACCAATCATCGCACCTGCCATAAGTAAATCAATGATTGCCGCATCAGATGTACCGGAAGCAACTTCCATCAACGCATCCGCCTGAGAAGCTACCACATTCATCTGAAAGCCTTTCTCTTGCGCTGCCGCTTCACCTGCAGAACCAGCTTCCACCGCATATACGAAATCTGCTGTATCCGTTGCAGTATCGGGTACTACGATAACCTGTGCGTTATTACAGTAGGGTCTTGTGCACTCCATAGCAGATGTTGTTTCAGAAGTAAGCGTCATACCATTCCATACAACATCGATGCTTTTGGCTTCCAGCTCCATAATCTTGTTATCCCAGTCAATTACTACAAACTGTGCTTCCACGCCAAGCTTCTTTGCCACAACGCGAGCCATATCCGCATCAAAACCAATCCATTCGCCGGAATCATCCTTATAGTCCATCGGGGCAAACTCCGTAATTCCCACAATCAGCGTTCCTTTCTCCTGAATGTAAGCAACATCACTCTCCTCCGACGTCTGAGCGCTGTCAGCAGCCGCCGGCGCCGCGCCATCAGATGCCTTACCGCATCCTGTAAGTACTGTTCCCACTGTCAAAGCAAGTGTCAACATAAGTGCAAGTTTCTTTTTCATAATTCTCCTCCATTCTGAAGCGCACATTTACTTCCACGCTTCACTTAAAATCAAAATACTGTTGTATTTTATCACAGTAGTAGGCTAAAGTAAATGGCAACTCTTTACTTTCGTTTGATAATTTGTAATTTGTAAAAGTTCAGTCTTCCATGCCGATTCATTCCTTGGGACGCGTCCGACAGGATGTAGTTATCCGAAGGACACGCTTGCGCTCGGTTCCAAACGCAACGGTACTAAGCGCATGAGCTGCTACACAACTCATTTGCTAAGTACCGGCGTTTTCCAACGGTCCTTCGTACAACTACATCCTGCCAGACGCTGTGCAATGGTATAGCTGACATTGATGACTGAACTATTACGATAATTTTGGATTCCTCAGCGGACAGATTTCAAAACCACTTCAAAAATCCTCGCCATAACCGGCATCTTAAAGGTGACGCAAAGTGTCTGTCCTGTTACGGCATACTCCACGTTCTCTGCCAGCGTACTTTCCGGATATGCCAGCCGCACCACCGCCTTATGCCCTGCCGGAATGATTTTGTCCAAAGGAATCTGGCAGGTGTCCTCCGCTCCACCCCTGCGCCAGACTGCAAGATAAACCTTCTCTTTCGTCTTCAATGCAGAAGTAAGCCAGTAATCCAGACTGTCCGCCAGTCCAAGAGGCCAGACCGGCTCCGCTACGCGGATATCTGCCCGGATTTTTTTATAATAGGCGATGCCCTCTTTCACCAATGCCTTGCGCCCCTCCGATAACTGCGGAATATGACCGCTCTGATGAATACGCAGAAGAAGGGCGTTGACCATATTATAGATCGTCTCTTCCTCGTCCCCGTCTCTTAACGGATAAGACCACACTGCCGCCTGCTCCGGCGTCAGTCCCGCGCACGCATTCGCGGCAATTGTTGCGTAATTACGGTAATCCTCCTGATCGGATGTGGACTGTATACTGTAGCGTGACAGCATGGCATAATCTGTCCGCAGCCCTCCACTGGAACAGTTCTCGATTACCAGATTCGGATAGCGCTCGAACACGCCATCCAGCCATGCAAGATAAGCCCTCTCATGTTCCAGCATCCCCTGTCCCACGCTGTCCGCATAAAGCTCCGTACCAATGCCCGGCTCTATATTATAATCCATCTTGATATAACCCACACCGTACTGATTCACAACACGGTCAATGACCTCATCGACATGCTCTATCACCGCTGGATTGCGGAAATCCAACTGATAGCGGCTCCTGTCAAAGACCCTCTTGCCGTGTCTTACAAAAAACCAGTCGTCCGGCACACTTTTCGCCTTCTCGCAATTGATTCCCATGACCTCCAGTTCCAGCCACACTCCGGGAACCATGCCCTTATCCTTGATGTATGCAGTCACTTCCTCTATTCCGCCGGGAAAACGTTCCCTGCACTGCTGCCATTCACCGACACTGTCCCACCACTCTCCGGGCGCATACCAGCCCGCATCGATGACGAAATACTCACAGCCGATTTCAGCCGCCGCATCAATCAGCGGAATCTCCTTTTCCGTGGTCGGGTCGCCAAAAAGACAATTCATATAATCATTAAAAATAACCGGCAGATTCTCATTATCCCTGTTGGGGCGCCGAATCATCCTGCGATACCTTGTAAGCTGTCCCATCGCCTGATTAAAGTCCGCCGCTGAAACACCCACTGCCACCGGAACCGTCATAAAACGCTCTCCGGGTTTTAGAATCTTAAACCAATGTGACTGCACCTCCGTCGGTCCACTGAGCGCCAGATAGAAATGCCCGTTCACATCGCTGATTTCCGTATGCCAAGAGCCGTTATGCTCAATCTGCCAATACAATCCGCAGTCAGCCTCCGTATTTTCCAGATATCCCATCGGCAGGTATTTCTTCGTAGACCAGTTCCCCGTATTGGTCAGCTCAAAGGTACACGATGTCCGCTGGTTCACCGTAGGCTGCGTCTGTCCGAGTCCCATCTGGGGGAATGTCACGGTGCGGAAATTCATCTCCTTCTGCCAGCCGTGGCAGGCAAAGGTAAGTTTCATTTTTTCATCAGAGCTCGTCTTCCCTTCCTTCTCAATACCAAGATAATAAAAAGAAGAAATATATTCTAACGTCTGCTCCTCCTCTCCCTCATTCACCACCTCATGATACATGCGCACAGTAGACGTGCCGGTATAAAATTGCAGGTAAGATATCACTTTTGCCCCCGTAAGGCTGTCCTTCTGGGTAATCACAAGCCGTCTGCCGATTTCATTGCGCCCATCTTCCATGCCGACGTAGGTGAGCAGATATCCCGGCGCCGTCACAATATGCTTATTGCCATGTTTCTCATAGGGTCTGTTATATCCCGAAAAATTCACCTGAACAAGCTGGAAACCTTCCTGTATATACTGCTCGTTGTCTTCTATGCCACAAAAGGGAATGGCGGCAAAATGGAGAAGCTTTAGCTGCTCCTCATCTGTCACACCAAACACCAGATACATTCCATCCTCTTCTATTTTAATCTGCTTTACGATTTTAGCCATATGCCCCTCCATCTATATATAATCTTAAAACTTGATTTCTTTTCCCTGCAGACGCCACTGCCTAAACTCCGCCGATGCCGACAGGAGTAAGTCAGAAGATGAGTTGAGCGCCGTCTCCACGGAATCCTGAATCACGCCGATAATAAATCCAACTGCCACCACCTGCATGGACACTGCATCAGATATTCCAAACAAAGAACATGCCATCGGAATGAGCAGCAGAGAACCACCCGCCACACCGGATGCGCCGCACGCCGCCAGAGCAGCCAGCAGACTTAAGATAATCGCTGTCGGGATATCTACCGGAATGCCAAGGGTATGTACAGTCGCCATGGTCATCACCGTAATCGTGATTGCCGCACCGTCCATATTGATGGTCGCACCGAGCGGAATCGTCACGGAGTAGGTATCTTTATCCAAGCCCATCTCTTCACAAATCTTCATGTTGACCGGAATGTTCGCCGCCGAACTCCTTGTAAAGAATGCCGTAATCGCACTCTGCTTCAGACATTTAAAGATGAGCGGATAGGGATTCTTTCTGATGCACCAATATACAAGAATCGGGTTGGTAATAAAATAGATGCCCAGCATACAGCCCACCAGCAGAACAAGCAGCTTGCCGTATACCGTAAAAGTTTCCAGACCGCTTGTTGTGACGCTCGTATATACCAGACCCAGAATCCCGAACGGCGCCAGATTGATGATGGTTGTAACTACCTTGGAAATACTCTCCGAAATATCGGCAAGAGCCGCCTTGGTCGTATCCTTGGCGCCACGGAATGCTACGCCAAGGAGCACCGCCCATGAAAGAATACCGATATAGTTGGCATTCACCAGTGCAGACACAGGATTTGCAACAACATTCATAAGGAGTGTGCTAAGCACCTCCACAATTCCCTGCGGCGCCGAAGCCGCCGTGTCCGCTGCCTCGCGAAGCACCATCTCCACCGGGAAAATCATACTTGCAAAGACCGCGATGACAGCCGCCAGCACGGTGCTGAACATATACAGAATAATAACGGTACGAATCACACCGCCGTGTGATTTTCCCGCATTTGACAAAGAGCTCATAACAAGGAAAAAAACCAAAAGCGGCGCGATTGCCTTAAGCGCTCCCACAAACACGTCTCCCAGAATCCCGATGCCGGAAGCCTTAGGAAGTACCAGTGCAAGTACCACACCGATTGCCAATCCTACGATAATACGTTTGACGAGACTGATGCCCGTCCACTTCTCCCACATTTTCTTCATTCTCACATATCCTTTCTTTTGTGTCATCCGTGCAACAACTTACGAAAGCTCTGTGAAACTGCGCGTCAGCTTTCAGCATTACTTATCATCATGCGCGGCGCTTTCCCCTCTCACTCCACGGACTACGATTCAACAAATCTACGATTAACAGTATATCACATACAAGACGGCATTCCTAGCGAAATCTTTACGGTCCATTTTAAAAATCCGCTTTAAAAAAGATATCCATTCCCCTACAGAATCTCATTTTAAAGTGATATACTATAAGTATGACATTGAAAAGTGAATACTTTAGGAGGTACTATCATGAAAAAAACAATCCGCAAAATCGTATTCTTACTCGCCGCCCTGCTTCTGGTTCTTCGCAGAGTCAGCCTTATTTTTATCAAAAATATTTTGAGGGCGGTTCCAAATAGAAACGAAACGCCGCGGGAGTCTCCTGCAAACGCAGAGAGCATTGCGGATACTCCCGCTAAGAAACTGTACATGGAAAACAAGCGAAAGCTCCAGTCGATGGGCGCCAGATTTGAAAAGACCATGAAGAACGCATCCATCACCAACCGCGACAACTTAATCTTACGGGCAAAATACCGCATGCATGACGCCGATACCCATCGCTGGATTATTTCAATCCACGGCTATAAGGACAGCCATCACTTTATGCTGCCATACGGCGCAGTCTTCTATCATAAAGGATACCATGTACTGCTGCCCGATAACCGCGCACACGGCATCAGCGAAGGCAAATACATCGGTATGGGATGGCTGGATAAAGAAGATATTGCCGAGTGGATTGCATGGATTATCCGCCGCGACCCTAAGGCAAAAATCATTCTGCACGGCGTATCCATGGGCGGCGCCACCGTCATGATGACCGCCGGCAAGAATCTTGACCATGTGGTTGGCTACATAGAGGACTGCGGCTACACCAGCGTCTGGGATATCTTTGCCTGCGTCATGAAAAGAGATTATCATCTGCCTGCTTTTCCGATTCTCCATACCTGCCGCGCCATCAGCCGGCACAGATTAGGCTATGATTATGTGGAAGCATCCGCTCTTACACAGCTTGCGCACTGTAACAAACCGATGCTTTTTATCCACGGGGAGAAAGATGATTTCGTTCCCACGGACATGGGCTATGAAGTATACAAAGCCTTTCCCGGAAAAAAGGAACTCTACATCGCCAAAGACGCCGGTCATGCGAATGCGATGGACTTTGACCCGCGCACATATTTTACAAAAATATTTGCATTCATAGAGAAAAATATTGACTTTAGTGGAGCTGAAACGGAACCGTAAAGCCAAAATTCTCTCTATCATGATTACATAAAACAGAGGAATATGATTATGACAACGTTGCCAACAGAGCAAAACAAACTGTCAAAGCAAAGGAATAAACCCCGGCACAGCCGGGAAAATATCCGTATTACTTTTAATATGGCATGGCCTTCCATCGTGGAATCTTTCTTCGTTGCCTTTGCCGGACTGGTCGATTCACTGATGGTCAGTTCCCTAGGCTCCTATGCGGTCGCCGCCGTTGGTCTTACGACACAGCCCAAATTCATCGGGCTGTCTCTATTCTTTGCGTTAAATGTAGCAATTTCCGCACTCGTTGCCAGAAGGCGCGGCGAGGAACGCCCAGAGGAAGCCAATCGGATTCTGAGCACTGCCATTGTTTTCATCATTGCTGCCGCAGTTGTATTAAGCATTTTATTCGTTATGCTTGCCAGCCCGATTATTCATCTATGCGGCTCCACACCCGAAACGCACGACAGCGCAGTCGCCTATTTTAAAATTATCATGGGCGGCATGATTTTCAACTGTATTCAGATGGGAATCAATTCCGCGCAAAGAGGCGCCGGCAACACAAAGATTACCATGCGCACCAACGTGACCTCCAATACGGTCAATATCATTTTTAACTATCTGCTGATTGGAGGACATTTCGGATTTCCCGCGCTTGGCATTCACGGCGCTGCCTTAGCGACTGTCTTAGGTACTGTCGTCGCATGTATCATGAGCATTTTTTCCATCTTGAAACCGGACGGCTTCATCAGCCTGCCATATATCATGAAAAATCGTGTTTTTCCGGCTGCAGGAAGCTTCGTAAATCTGGTCAAAGTCGGTTACAGCGTTTTCTTTGAACAGCTTCTGATGCGAATTGGTTTCATGATGACGGCAATCATGGCGGCAAAACAGGGGACGGACGCCATGGCGGCACATCAGGTCGGTATGAATATCATGGGATTATCCTTCTCCTTCGGGGACGGTCTGCAGGCCGCCGCCGTAGCATTAATTGGTCGAAGCCTCGGTGCAGGAGACGAAAAGCTTGCCAAAGAATACGGAAGTATCTGCCGAATGTTCGGCGGCGTCATTTCCGTATGCCTCGCGGTACTCTACTTTGTCGGCGCCGCGCCGCTTATGCGTCTCTTCTTTGAGGAAGCGCACATTGTCACAATCGGCGTAAGTATCATGCGCGTTATCATCTTCGTTGTTGCCTTCCAGATTAGTCAGGTCGTATACATGGGCTGTCTGCGCGGCGCGGGAGATACGTTCTATACTGCGGTTGCTTCCACAATCAGCGTGACTTTTATCCGGACTGCCGGCTCTTATCTGGGCGGATACGTGTTCGGACTGGGTATTGTCGGGATATGGCTGGGTGTGCTTGCCGATCAGATTTCGCGGTTCCTGTTTGCCTCAACGCGGTTTAAAAAAGGAGCATGGACGCAGATTAAAATATGACGCAGAACTCACCGCACTTAACGAATGCCAAAAACGTCAATTTGAAAAAGGAATCCAGCCATGATTAACCGAATGCTCAGCATCATCTATATTTTAATGAATAAAGGAACAGTAACCGCCGCAGAACTGGCAGAACGGTTTGAAGTGTCCGTGCGCACGATTTACCGCGATGTCGAAACGCTTAGCATGGCGGGAATCCCTATCTACACCACCAAGGGAAGAGGCGGCGGCATCAGACTCACGGAACAGTTTGTCCTCAACAAGCTGCTGGTCTCCAAGCAGGAGCAAAAACAGATTCTTGCCGCTCTGACCAGCCTTCGGGAGACGGGTGTCCATGAAGAAGAAGCAATTTTGGAAAAGCTTGGCGACTTTTTCATGGAAAAACCGGAAAACTGGGTTGCCATAGACTTTTCTGACTGGAGCGGACGCAGGCAGGAATTATTCCAGCAGATTAAAGACGCCATTCTAAACCGCCGCGTTTTGCAATTCGACTATTACGGACAGCATGGGGAAATGAGCAGCAGATGTGTGGAACCCGTACAGCTCCTCTTTAAAGAATATACATGGTACGTGCGCGCATTCTGCAGAAAGCGGCATGCCATGCGGCTGTTTAAGGTACTGCGCATGAAACGTGTGGAAACGCTTGCGGAAACTTTTGATATAAAAGAAATGATGAGTGCAGAACTGCCATTGGAAAGCCACTCTCCGTCAGACGCAGACCCAGCAGTGTGCAATGCATGTACAACTGTTTCAAGCGACTGTCTTCTCTCCAATCGCCCGGAACCCGAAATCATCCTATGGATTGACAAATGCGAGGCTTACCGCATTTATGACCGTTTCGACGAAGAAGAGATTACCGTGCTGCCTGACGGTGACTTTGAGATACACTACCGCTGCGCATTAGACGACTGGGTATACGGTCTGATTCTGTCCTTTGGTCCCTCCGCCCGTGTGTTAGAGCCGGAATACGTGAGAAGGGAAGTCCAAAGGAGAATCCGAGAAATGGGAAGGCTGTATGAATGAGGGACCATCATCTCATTTTTCTTAACAGATACAAAGCTTTGTCCACATCATCATCATCGGGATTCACGATTTCCGCCCGACATATTCCATGTTCCTGTTTCACCTTCACTTAATCTGCGGGTATCAATTTTTCTTTTTAACCGGAATCCATAACTCCGCGTAGTAATTCTCATCCTCTGTTCCGTCAGGATATTTTCCCGGGTCGTCATACATCTCGACGCAGTATCCCGCCGCAAGCTCATAATCCCGCTGGGAAGGAAGCCATTCCGAAAATATCTTGATGTTTACCGCCTGCATAGACTTTGAAAGCGCGCCTTTACAGGGGAAAACCGCCCACGTAAACGCAGGAATCATTTTTACTTCCAGCCCGTTTGGAATGTCTGTTGCCGGATTGTAAATGTCTGCAATCAAATATGAAAAACTATCGTTCCCCATCTGAGGGTCGATATTGATTCCATACATCCCACAGATATCCCTCCTATTTCCCGACGCAAAATATTTCTCCCAGAATAGGGGAATATCCTGTTTTGCATCCTTATAACTAAATTCTTTTGATACGCCAAGAACCGTAAACGCTTCTTTTTTTGCAATTCTGTAATCCATAGTATATCCACCTTTCAATGATATTGTCAGTTTCAGCGGTGCGAAGTCCTTAATCATTGTTTTGTCTTTGCGCACAACGGAGGGTGAATTCCCATGGAAACGGGTAAAAGCCTTCGTAAAACTGTCGGGTGAATCATAACCGTACTTCATTGCAAGCTCCATAACGGTACTATCATTCGCAAGCAGCTCCTGCGCGGCAAGCGCCAGCCGGCGGTTTCGGATATATTCCATGACAGTATACCCACATAAAATACTGAATCCCTTATGAAAATAAAAGGGTGAAACATGAACATGGGAAGCAATATCATACATTGTAACATCTTCCATGATATGCTCCTCAATATAGCTGACTGCTTCACTGATTACTTCTGTCCATTCCACGGTTATAACCCTCCTTCGCTGTGATTACAGTATACTATGGTGATTTTTCTGCGTCCCGACATTATTTGGCTTCTTTTGTCGTGCAGCTCGTGCATAAAAAAGAAATATCCTCCGATAATATAAAATAGGACATACTGATGTCATATTATCTCTGTTATAGTGTTATTGTAGTACATCACAGGACCGGAGCGCAATATTTACCTCATCGTCCGCGAAAAAGTCAACAACCCGCCGCAAGCGGTTCAGAGTCAAGCAGGAGGATTACGAAATGGAAACGACAGCAACAGAAAGTAACAAGACCGAAGGCTTAGGTATGGCTATTAAAATTTTAGAAATAAAAAAGGAAAGCTGTCCAGCCGCACGGCTTATCGGCAAAAAATATGACCATGGTCCCAACTGGAATGAATGGTGGGAAAATAACTGGTTTGCCACCTTAGAGCAGCATCAATGTCTTGCGTTTAACGGAGACGCCTACATCGGCGCCGTACATATCGTCAACGGTATGCCCGAGCATTGGATTGGCATGTTTTTCCCAGTAAGCACAGAGGTTCCCGAGGGATTTGAGTATATTGACATAGAGTCGATGGATTATGCGGTATGTTATTTGTATGGCAAAGAAAAAAGTGATGAATTTTATGCAATGGATACACATAATATGTGCCTAGAAGCATTGAAAACACAGCATCTGAAACGAAAAGAAGATGACTGGTGCTTTGAACGATGTAACTGCCCAAGATTTACAATACCCGATGAAAAAGGAAATGTAATACTAGATTATGGAATTTCCATTGAACACTAATCAAGACTGTCTGATTTATGAAAGGACAGTTTTAAAAAGGGCTGTCTGATATCAGCCAGCCCTTTCCCATCTTATTCAGCCGTAGCTTCCTCGGTATACTTTACACCCAGTTCGGAAATCGTTCCATCTGCAAGCTTTGTCTCAATTGCCTTGTTGATAATGTCGAGCAGCGCTGTATTGCCCTTCTTTACAGCAATCGCGTATTCCTCGGACTCAAATGCTGCGGCATCCTCCACAATCTTCAGTCCCTCGTTATCACTGACATACTTCTGTGCTGTTGCAGAGTCGATAACAACTACGTCACACTTACCGTTTACCAGTTCCATAACTGCTTCCGTACCCTTTTTGAATGCCTCGTAAGGATATCCCATATCTTTCACACAGATTTCACCGGTATACCCCTGTACCACGCAAATCTTCTTATCCGCCATATCTGCTGCCGCCGCAATGTCGGAATCCTCTTTCACGATCATAACCTGTGTTGCCGTATAATATGGTGTAGAGAAATCAACAGTTTCCAATCTTTCCTCTGTCACTGTCATACCTGCAATGGCTGCGTCAATCTGACCGTTCTGCAGAGCGATAAGCAAAGAGTCAAATTCCATATTCTCGACTGCTGCCGTCATGCCGTTCTCCTCAGCAATCTGTTTCGCAATCGCCATATCAATACCGTCATACTGGTCAATCACACCGTTGCTTGCAACATACTCAAAAGGCGGGAACTCTGCATTTGTTCCAAATGTGATAACGCCCTCCGTCTTCGTTGAGATTGCTGTGCCTGCTTCTGTTTCTGCATCGGCTGTATCTGCCGCCTCATCGGAAGCTGCTGTTTCTGCACCCGCTGTATCTGCCGCTTCATTGGAAGCTGCTGTTTCTGTGTTCGCTGCATCTGTTGTCGCATCCGCCTTGTCTCCGCACGCTACAAGCGTAGATGCCATCATAGCCACGGTAAGTACAAGCGCTGCTGCTTTTGTCACTTTTTTCATAACAATCTCCTCCTATAAATAAATAATAATGTATCGGTAACCGTTTATCTAATCAATAACCTGTTACCTGTATCTGAAACCGGCTCTCCTGCCGTCCCGGAAAAAACTGATGCGGCTGGGGAATGGTCTTGATACCATAAGAAAATCTGCTTCGCAGATTATCTTGGGAAGAACCTTCGGTTCTTCCACGCTTTGAAAAATTTTCCTATAAAACTTTACTTAAGAACAGCTTTGTTCTTTCATTCTTCGGATTGGTGAACACTTCCTCCGGCGTACCGCTCTCCATCACTTTCCCTTGGTCAATAAAAAGCACTCTGGAAGCAACCTCTCTGGCAAATCCCATCTCGTGAGTAACAATGACCATCGTCATGCCGGATTTTGCCAAATCCTTCATAACGTCTAACACCTCGCCTACCATCTCAGGGTCAAGCGCTGAAGTCGGCTCGTCAAAAAGCATAATTTCCGGATTCATCGCGAGTGCCCTCGCAATCGCAACACGCTGTTTCTGACCGCCGGATAACTGCGCAGGATAAGCATTCGCCTTCTCGGACAGATTCACCCGTTCCAAAAGCTCCCGCCCTCTTCTGACAGCCTCCTCCTTCGTCATTTTCTTAAGAAGCACCGGCGCCAGCGTAATATTGTCCATAATCGTAAGATGCGGGAACAAATTAAATTGCTGGAATACCATTCCCATTTTCTGTCTGACGTGATTCACGTTCACCTTCGGCGCGTTAATCAGCTGGTCGTCCACATAAATCTCACCGTCAGTTGCATTTTCCAGCAGATTTAAGCATCTGAGAAACGTACTTTTGCCCGAACCGGATGGTCCGATGACGACGACCACTTCTCCTTGGGAAATATGCTCGTCAATTCCGTCTAAAACTGTCAGGTCTCCGAATTTTTTATGTAAATTCTTTACTTGAATCATAGAAATAACCCTTCCCCTTTCTACCTGACATCAGATTTTCGCAGCTGCTTTTCAATCTGACGGAGTATCAGCGTCAATATCTTAATCAGCACATAGTATATTACGGCTGTTCCTACCAACGGCATAAATGCTTCAAAGGTGGCGCTCTTGATAAAATCACCCGCTTTCTGGATGTCCATCAGCCCCACATAACCGACGATAGCCGTTTCCTTAATCAATACAATAAACTCATTACATAACGCCGGGAAAATATTCTTGACCGCCTGAGGAATCACGATTCTCGTCATCGTCTGAAAAGCATTAAGCCCAAGCGACCTGCCTGCCTCGGTCTGTCCATGGTCTACCGAGAGGATTCCGCCCCTTATGATTTCCGACACATACGCGCCGGAGTTGACGCCAAAGGCAATCGCTGCAATAATCCACTTATCCAGATTCACCGTCGCAAAAATGACAAAATAGATAATCATCAACTGGGTAACGGAAGGCGTTCCCCGAATCACATCCGTATAAATGCCTCCAAATATCTTCGGCAGTTTTCTTTTAGAAAGATTGCACATCGCAATCAGCATACCAATCAGGATGCCAATAAAAACCGCCAGAATCGAAATCTTAATCGTGATGCCGATTCCGTTTAGCAACAACATATAACGGTCTTCTCTGATAAAACATTTCTCAAATGAATTGCAGAAATCAGAAAACCACGCTTGAATCCCTGTCATTTGTCTCTATCCTTTCACTCACCCGGACTGCCTCTGCCTGCATATTCCGGTTTATTTCCTATTTATATATGCAGATTATGCATACTCTGCATATATATGCATTACACAATTCCCGACTCGCATTATAACACAAAGAGTTTGGGTTGAAAAGCATAATTATTAATTACTCCGGCTGATATCCGTGCTCTAACGCCCATGCGAGAAGTTTTTCGTTGTCTGCGGCAAGAGCTTTGAGGGCGGCTTCTTTCTCCGCAAGCTTCGCATCGCGTTGCTCCATCTCATACTGAATATCATGCTGGGTACGGTAATAATCTTCGCGCGCTTCACATTGCAGGCGTATCGTCTCCTCTTGACTGAAACGGTAAACAGTGGATGCAGCATCATTGATATAAACATTGTCCTTAGCAAGCATTTTAATTTCCTCCCATGTAGTGGCTTTAAAGAGAGAAGCCCAGTAATCAATTTTGTAGAACCTGTCCTCTTCGGTTGCAAGGTCGATACGGTTTAAGTCTAACACACAGAGGCGAAGCTTGTCACTATACAGATGATGATTTTTCGTATTTCTGAATTCGTAGGTCGCATAAAATTCGGGATATTCGGGAAACAGAGTGTAGTCCAACAGCCCAATCTGGATAACCGGTCTTGCCTGCCGGTATCCCTCTCCCGTCTCCAATTCATCAAAAGTTCTGCACAAATAGCTTAGGGAGCGCTCCGTCCAGTTGTACTGGTTAATGACCTGCATTTCCAGATGGACGACCATCCGATTATTAAGTGATACTTTGATATCAAGGAAAAATCCTTAGAACCAAAGTTTTTTCCTAATTCAATCGGATTCATAATGATTACAGACACAATCTCGTCAGCGCAAAGATGCAGCAGAGAGCAAATTAAGCCCTTTAAAGTATTGTTACTGCGTTGTAAGAGAGCCCGGAAGAGATAATCATTGGTCATGCGGATTGGGACGGGTCCGGTAGCAGAAAGCCATGCGTTATCAATAAACATGTTGCCGGACGGGTTTTTATCAGCGAGGGAATAGATGTAATTTAATAAGTATAAGGGAAATGCATTTGAATAAAAAGAAAGAACCTCAGAACCCTTATGACAAAAAGATGTATTAAACGGACTAAATATTTCATGCAAAAGTAAAGTTGTCAACTCTTTTTTGATGATAAAAAACCTCTGTAAAGACTAATCACCACACCATAAGGATATAATATTGTTACCCTGTTTTATTGTGGTACAGACAAGAAAATTGCTTCGCAATTATCTTGGGAAGAACCTTCGGTTCTTCCACTCTTTGAAGGAATTTCCTATATAAGAACAAAATGCCTTCGGCATTATGTTCGGAAGAATGCTTCGCATTCTTCCAGGCTTTGGAGAAATTTCCTATAACCAAAAAATGCAACACTTGTATAAGAAGTGTTGCATTTTTGCCTTACACTTTATATATCGGTGCCGTTGTAAAATACTTTAGGGGTAAATTGAAATTTTTTTTATAATAAGTGTAATCCTTAAAAATCCGCGAACAAACCGCTATAGCTGGACGTTCAAATATACTCTGTCCTTATCCTCCTGCTCGATACACAGATATTTCTTCGTAACACGATAGGAAGAGTGATTGTACAACTCCATCAACAATGCCGGCTGTACTCCCTGCTTCCAAGCATGATATCCAAACGTTTTACGGAGCGAATGGCAACTGACATGTTCATCCAGACCGGCATATTCCGCTGCTTCCTTGATGATACGGAATGCCTGTGAACGGGACAGATGCGTCTCTGCCTTCCTTCCGTTAGAAAAAAGATAACGCTCCTCCTCTATCTCTGCATTTTCTTCACGCAGGATACTGAGCGCTTTATGAACATTCGCATTCACTGCAACGCTTCGCTCCTTGCCTGTCTTATGTTCTATCACACAGATATGTTCCCGGAAGCATCCTTTCTTCTTATTATATACGTCCCGCCACCGAAGCATTAGTAAATCGCTGATTCTGAATGCAGTATTCAGACCAAGAATAATCATTGCGTAATTCCGGCTCTCTGGCTTTACCGTAAAATAATATTCTTTTATTTTTTCCAGTTTTTCTTCACTTTTAATTGGATATGTTGTACTCATGTCAATTCTCCTTTGCGTCCATTTTTAATTCCACATCACTATACAACTATTCGTTGTAAAAGTAACGTTCTGCTCTTGGCTTTGAATGCAACACTTCTTATACAACTGTTGCATTTGGTTCTACAAACCAGAAAGTGCAGGGATGCAGCTTTATCAAAATAAAGAGATGCAGGGAGGTATAAACATGTTAAGACTAACGGTAAAGACAGAAGAATATTTGATGATTGGCGACGACATCAAAATTGTTTTCTTAGGCGGCAGCAAAAATCACACCCGCATCATGCTAGATATACCGAAGGAAGTAAACGTCGTCCGCAGCAAAGTTATCGAAGAGCGGATAACTGACCCGGAAGAAAAGAAAAAACTTGTACATTATCACGCGGTGCCGGAGCTTCCGGAAAAGTACCGCCACAAAAGAAACCACAATTAAGCAGGGTAATAACCTGACGCTATCCTAGGGGCGTCGGGATTATTATACAAAAACGAGCTACGCTCCGCGAACTCGGTGAAATACACCACCTTCTCATTTTTGAGATTCGCTCCGCGAATTTGGTGACGCAATCCGGCGGGGTTCCGCCAAATCAACAACTAAATATAGTAAGCAATACCGCGAAAGGATTCGCGGCAGGCACACACAAGGAGGTTATTTTATGATAGTAAAACACAACATTACAGCAATGAATTCCAACAGAATGCTTGGTCTTACAACAAGCGCACAGGCAAAGTCCACAGAGAAGTTATCTTCCGGTTACAAGATTAACCGTGCGGCAGACGACGCGGCAGGTCTTGCGATTTCCGAAAAGATGAGACGTCAGGTAAGAGGTCTTACACAGGCGTCCGCCAACGCACAGGATGGTATCAGCGCAGTGCAGACAGCAGAAGGCGCACTGACAGAAGTTCATGATATGTTACAGCGTATCAACGAGCTGGCAGTTAAGGGCGAGAACGCTACGCAGACCAGTACAGACCGCGCTTATATTGCTATGGAAGTTAAGCAGTTAATTGACGAAATCGACCGTGTACGTGATACCACCACATTCAATGAACAGAATCTGTTAGATGGCTCATTTATCAAAAAGGATCTTCAGGTAGGTGCAGAGGCAGGTCAGCACATCGGTATTACTATCCAGAATATGAACTTTGCATCTTTGGAAGGCTCTGCTGCGGCACAGGCTTCGGGAGGTGGCGCAGATATCTCAAAGTTTAAGGACTTTAAAATTGCAACGCCCTTCGATGGTACTCAGGAATTGAAAGAGACAGACTTTAATAGTTTGAATAAAGTTGTCAAAGGAATGATTAAAGAAGTATCCAGACAGCGTTCCGAGCTCGGTGCGGTACAGAACAGACTGGAGCACACAGTAAACAACCTTGACAACGTAGTAGAAAATACACAGAGCGCTGAAGCAGCAATCCGTGATACCGACATCGCTACAGAGATGGTTAAGTACGCGAACAACAACATCTTACAGCAGGCCGGTACATCCATGCTGTCACAGGCGAACCAGTCCAACCAGCTGGCACTGTCCTTACTCGGTTAATGGATATCCTCCAATACAAGCGTTTTCGGCGTAAGTATTCGGAATATCATAATAAGAGTTCATATGTTGTGTAAGAATGACCGCATCCGGTTCCGGGTGCGGTTATTCGTTTGCATCTTTTTTGCATCATTTCATGAAATAGCCTTGCTATTTTATTCCCAAACTGTCATACTAATCCATACCTTAATAATAATTTAGCCGGATTGAATATATACTATAATCAATAGCAAATGCATTTTCCATCGACAGGCAACAGGAATTATGGAGGACATTATGAAAAAAAACGATCTAATCAGACACTCAATGAATCAAGCATTATCCTACGCTTTATCCTGCGCGCTGCTTCTTGGCATAACCATCACCTGCACTGCGTGCGGTTCGGATGCCGGGACGACACCCGATTCAGATATCACGTCGGATTTTTCCGAAAATAATACACAGCAATCCACGGATAGCACCGTCAATGAAAATGACGGACAGACTGCGGAAATGACTCCGGAAGACAACCCTTCCGAAAATAGCGGGGATAAATCTGACACCCATGTCAGTAACGAGCCGTCCCACATTACAATTACAATGACAGAGGAACAAAACGATAAATCCGCTGAGGACGGTACGGTATATCTATACAAGAGCAGTTCTTACCCTTCTGTTTCCATAGAGGGAAACGAAGCTTCCGCTGACAAAATCAACGCAGATATCCGCTCCAGAGTGGATTCCTTCAACGACAACCCCGAAGTTGAAATTTGGGGCAAAGAATATTTCGAGATGTTTGAATCGGAACCGGAAAATTTTGAAAAAGAAGGCATCACCTTTGTCGGCTACAGTGAAGAATTGTCATTTGAGACCAGAAGAGCTGACAGTAATGTCATTTCTTTTACCATGACTTACTATGCTTACACGGGCGGCGCCCATGGAAATTATGACACCATCGGTATCAATTACAATGCCAAAACCGGTGATTTGATTGCTTTTTCTGATTTAAGCAGTGAGCCGGACACATTTCACGAAGACACGCTCGCCTATAACCAGAAGCTTGCCAAGACAGAGTACTATAAAGAACGGATGTTTTCAGAGGACAGCATCACCGACGGCACTCTGGAATCCGTGCTGTATGCAGACGATGCATGGTATCTGTCCACTTCCGGTCTGGTCTTCATGAGCGGTCCTTATGCACTCGGTCCTTTTGCCGCCGGCATCATCGAGTTTATCATTCCTTATGAGGATTTGGCCGACATGGGCTTCCAGAATGCCTATACCTATACAGACCGATTTGTTATGAAACTGCCCAGCAAAGAGACTTACTATTATGATTTAAACCATGACGGCAGCGAAGATTCCATCCTTGTCTATACGGAAGATTCCGTCTCGGACGACGGTTCTTTCCAAAGCCTGCCGCATCTGTTCATCAATGATATCGACTTTGCCCAGACGCAGGATACGGCAGTGCAGGCGCAGCTTGCGCAGTCATTTACCACATGGCCGGAAACACCTTTATACCTGTACGACCTCGTTCCCGATGACAACTACGTGGAACTCATGCTTGTATCCGGAGAGGAGGAAGACAGCGGATATGTCAACTACAGCTACTTCTACCGCTATCAGGAGGACGGCACGCTTGCTTATCTTGGCAAGGCGAAAGGCGACGCCAACGACCCGACGGTAGATACTTCCACGCTCACAGTCAGCAACGAGTAACCTATATAAGATACTTTTTGATACAGGCTATCACTTCCGCAAGCTCTTTCCCATCTGTGAGAAAGAGTCTTGCGGAAGCCTCTATGGCGATATCGCTCACTTTTTCCTTCTGCAGAAACTGGATATCCTCCTCAGCCAGCCGTTTTACTCTGCAATCGCTCACAATCTCATTGAGTCTGGCAAAATAGTGCATCAATTCTGCGAATATTTTTTCCTGTACAGCCTCTCCATTGATATACTTTTCTCTGATTCTGTCGAGTACACTCTCCCCATACGCATCTTTTTCCAGTTCACATACGGCAATCACCTGCATGGACAGCTTCAATTCCCCCGTAATGTCCGAAGCCTCCATGAGCACGTCCGGTCTTTTTTCCAAAACACTTAGGAAATATTCTTTCGCCTCCCCAAGATTCCCCTGTGCAAAATAATCCGCCAGTCTCTCTTTCATCAGTTTCGTTTCATATTTTTCGGTAGTCATGCCGACCTTACACTCATAGACCTTCAGTCCCCTGACTTCTACCCAGACAAGCAGCAGGAACTCCGAAATAAAGCCATATACTCGCTTGTGATAGTCATCATATCCACTAGGGTCTATCCGCTTCTCCACTTCTGCGAAAATAGCAAAAAGCCACCCGGCATACTCATCATACAATTCCTTGGATGCCACCATCATATTGCCAAAATATGTGCCGTTACCATGTACCAGCCGCTCAAAGGCATCGTAATAATCCGGATAGTTCTGCCTGATGACTTCCCCTGTAGTCACCAAATCAAAAATATTGTAATCGCTTGCATAGCCGTCAAAATAAGAGAAATTCAGTTTCAATTTCTTGGAAGTAATGATATCATAATCTTTTAGGATGGAAAGATAGTCCTTCTCATTGAAAATCCTGCCCTCCTCCGTACAGAAATATCTTCTGTAATGGCAGATTCCGACATAATCTGTCGTGCGGATATTCTTCCACACCCAGTACACCCCTGTCAACTCCCCGTAATAACAATTTTTCTCCGAAATGTTATCTCCCGTATTGTCACCGGCATAACCGTAATCCTCCGCTCCTGCGCGCCCCACATGTAACGGCAGATAGACAGAATCCTCCGGCGTTTGAAATTTCTTATGCGTCATTGTAAAAATTGTGACCGACATGTCTTCGTAATCCCTTTCCTTCTATAAAATTATGCGACCGTTCTACAAAATCAGACGGAAATCATTCTATGTTTACGCTCCGATATCTTACTTAAAACCCGCATCAATATATTCAATGTACGGCTTTCTCTTCACCATATCTGCATGGTTCAAATACCACGCAAACGATTCTCCCAGCCCGTCTTTTAGCGGCTTCACCACCGGCATATAGGTCTCCTGCGCGCTCACATCCAGACAATATTCATAATCATAAAAGCTGAAATAATTCCGCTGCTCTATCTCTTCGCCGACACTGACAAACTCCGGCTTTTTTCCAGCCGCCTCATAACACAGACTGACCCATTCCCGAACGGATACCGTCTCACGATTTCCGACATTCCAGATATGCTCGTCCGGTTTCCGTTCCAGAATCATATCCATAAACCTGCATAAATCATCTATATAGAAAAATTGAAGCTTCATTTCTCCACCCTTCGGCAGATAAAATTTCCTGTCATTTAATGCACACTCAAACACAAAGGCTTCCCGATATACATTGTTCATCGGACCATACAGATACGGCGGACGCAGGATATAAGCATCCGGCTTTCGTTGTAACAGTGCGCATTCCGCGTCAATTTTACCGATTCCGTATGCGCCCCAGAATTTATTTTTGCCAAGCGGCGTACTCTCGGCAAACGGCTGACTGCCATACTCCGGATATACGGCGCTGGAACTGAGCAGAATATATTCCCCGAAGTCATCCACGGCATCAAGCAGCAACGCAACGTCGTCTGCACCGTAAGCCGTCATATCCAAAATCACGTCGAAATGATATCCCTTCAACTGGCTGCCAAGCTGGCGCCTGTCAGCTTCAATTAATGTAACCTTGTCCGGCTGCGGTCTGCTGTTCCGGTTTAAGACATACACATGACATCCTTTCCCGGCATAATACTCCGCCACATACCGGCTGACAAAGACTGTCCCACCTGTAACAAGTACGTTCTTCATAACTGACATCCAGCCTCCTTTTTTGCCGTAATCATTCACTTTTCAACACCTATTTGTAATATTACTATATTCTTTGCGATGCAAATTAGCAATAAGTTTCCTTTCGTTTGTTACCTTTTTGCTTACGTTATATTCGTTCTTTATTTTAAATATGTTCTTTATCTGTGAAAATCATATTGACATTCCAATTCAATATGATATCATATTGATATCAAATAAATATTTAATTGAAGCACATGCCGCTTCAGAATGGAGGAATTCATGGAAGATAAAATTTTAGAAGAGAAACTGCTACAAGGCAAAAAGAACGGACTGCTTATGCTGCTTATTACCCTCCTGCTGTATATCCTAGCGATTACCGGACTGGTCATTGGCATTGTCTATTTGGACTCCAAGACAACCACACCGCTTACTGTAGCGCTTTTTGTAATATGCTTGGTTTTTATCTGTCTCGGATGGATTCTTTTCTGTGGGCTGAAAGTTCTGAAGCCGCAGGAAGCACTGGTACTGACTCTGTTCGGTAAATATGTCGGTACGCTCAAGGGTGACGGCTTCTATTACGTCAATCCCTTCTGTTCCGCCGTCAACCCCGCTTCCCACACGAAGTTAAGCCAGAGTGGTGATGTGAAAGGACTGGGCGGTGCAAACGGAGCGCTGGTCATAGGCGATGCCTCTGTCAATACCAACCAAGAAATGCCCACCAAGAAACTTTCTTTGAAAATCATGACACTAAACAACAGCCGCCAGAAAATCAATGACTGCCTCGGCAATCCAGTGGAAATCGGTATCGCGGTGACATGGCGTATCGTAGATACCGCCAAAGCGGTTTTTAACATAGACAACTATAAAGAGTTTCTGTCTTTGCAGTGTGACAGCGCGCTTCGGAATATTGTACGCATTTATCCTTACGACGTAGCGCCCAACGTGGACACTACCGGAGACGGCATTGCCGATGAAGGAAGCCTTCGGGGTTCCAGCGAAATTGTAGCCGGAAAAATCCGGGACGAGATTCAGAAGCGGGTGGAAGAAGCAGGCATTGAAATTATAGAGGCACGAATCACCTATCTTGCATACGCCCCTGAGATTGCGGCGGTAATGTTGCAGAGACAGCAGGCGTCTGCTATCATAGATGCAAGAAAGATGATTGTAGACGGCGCCGTTGGTATGGTGGAGATGGCGTTGGAACGTCTGAACGAAAACCATACCGTAGAACTGGATGAAGAGCGCAAGGCAGCCATGGTTTCCAATCTGTTAGTTGTTCTGTGCGGCAACCACGACGCCCAGCCGGTCGTCAACTCCGGAAGTCTCTACTAATATGCCGGCTGCTTCGGCGGACGTTTACGTCGCAGCACAACAACATGATTCCATATATATTGCATAAAATCGGTAATGATACCAAGAAAGGGCGGACACTATGGGAGATACAGGCAAAAAACAAGTACCCCTCAGATTATCTGCAAAACTATATGATGCCATCGCTTCATGGGCGGAAGACGACTTCCGCTCCGTGAACGGGCAGATTGAATACCTTTTGACAGAGTGCGTCAGACAGCGCAAAAAGAATGGGAAATATGTATCCGACGAAATGGATGTGCCGCCCAAGCTGGATATTCGGTAAGCTACTGAAAAAGCCGCTCATTCAATCATCGAATGAGCGGCTTTTTACCTTGGGCACACGGTATCCCTTAGTTTCTCTAAAGTCCATATTCCCGATACATCTGCTCACGATACTCCCTTTCGGAAATAACACGTTTGAAATCCTCTTCTCTTCCGTCTTCCATCAGCTTCTGCATCAATTTTACAACTCTGTCTTCTCCTTCTTCCCGCCCTTCTTCTCGTCCTTCTTCTCGTCCTTCCTCCCGTTCATTCTTCATATGTTTTTCTTCATCATACTCAAAGATGCTCATCGCTATCGCCTCCGCACGATTCTTTGATAAAAAGTCTGTTTTATATTATTATAACGTACTGTTGGCGCAATGACAATGATATTCGTTCAACAAAATATGCTCCCTCCCTTTCCCCACTCAAAACAACGACATCTGCTCATACCCCTTATTCTCCGGAAATTCCCGCAGATAGGCAAAAATCTGCTCAACATTGCTCATAATCTGATTCTCTTTGCAAAAACTATGGAAGTACCGCATCAGCTCCCCCGAACGCTCACTGGGAATTTCATAATCATACCCGAACCTGCGCTGATATTTTTCATGCAGCCCCGGAAAATGCTCATCCAGCGCTGCATAAAAATATTCCCGGTCTCCTTTTCGCAGCGTCACGCCCATGCCGAAACAAATGATTCCGCGCACCCCCGCTTCCCGGCAATACGTAAGAATCCCTTCAATGTTCTTTCTCGTATCGTTAAGATAGGGCAGAATGGGAGACAGCCACACGACCGTAGGAATACCGTTTTCCTTCATAATCTGCAGTACCTCATAACGCCGCTTCGTGGTACACACCTTCGGCTCCACAATACGGCACAACTCTTCGTCATAGGTAGTGAGCGTCATCTGCACCACACATTTTGACTTGCGGTTGATGCTTGTCAGCAAATCCAAATCCCGCAGAATCCGATCTGATTTCGTCTGTACCGTAACTCCGAAACCATACGCGTCAATCAGCTCCAGACACTTCCTCGTAAGCTTAAGTTGTTCTTCACAATGCATATAAGGGTCACACATTGCGCCCGTCCCAATCATACATTTTTTGCGTTTGGAACGAAGCGCCCGTTCCAGTAGTTCCGGCGCATTCTGTTTTACTTCAATATCTTCAAAATCATGTTTCATCTGATAACATTCGCTGCGGCTGTCGCAATAGATACAGCCGTGCGTACATCCGCGGTACAGATTCATGCCGTTATGGGGTGACAAGATTCCCTTGGCGTCTACAAAATGCATGATGCCGGTTCTCCTTCCTTTCTCATGCCTAAATCATACACCCAAAAACCTGACAACATGATGTCATATTACTGAAATCTTTTCTGACTCACGTTTCATACCTATTAATCACACATCACTCACAAGGCAACTTAAATCCCCACTGCCCTCTGACAGCATCCAAAATTCTCATCAGACGCATCGTCTCGCTATGAGGCATCTGCGCACACTCCACCTGCCCATTTTTAATCGCCTCCGCGCAGGCAACCGCCTCATATTCATATCCGTTAATCTGCTCTGGCACCGGATACCGTCCAATCAATTTCTTGTTCATGTCATAAACGCGTACTTCCGAACAATTATTCAAATCACCCATCTCGATATACCCCTTCTCACCGTATATCACGCCGCGGTTATCCATGCAGGCAAGCATATTACTGTGCAGAATGGCTATCTTGTTATCCTCAAAGGTAAGTGTCATGCCGTTCATCCAGTCCACGCCCTCCGGCGACATAACCGCATTCGACTGGATATCCAGCACTTTGCCGGTAAATATGGTCAATGCAAAGTTTAACGGATACACACCCAAATCCAACAAGGCGCCACCGGCAAGCTCCGGCTTATACATCCGCTCCACATGCATAAGAAGCGCACCAAAATCCGCCATAACAGACTTTACTTCTCCGATTGTTCCCTGCGCAATCAAATCTGCTATCATTTTCCTGCTCGGCATATACCTTGGCCAAAATGCTTCCGCCAAAAGAAGCCCCTTCTTTCTCGCAAGCGCAATCAGTTCTTCCGCCTGCGACGCATTGACTGTAAACGCTTTTTCCAAAAGCACATGTTTCCCATGTTCCAGACACATCTTCGCATGTTGGTAATGATGGGAATGCGGGGACGCCACATAGACCAGCTCCACTGCTGAATCCTCCACCATCTCTTCATAGGAGCCGTACGCTTTCTCAAATCCCCATTTGTCTGCAAAGCGCTTTGCCCTCTCATAGCTTCTGGATGCCGCCGCATAGCACTCAAACATTTCAAGACGGCTCACCGCATACGCCATACTATTGGCAATGTTACCGGTCGCAAGAATCGCAAATTTTATTTTCTCCATAAGCTCCCTTCCTTTCTTTACGCATGACACTTGTGTCACATTCTTCTTTATCCCTGTCCGTCCACTTCTCCCGAACGGTTCTTCCGCTTCATCATCCAATCTGCCAGCGCCTCCGCCGCATAACTGATGGCAATTCCGCTAATCGTTCCAAACAGCACATCACTCGGATAATGCACGCCCACATACAACCGCGAAACTGCAATCAATATCGCAAGAACCAGCGCAGGTACGCCATATTTCTTCGGAAGCCTGCGAAACATAATGCACGCTGCTGCAAATGAACATGCCGAGTGCCCCGACGGAAAAGAGGAATCCACCGGTGTCCGCACAAGATAGGTCAGCCCTTCAATCACCTCATAAGGACGCGTTCGGTTCACCACATTCTTAAGAAACACGTTGTTCACCAGAAGCGTTCCTATAAGTGACAAGCTCGTCATAAATCCCACTTTCCGCGTCTTGGGAAGCACTAACATGAGAATCGTCAATGCAATCCAGATTGCGCCGCCGTTTCCAAGCGTCGTAATCACCTTCAACACAGGCGTCAGAACCGGATTTCTGATGACCTCCTGAATAAAAAGCAAAATATTGTCGTCCAGACTTGATAAAAAATGCAGCATAGTTTATCACTCCCTCCTCGTCGCCGCCGGGCTTATGTTGATTGTACCATAAATTCCACCGGAACACTACAATCTCCTAAACAGCCGCCTCGCCACGGCCGCAATGGCAAGCGAAACCACACCCGCAAACAGCACCACCGCCGCCTCATAGCCTGCCAGCGCCTCAAACATAAACCCATACATTGCATTGCCGAAGGGCTGCGCACACATCGAGCCGGTCATTGCCACCGCGATTACCTTTCCCACAAGGTTTGTGGGTGTCTCCGCCTGCATAAAGGACATCATCTGCACCGTAAAAATTGTAGAAACTGACATGACCACAAAGCAGCATATTGTAATTGTCAGATAGACAGCCATGCCGGAATCCAGCCATAAAAGTGCAAATCCCATCGGAAACGCACATGCCGCGCCCATCATCAACAGATTTCCGGCGCTGTTTATCCGAAGCCTGTCCGCCCAGACGCCGGCGCCGATGCCGCCCGCAATGCCGCCCGCTGCCAATGCCCCCTGTGCATACCCGTACAATCTGTTCGCAAACGCCGGCTCAAAGGGAAGCACCTCCGTAATCAGATAGGGGAGACCCACAACAATCATGGCGGACAAAAACAGATTGATTGCACAAACCACAAGCAATCCCTGTCCGATCACCGGCTTTTCCCTGCATATAAAATGAATGCTTTCCCTCAAATCTCCGAGTACCACCCGTACAATACTGCCTTCCGTCTTCTGTTTCCGAAACGGTATGTTGATAAACATTTCCATTACGGCGGATACGCCGAAGCTGACAATACTGACTGCCAGCACCGGAACCAGTCCATATGCGCTGTACAAAATACCGCCAAGCACCGGTCCCAGCAGGGAGGCAAAGGAGCTTATGACATTGATTACCGCGTTGGCGCTCATGAATTTATCCTGCCTGACCAACGCCGGGACGCTTGCCTGTACGGCAGGCTGGTAAGCGCCTGCAATCCCATATAAAATCATCAGCGTAACCGTAAGCAGCAATACCAGACTGACACGATTCATCAGAAGCATAAACAGCACAATCACTCCTGCCGTAGAAAAATCCAGTATGACCATGATGTTTCTTTTGTTGACGCGGTCGGCAATCAGCCCACCCGCCGGCGACAAGAGCACTGCCGGAATAAACGACAGCGCCATCACCGTCCCGTACAGTGCGGATGACCCTGTCTGATTCAATAAATATAGCGGCAATGCAAACCGAATCGCCGCATTGCCGAATAGTGAGATAATCTGTCCGATTACCACCAAGGTAAAATCCTTTGTAAATAACTTGTGTTCCATGATAATAGCCTCCTTTGTTCCCTTAGGGCATTCCGTTTTACATTGTTCTTTTGCTCTCTACCGGAATACCCCATCGGTTTTCTGTTGCCATCATCATAAAAGCGCATCCTAGGTTGCACGACACATTTCAGATGCCAGAAGGGAAAATATCAGTTGCGCAACTGCTTTTTTCCCTATTTCTTCTGTATCGCCACATCTGTCATTCATGTCCTTTGACTCCTGCAAAAAATCCTCTGCCATTTACACAACAAAACGTTGTATCACAAAACAAACATAAAAAACATCACCACATATGCCTTACGCAAATCCCGGTTGACCAATAAGTAGACACTGCCAAGCGCCACACCGAGAAGCAGTCCGAGAATACCGGTGAGCACGTCTTTGGTAAACATGTGCGCAAGCCCCCATGTCAGCCCACAGATGATTCCGCCAAAGGGAAAGCCCTCCCGATGAAACCAGACCTCGCACGCCTTTTGTCCGAATACGATAATCAGCAAAAACAGCATGGTCTCAAAGGCATAATAAAGATATTGGAAACTAAAAAGCAATGGTCCTTTTCCCCGAAATTCCAAATATACCTTAAAGCCGCCCCAAGATATCGAGTCGAGCAAACATGCCGCAATGATAAAAGCAATACACACGCCCACCCGCGCGAGGGTCATCTTTGCCCCTTTCTCTGTCAGGGGAAAGTTGTATTTTACAGCAGATTTTTTTATCAGAACTGCCGCGAAAATCCCCCATGTGACACACGTCAGAATCCAGTGCATGATAATCTGTATGGATGACCACTCCTGCATTGGACCGCCGTACAGCGCCGGCTCCAGCAGATATGCATATACCGCTTCCATGCCAAGTCCTCCGAATGCCCATATTCCAAGCCCCAGATAGTCCATTCCCGTTCTTTTCTTTGAAGCTTCTGCTCCTGCACTTCCCATTCCTTTTACCATCCTATTTTTTACCATCATATTTTATCCCCTTTCTGCCTCGCCGGCTTTTTGTCCTTCATCTCCTGCAGCGCCCGGTTAACCTTTTTTATCTCATGAAACATCGCCACATAATAGACAGCCACTCCTATGGCATAGGGAATGCTAAAAGAAAGGAACATATCCCGGTAGCCGTTTTCATGCAGCGGTTCATAGAATCCCGATACCCATGTAAACAGCATTACGGCGCCGACTAACACCAGATACTGCACCACGATCACCACAGACAGGGGGTATTTCTGAAACCGATAGTACTGCGACAGCACAAATGTCGATGCCAATGACAGCACAAACATGATAAGCAGATTTCCCTGATAATTCTCCCATATCCCCTGCGCAATATATTCAAGCAGAAGTTTCCCCAGCACAAGCAGGGTGTAAATTTCACATACCGTAGAAAAAAAATTGTGTTTATGAATCATTTTCATGGCTCACCTCCTGTAGATGATACAAGGCGTCAAGAAAATTTTTCTTGTACGTCCTGTTTAAGACAATTACTTCACCATTATCCATAAGCAGTTTCAGCCTCATATTGAAATCCGTCTTTACCTGCTTTACCCGATACAGATTGACAATGGTATTCTTGCTTATTTGCACAAATCCTTCTTGGCGGAAGCAATCCAAAAAGCTTTTCATGCTGTAATCCAGCTGGCAGACATCTTCGGCACGATAAGCAAAAAGCCGCCTCTCCACTGTTTCTAGATAGTAAATGCTTCCCGGATGCAGTACGCAGATTTCATCCTCTTTTCTTCCCATAATACTCTGCATCGAAGAAAAGAAATTGCGGATTACCTCAATCCGTTCCGTTTCCTCCCGATACTGTATTTCCACCTTGTCCTCCGGCAAAGAAGCGTCTTTTAAATAACTTACACGCATCGCGTCACCTCCCGTTTCTTGTTCCATTCTATCGCGTTACATGCAAAACGCAAGCACCTCCTGCACGAGCTGCAATTTCAACCACATATGCTGCGCCCTCTGCCCTTCACCGCACTGCCTAAGCATCCAAATGTATTTAAGAATGTATTAAGAAAAAAAATAATGCTTTTTCTATTGTAAAGTGCTATATTATACTTGCGTATGCAGCATATAGCAACAGAAGCATCAAGGGTGGAATGGAGAGGACATGTTTAGACAAAAGAATTCTGATGAACAGGGACTGAAAATTATCATTGTCGGCTGCGGCAAGGTTGGCAGGACGCTGCTCGCCCAATTGACAAAAGAAGGGCACGATATTACTCTGATCGACCATAACCCGCAGAAAATCCAAGAATTGACAGGACTGTATGATGTGATGGGAATTGTAGGAAACGGCGCAAGCTTCGGCGTCCAGATGGAAGCCGGCATTGCAGAGGCGGATTTGATCATCGCCGTGACCGATTCCGATGAATTAAACCTGCTGTGCTGTACTGTGGCAAAACGTGTGGGAAACTGCTCTGCCATCGCCAGAGTACGAACCCCCGACTACAGCAAAGAAGCCAATTATCTGCGCGAGCAGCTCGGTCTTGCCATGATCATCAACCCCGAACTGGAAGCGGCACGCGAGGCGGCGCGCATTCTTTTTCTGCCTACCGCCTTAGAAGTAAGCACTTTTGCGCACGGACAGGCGGAAATGATTAAATTTAAAGTGCCGGACGGAAACCAGTTAGACGGCATGACCATCGTCGATTTGGGCAGGGCGCTCGGCAAAAACATTGCCGACAATATCTTAATCTGCGCCGTGGAACGCGACCGTGACATTCATATTCCTTCCGGTAATTTTCGGATACAGAAAGGCGACCTGCTTTCCTTTGTCTCGTCCAGAGCGAGCGCCAAAGCATTCCTTAAAAAGATTGGTTTCAAAACCCATGCGGTAAAGAATACCATGATTATCGGCGGCGGCAAATCCGCTTATTACCTTGCCTCACAGCTCATCCATATGGGGATCTCCGTCAAAATCATCGAGAGCGACCCGAAGCGATGCGAAGAGCTGAGCATTCTTCTGCCAAAGGCAATCATTATCAACGGCGACGGAACAAACGAGGGACTGCTCAAAGAAGAAGGCATTGAATACGCCGAATCTTTTGTGCCGCTGACCGGCATTGACGAAGAGAATATTATGCTCACGCTCCATGCCAAAATGGTCTCACAGGCGAAGGTCATCACAAAGATTAACCGTATTACTTTTGATGACGTGGTCAACAATTTAGACCTCGGCAGTGTTATTTACCCGAAATTCATTACTTCGGAGGCAATCATTGCCTATGTGCGTGCAAAAAAAGATTCCATGAACAGCAACATCGAAACCCTTTACCATATGTTTGACTCCCGCGTGGAAGCAATCGAATTTCGTGTGGAAAATGAATCCAAGGTCACAAATACGCCGCTTGCCGAGTTATCCCTTAAGAAAGGGCTGCTGATTTCCTTTATCAACCGGAACGGCTCCATCATTATCCCCAGCGGTCAGGATTCCATCCGGGTCGGTGACACGGTCATGATTGTCACCACGCACACCGGCTTTAATTCCATTCAGGATATTTTAAACTAACAGAGGTTACCAAAGAAATGAACAGTTCAATCATTCGTTATGTGTTAGGATGTGTTTTAAAAATAGAAGCCGTACTGTTACTGCTTCCCTGCATCGTTGCGCTTATCTACACGGAGCAGGAAGGATTGTGGTATCTGCCTGTGGCTGCCGCCAGTATGCTTCTCGGTCTTTTGATGACAAGACGGAAACCGAAGGACAGTGTATTTTATCTGAAAGAAGGCTGTATCACTACCTCCTTAAGCTGGATTTTCTTAAGTTTCTTCGGCTGTCTCCCGTTCTGTCTGACAGGAGAGATTCCCTCCTTTACAGACGCTTTGTTTGAGACGATTTCCGGTTTCACAACAACCGGTGCCAGCATTTTGAGCGATGTGGAAGCGCTTTCCCACTGCTCTTTGTTCTGGCGCAGTTTTACGCACTGGATTGGCGGTATGGGCGTATTGGTTTTCCTGCTCGCCATCCTCCCCTTAAGCGGCGGCTCCAATATTAATCTGATGCGCGCGGAAAGCCCCGGTCCCTCCGTAGGAAAGCTGGTGCCCAAAGTAAAATATACCGCACGGATTCTCTATCTGATTTACTTTGGCATGACCGTGATAGAAACCATTCTGCTTCTTCTCGGCAAAATGCCTTTATTCGACGCCATTTGTACCAGCTTCGGCACCGCCGGCACCGGAGGTTTCGGCATCAAAAATGACAGCTTTGCAGGCTACTCCCCTTATTTACAGTGGGTTGTCACAATCTTTATGATTTTGTTCGGCATCAATTTTAACGCCTACTATTTAGTGATCTTCGGCAGTATTGCCAAAGCACTGAAAATGGAAGAAATCCGCTACTATCTTCTGACAATTGCGGTCTCGATTGCCATGATTTTTTTTGGTATTCTTCATACTTGTGCCAGCGCTTTCGACGCATTGACACAATCTGCCTTTCAGGTTGCGTCAATCATCACCACCACCGGATTCTCTACGACGGATTTTAATACGTGGTCAAGTTCCTGTAAAATCATCCTCGTCCTCTTAATGTTCGTGGGTGCATGTGCCGGAAGTACAGGCGGCGGCATTAAGGTGTCACGTTTTGTCATTCTCTTTAAAACGGTAAAAAAGGAATTTACTTCCTATATCCATCCAAAGAGCGTCAAGAAAATCCAAATGGACGAAAAACCAATTGACCATGAGACCATACGGACAGTAAATGTGTACATCATTACATTTATAGTACTCTTTGTACTGTCTGTATTTCTCATTTCATTTGATGATACAGACCTCATTACCGGATTTACGGCAGTAGCCGCTACCATCAACAATATCGGACCCGGTCTCGAACTGGTAGGACCTGCAGCTAACTTTGGATTTTTCTCGCATTTCGCCAAGTATGTTCTGATGTTTGACATGCTCGCCGGAAGGCTGGAGCTGTTCCCTCTGTTACTCCTATTCCATCCGAGCATCTGGAAGGATTTGTTTGCCTACAAAAAAAGTATCCGCAATCACAAAAAAATCTTACGCGGCGGGAAAAAGGGATAATCCTTCTTCCCACCGGATAACCATCACATTACCGCCTCATTGCGCAGCGCTTCCACGAGACTATCGCGCAGTATTTTCCTGCCTCCTATCCCATAAGCTATGGCAACAAATCCGAAAACTGCCGCAATAAAAGCTGCAATGGGCGCATAAGGAGCCTGCTGCCAGAACTCTGCCGGATTCAGATAACTTGCCCGAATCATAAACATGATAACCGCCACGGTTAACGGCAAAGTAATCAATACCGGTCGTCCCGCAATCACAAACATCTCAATCCGGAACATCTTCTTCAGACTTGCGGGCGTCATCCCCACCGAAAGATATCTCGCACATTCACGCCTTCTTACGCGCATAAATCCCATTGTATAAGAAAAAACATTGGCAATGCCAATCATTGCAAGCAGGGAACAGAACACACCAATTATCCACTGATATCCTCCTATCATCTTGTCGTTTGACTCCTTTTCCTGCACCCGGTTCTCTGTCACGATATCGTATTCTGGCGTAAGTTTTCGCATGATAATTTCTTCTATCCGTTCCAGACGCATCTTTGCATCCGTCTGCTCCGTTATCGCTCCTTCCACCTTTGTGTTTACCTGATTTCCACTTTCACCTGCTGCCAAAACCTGCGCATCCCTGTTCATCAAAACACGTATATAGGCATTCTGTTCCACGCGTATGCCATGCCCTGTCGAGCCAGATAATGTCTTCCATAAGGATACCGGCATGACATGCACCAGCGCATAATCCTCATATTCTTCCCGCAGAGCCGGTTCCCTGTCTGTATAACCGATTACCGGAATCTCAAGCGCCGCCTTTTCTTCTGCGCACACTGTTTCATCCTGTTCTCCATATGCAGGATTTACTTCGCCTTCTTGCAGGACATCCCCTTCTTGCAGAACATCCTCTCCCTGCAGGATAGTACTGCCGCCATCCTCCTTCACATAGGGAACATACGCCGGATAGCGGAAATTGCTGTTCACGCTGTCCCAGATATGATTGATCACAACAGCGCCGTCCAATCGGGGAACGATACCGATTTCTTCACAATATTCCATAAACCCTGCATCGTCCAGAATGACAAGCTGTGCCTGTATCAGATATCCCTTGTCCTGTATCCTCTGTGCTCCTGCCAGCCTCTCAACGCCTCCAAGTCCGGTTACTTCTGCGCTTATCCGCTCTGCCGGAATCTGCGCTACAGCCTCCGCCTTCTGATAGACCACACAGCTTGACGCACCTTCTTCCTTTACCGCCTCCTGCAAAGCTGCAGCAAATCCCATATCCTCTATCCGTACATTTTTCACCGTTGTCATCACGTCCCATACATCCTGATATCTGGCAAAATAAGTATAGCTTGTGCTGATATCCGAAAGCTTAAAGAAAGACAACATGACCGCAAAGCCTAAAAAGGCAAGCGTCAGCGATATGGTTGAAGTTCTGAGCGCCTTTTTCTGCGCCCTAAGCGCATTTCCTGCAAGCTCACCCTCTATGCCGAACAGCCGGAATAAAACCGGAGAATGTTTTTTCTTTTTAAGCTGCATCTCCTCCGCCCCGCGAATCGCTTCAAGGGGAGTCATCTTCGCCAGCTTTTTTGCCGGAATCCATGCAGATATGAGTACCGTCAGCATCGAAACCAAAACGGTCAGCACAAATATAAGCAGATGATACCGAAATACCACGTCATGGCGTCCCGTCGTCTGCCCCGCCAAAGCGCTCATCATACGAATCAGTCCCCAGCCTCCGCCTATCCCAAGAAGGCTCCCTGCAAGCATCGGAAACATACACAAAGCTGCCGCTTCCTCTATGAGACTGATGCGTATCTGCCGCGGCGTGGCGCCGATGCTTGCCAGTATCCCTAACTGATGGACCTTCGCATTCATGGACACCGCAAAGGAATTGTGTATCACAATAACCAGTGAAAAACTGACAATCAACATAACCAGCGCATACAGCGGCAAAATCATCCTTGGCTTGTCATCCCCCGGAATCCGGATGAAATACATGGAAAGAAGCTGATAATGGAATGTGATTCTCCCGCTTTCCAGTCCAAGTTTTTGTGACACAAGCATCATATCTTGGTATATTGTGTGGAGATGGCGAAAATACAAGTTGATTACCGGTACTTTCTCTCCCGCTTCATCCGGTACTTTTACCGTCTGCGGTAATTTTTCCACCGCTTCCTCACCTGCCACTGCCCGCTCGATATTGCCAAAGCTGCAAATCTGATTCCATTCTTCCTCGCTGACCTCCCCGATAATGCGCGCCTGCCAGTCTCCCTCTTCCAGTACGACAGACTCCACATCATATACCCATATATTATATAAGAAACTGCAAAGCAGCGACAAAAGCAAGGAAGCAATCAGTGCCGCCGACATCACGGATACGCTCGATGCACGATTTTTGCTGATAAAAGACCAAACAAACCCGTTATCTCTTTTTCTCATACGAATCACCCCTCTTTCTGTCTGCAATGATGTGCCCGTCTTCTATTGTGATAATACGGTCCGCCTCCAATGCAACCTTCTCATCGTGCGTGATTAGTATAATCGTCTGCTTCAGATTCCGGTTAGACAACTTCAATAAGTCCACTATTTCTTCTCCGTTTTTTCGGTCCAGATTTCCGGTCGGCTCGTCCGCCAGCAAAAGCGCCGGACGATAGAGCAAGGAACGGGCGATTGCCGTGCGCTGCTGCTGTCCGCCCGAAAGCTGACTGGGTAAAAAATCAAGCTTCTCTTCTATGCCAAGTGACGTTACCACCTGCATAAAATACTCCTCATTCACTTTTTTCTTATCAAGCAGGAGCGGCATCTGAATATTTCTGCGAACAGTCAGTGTCGGAATCAGATTGTAGAACTGATACACAAATCCCACCTTTCTGCGTCTGAAAATCGCCGCCTGCGTCCGGTTCATTGTCGAAATGTCTGTTCCGTCCACCATGACCTGCCCTTCTGTCGGCGCATCCACGCCGCCAAGGATATGCAGCAGCGTAGATTTACCCGAACCCGAAGCGCCCACAATCGCCACAAACTCCCCCTTCTCTACAGACAGATTAATTCCGTCTAAGGCTTTCACCTGATTGTCGCCGGAACCGTACACTTTCTTGATGTTATCACATTTTAAGATTTCCATTGGTCAACTCCTCCTGTTTGTGATTCTGACGCCGAATCCTATTGTCTAATCACATAATACTAACAGAAAGTGACAACTTAGTGACTGTAAATTTTTATTTCAAAACATCCTCCGCCCTGCGGCAGATTGCGCGCCGTGATCGTCCCGTTCTGCAGCTTAAGTATGTCGCGCGCCAAAGATAAGCCAATTCCGACACCCGTGTCATTTCCTTGATTCTCTACAGCTACCGTAGGATTTTCCCCACGATAAAACCGCTCAAACAAGTGCAGCATATCTTCCTTGGCAAAGCCTGCGCCTTCATCCCAGATACAAATCTCCCGATAGAGCGGATTGGCGGAATAATCACAATGAATCGTGCTGCCTGTTGGCGCGTGTTCCATGCAGTTTTTCATCAGATTCATAACAGCCTCCATGGTCCACTCCATGTCTCCAAGGAAAGTAACGCTGCCCTTATCAGGAATGTCAACCGAAATGTTCTTTTGTGAAAGAAGGCTGTCAAGATTATCCGCTGCAAGGTTCAAAACTGTGTAAATATCCACTTGCGCACACTCTAATCTTAATGTTCCCGCATCAATCTGCGAGAGTGTCAGAAGCGCTTCCTCAAGATGCTCCAGTCGTCCTAGCTGCTTTTTAATCTGTCTGATATGAATTAGCATTCTATCCTTGAGGGCATCTCCTGCATGGATGTCTGTCTCTCCATGCACACGCTCACGCTCCATAGCTCCCATGCCTTTGCTGACTTGATTTTTCAGAAGCTGCAAAGATAACGATGCCGCCGTAACCGGCGTCTTCAGCTGATGTGCAATATTCGCCAGATTATCCGCATAATTTTCCTTCGCCGCAACCGCCTGCTCCCGCGTATGATATAATTCCGTAACCGTCTTGTACATCTCGTCCTGAAGATGTGAAAATTCATCCTCCTTTTTCATAAGAAGCGCGCCCGCAGCGCCAACATTAATCTGTTCCAGATAATCGGTCAGCTCGGCAATACGCATCCGCTCACGCCGGCGCGGAACCCACCACACAAAAAGAAATCCGCCAGCCGTTACAATGAGTACAGCTGCGGATAATAAAATCATCTGCGTTGGTATCGCACCCCAGTATGCATTACTTCTTCGGTATTCCTGTATAAAAAACAGCAGCGCATACATATCTGTCCCCAGACATGCCATGATAACAGCCGCCATCGAGATGCCCGTCCATCTTATCCCCTTACACAAAACCAGCCCTCTCCAAACAGACTTTTTCTCTGCCTTCATACCGTATCCTCCATTCGGTATCCGAAACTGCGTATTGTTTTGATACACGCCGGATGATGTAATTTCTCTCTAAGCCGCTTCATCGTAACCGTCAGCGTATTGTCGTTCACATAGTTTCCGCTGTTGTCCCAGATATGCTCCAAAATACGTCCGCGCAGAATCGTTTTCCCTTTATTTTCCATCAACAGCAGCAAAAGCTGATATTCCGGCATACTTAACCCCAGCTCCTCTTTGCCAAGATACACGGACATTTTTTCCCGATCCAGCATAATCTCATCGCAGTATAACCTCGACTGCCCGCTCTGTCCTGCCCGCCTAAGCAATGCAAGAATACGCGAATGCAGCACCGACAGTTCAAACGGTTTCACGACATAGTCGTCCGCGCCGTCCCCGAATCCTGCCACAATATCCTTGGCATCACCCTTGACCGTAAGAAAAATAATCGGCAGTTCCCGCCACCCGGAACGAATGAAGCGGCACAGCCTGTTTCCCTGCCCGTCCGGCATATTCCAGTCCAATAACACAAGCTGCGGACACATCTGTTTTATCGCCTCTCTCGCCTCGGCAACCGTCCCGTAAACGGTTACGCGAAAGTCATACTGCTCCAGATATTCTTTGACGGACCGTGCAATAGATGCGTCGTCCTCAATATAGTAGATTTCGGTCATGGCGGATGCTTGTCCCCTTCTGTATGTTAATAATAATTCGGCATCGGCTCGTCCGGATATTTGCCCAGCATATTCAGCACATAAGGCCACTTCCCGGCATCTTCTATCACAAATCCATAAATTACACCCATATGGCGATGCCAATGCCTGAACTGCCCCAATATCAGACGAAATCTGCTCATATCACAATTTTCCGGTTTTTCAGACAGTTCATCATCCGAAAGCCCGGCAATATATTTTTGTATCTTATCACGGATTTGATAGTAATAGCCCTCTAACTGTTCACGGCTCAAACATTCTTCTTTTGGTATCACGTTCAAGTCTGCCAGAGTGTCTGTGTGAAAAGGCGGATTCTGATATGTTTCATCGTAAGGATTTATGTACCATCTGTCCATGGAATATAGCGTATGGTACAGAAATTTCCACATAGGAATCCCATCATAACGCTTTGTCCAAAGTTCATCCGGAATACATTTCATAAGGTTTTCCGTCTCCCATAATGCCCGCTCTGTTAAATATCTGATATCATTGCATAACATATTATCTGTACCCTCCTCTACCACGGTCTTCTCTTCCCCGTCCAGCCCTTCTGTTCCCAATACTTCCTGTCAGCCTCGTTCCATCCGGCTTTCTGCATCAGACGCATGATAAAAAAGAATCCCTTCGTCTTGAAAGACGGGGTCACCCTCCCGTAATTTTTCCTAATCCTGCGCGCCAATGCCGTGGTTTTTCTGTCCACGCGGCTTTTTATTTTATTGTTGACCCGCGCCCACGCCACTTCACGCACGGCTGTGCCATATTGGTATATCTTCCCGACACCCCAGAAAAACATGCTGTCCGCCATATCTTTATTTGTGCTTTTCACGCCTGCACCCGCCGCCGTAGAGATACATACCGCCTGTTTGTGGAACATCTTTTCCTCCGGACGATGCACCATCCACCGATACCCGTAATGATCCAGAAATGCTTTCATGGCGCCCGTTGCATGATACACATATACGGGACTTGCCAAAATTATGACATCCGCGTCATCTAAGGCTTTGGTGATTGGTTTCAGTTTTTCGTAATGCGGACACAACGTCTCTGACTTCTCGAAGCAGGATGTACACCCTACGCAAAAGGAATCAAAATCCCTTGGCAGGAAAAACTCGCTCACATTTCCCCGTAACTTTTTCGCAAGCATTTCCGCAATGTGATATGTGGAGCCTTTATGACTCTGTCCGTGAATGATAACTATGTTCATTTTAATCTCCATTCCGAAGCACCTCACCTATTACCCTCCAAGCCTCCACCAGCCTCTCCAGTGAATATCCGGCATTCGCCGGGCTTGTGGAAGGGAGCAGATGGGCTTCTCTCCCGTTCATCGGAAAAATATATTTCTGATACAGTTGATGCGCTTTGGCACCGTTCGTATAGATCGCCCGAATGTCTGCGTGAGACAAAATACAGGACAAATCATTGGGAACCACGTCGCGTATACTCGCATCGGAAGACCCCGTAATCTCACAGCTCGCTATCACGTCCCAGACCGCTATATGATGTGCCGACAGCATCGCGCGTTTCTCCTCAATACTCTCCGGCACGGCACAGCCAAGCACCTGCGCACAGACCTTCCAGAAGCGGTTCTGCTTGTGTCCGTAAAAAAACTGCTGTTCCCGCGACTTGACGGAAGGGAAACTGCCTAATATTAAGATTTTGGATTCTGCGTCGTAGACGGGCGCAATCGGATGTTGTATCACGGCAGGCTCCTTTCTCCCCTTAATTTGTTGGTCGGATACATTAAGTCCCAGCTTTTCTATATCCTTTTAAATATTATATGACGTTATCATTGCTTTATCAATACAGACCTCCTATGTAGAGTTTCTTTCCTAGAAGGCTGGACTGTTCCGTATTTATCCTTCCCCCACAGCCCCCTTAAAAAGTATCCACGTACTGACAAAATAACTGACTAACAACAATACAAGAATCACGCCCGTCAGAAGCATCTGTGAAAAAAGCGTGTCAAATCCGATATAAGCCGTAATCTGCACTGACACCGACTGCGTAAAATACACAATGATGATTGCCGCGACACAGACGGCAACGATTACCGGCAGCCCGAACCACACGCCGAGCTGCTTAAACACAAGGCGTCTGATATCCTTTTCTTCCACCCCCAATTTGCGCAGCACCGCGAAGCGGTAGCGGTAATGAGCGGAATCCAGAAGCTGCTGTAAGGATAACACCGTAAAGCAGATTACCATCAGCACCACCGCCCCGTATAACATGACTGCCTGCAAAACAAACATCTCTGCCTTCGTACCGTTCACCTGCAGCGTTCTCATCCTGATATAATAGCCTGCTCCGCTGTCCGCATTTTCCGGATAAACGGATGTGAAAAGTTCTTCCAGTAAAAGCGCCTGCTCATAAGAAATCCTGTCTGCCGTCATAATGTACCTGTCCCGCATGACCGCAAGCAGCCCTTCGCAGACACTGTCGGGAAGCACCAGCAGGACGTCCGTGTAACGATTATAAAGCGTCTCCCCCACTGCTTCCGTATAGCAGCTGTTCTCGGCAAGTGTCAGACTGCCCATATCCGTCTGGATTTCTCCATGTGTTTTTAAAAATTCCTCCCGCTCGTCCGCCGTGGCAATCGCCTGCCACTGTGTCGTGAACTCATTTTCCTCTAAAGATATCGCCTCATATCCGAGCATTTCCCGGATGCTGTTATAATCGTGCAAGGATATCGCCACTGCCGGAAATTCATATTTGACACGCCTACGAAAATCCTCTCTTTTTGGCAGATATAAGCTGAATGTGAGGTCATATGCCGTCTCAATCCCGTTTTGCTCCAGATAATCCGTGACAAATTCATAATTGCCGTTTGGAAGGTCTTTTTCCTCATAAACATTATTATACATGGTCGAAATCTGCACATCATACTTAGAACGCACTTCCAGAAAACCATTCGCCCATCCAATCAGAACCGGCGCCGCCATCAGCAGGAAAATCGCCATGACAAGCGTTGCGCAGATTAATGTCATCGTCTTGTTTGTCGTTGCCAGCTTCGTTGTAATCTGCCCGTAAAAAAACAGGTTCTGGTTACGGTATCTGTGTTCCGGCGAACGCTCCTTCCACGCCACAAGCACGGTATTTGCCAGATATATGACCGCGCAGATGACAAAAAGCAGATTTCCCAGAACAAACACCATATATTGATTGACGGTGCCGGTTCCCATGGAAAGATAATATTTGTTCTGCATAGGAGGCACGACTGCCGCCGACAAGGTGTGCAGCAATGCGCACAGCAGTAGCCCAAACAGCAACGTTTCCCGTGTTGTTTTGCCACTGCGACACACACCATCCTCTTTTTGTGTATTTGCAGATTTGCCTGCTGTCTGCTTCCGTTTGTTCTTGAGTATCCATATCACAGACCACAGCAAGGTGACCGCCGGAAACAGAATATTGCTCCAGAACATGATATGGACCGGAAAAGGCAGACGAGGGTCAAAATAGAAATACTTTTTCTCAATCCCCGACACCAGCATCCATACCGTCAGTATTTCAAACAAAATGATTGTCATCGGTATCTGCCGGCTTTTTTTCAGTGGCGGCTCATTTTCCCGGTCCGCAGACAGCATGTCGATGATTTTTATTTTTCTGATGATACGCAGGTTCCAGAGTCCGACCACGATAAAGCACAGCACAAAAAAACCGACCGTCAGAAGCAGGGTGTCCGGAAACAGCATCCACATAAGGCGATAGTTCCTGTCATAGGTGGAAAGAACCATCGCCGTGATAAATTGTGAACCGAACATCCCCAGAATAACCCCCAGCACAATTGCTATCATTCCCATCACAAAAGTCTCCGCCAGAAAAAGTCTGCCGATTGTCGTCTGTTCCATTCCCATAATTGCCTGCAGGGCAAACTCCTTCTTCCTGCTTTGCAGCATATACCGGTTGACATAACTTATTAAAAACAGCAAAATCAGCGTGACGGCACAAATCGCATATTTCATGCCGTCTCCCAATATCCGGAAATGATACTCTGTCCCGATATCCGGCTGATAATACTTGCTGGAAATGGACACAAAAGAATAAAATAACGTAACGCAAATCGTCATCGTCACAAGATAGACCAGATATTCCTTTACAGACCGCCTTGCATTCTTAAACACCAGCTTCGCATACATGGCTCTCTCCACCTCCAATCATTGCCAGCACATTTAATATTTTATGGAAAAAAACGCCCCTGTCATCATCGCCCTTATGAAGTTCAGTAAAAACCGCCCCATCCTTCAAAAACAAAATCCGGCTGGCATAGCTGGCGCTAAACGCGTCATGGGTTACCATGAGGATGGTCGCGCCAAGCTGTCCGTTGATACTCTGCATGGTAGCAAGGAGCATCTGCGCCGAATGACTATCCAGTGCGCCGGTCGGCTCATCCGCCAGAAGAAGCTTCGGGTGATTGATTAGGGCTCTGGCGCAGGCGCACCGCTGCTTCTGCCCACCCGAAACCTGATACGGATATTTTTGCAGAATATCATCAATGTTCAGTTTTTTGCACATCTCGTCAACGCGTCCCTCCACCTCGCCTGCCGGAACTTTATTGATTGCCAGCGCCAGCGCAATATTCTCGGCAATCGTCAAGGTATCTAACAGATTATAATCCTGAAATACAAACCCCAGATTTTCTCTGCGAAACCGCGCCAGCATCTTAGCTTTCATCTGCGTGATATCAATTCTTCGTGTGCTGTCATTTGTCTGCCCGTCTGCCTTCCTGCCCGTCTTTTCTCCCGACTGCTGCCCGTACAGATAAATATGCCCCGCACTTACCGTATCAATCGTGGAGATACAATTTAAAAGGGTTGTTTTCCCGGAACCGGAAGCACCCATGATTCCAAGAAATTCCCCCTCCTCCACCGTAAAACTGATATCGTCGATTGCCTTTACGATATTACCCTTCGTTCCGTAATATTTCTGAATCTGTTCCAGTTCCAAAATCGTACCCATACCTGTTCACCCTCCATACCGACATCATGATGTTGAAGTCAAAATGAGCTTTTGCAAAATACTACCGGCATATTGTACAAATTGCTCACGCAGTTGTTTTGTGAAGGAGATTGTGATTTTCTTCATATTCCGCTCAGTATCCAGCATTTTGCGGACACGGATGTCCGCAAAAGCCCGAAACGAGCCCGGATGGCTCATTGAGGGCGGATGCGTCTGTCAGTCAATGTCTTGCCGGAATATGTTAGAAAATCCAATCGACGAAACCAACACAAGAGAGCAATTTGTGCAATCTGCCATCTCAATTTACCAAAAGTTCATTTTGACCCCAACATCATCTGCATATAAGCGTCAAATCCTGCGCCTCACATCTTCGATGCTCTTTTGTATGATACCAAATCCGCTTCCCTCATTTGTATCAACTTTTCTTACAAAGTTCTTACAAAAATGTAAGAAGTGCAGGGCTGTCATCCCTGCACTTCTGTCACAAAATCATTGATATGAAAAGAAAGCACCACCTTCGTGCCTTGCCCCTCAGAATAAACCGCCAAGCCGATTCCCAGCTTATCACAAAGCTTCTTACAAAGATAAAGCCCTATTCCAGTGGAACTAGGAACCCTCCGCCCGTTGTCCCCGGTAAATCCCTTCTCGAAAATGCGCGGCAGGTCGCTTTTGGCAATACCGATCCCATTGTCTTCCACCGTAAGCGAAACCGTATCCGCCTTCCTACAAGAAAAAATCGAGCAAGCTCGATTGCGAGATTCGCTTCGCGAACTCGTGCAGGAATAAAACGTTCTTCCACATTTGGTAGAATTTCCTGTTACATAAAAATGTAGCGCCGGCTGCTCTCCACGGTATTTCACCGCATTGCCAATCAACTGATTCAAAATGAACCGCAGCCACTTATCATCGGTATAAACACATGCATCCATCTCGTCTATCAGAATCGCCACGCCATTCTGGCGCAGCAGATATTTGCTGTCGGCAACCGCACCATGCACCACGCTTTCCAAATCAATCTCCCGAATGATATAATCCTTCTCCGTATGCTCGCTGCGTGCATAATAAAGCGCCTGCTCCGTGTAATGGTTCACATGCTCCAGCTCTGCGAGCAGTTCCCTCGTAAAATCGCTGCGGTTGTTCTCACCAAGCAGCTTCATGGCGGCAATCGGCGTTTTCACCTCATGCACCCACTGTTCGATATACTCCTTGTATTCCCTTCGCTCTTTCTCTATCCTTGCGATTTTTTCCAGCATGGACTTTTCAGCCATTTTCATAATCTCTATAAAAACCGCATCGTCCGCCCGCTCAGGCTTTGCCGCAACCTCCGCAATCAGATACCGTTCTTCCAGCTCTTGTGTCATCGCAAGCAGCTTATCCAGATATTTTTTTCGCAAAAAACATGCCGTCGCCACATAACAACACAGCGCCACCGTCCAGACAAACAGGATGAAAAGAATGCTGTATCCGTCCGTCCCGCTCACCGCCAAAAACGCTGCAAGGAAAATCATTCCGGTTAGATTCATTAAAATTGCCGGCAGCTTATCCGCCAAATATTTCCTGCTATCCATCATGCATCCCCATATCTGTATGTTCCCACATTTACTCCCATGACTGCTTCCCAGCCTAAACCGGAATCCACACCCCTTACTATCACACAATCACATATCCCTGTCTGTGCTTCGTCTGAATGAACTCTTTCAGCCCGATAGACGCTAACTTCTCACGAATACGCGTCATATTCACGCTTAAGGCATTGTCGTCCACATAGAGCCGGCTGTCCCACAAAAAATCAATGATATCATTTCTGGGACAGATTTTTCCCACATTTCTGAAAAGATAATAAAGAATTTTCACCTCATTTTTTGTCAGCTCCGCTTTCTGACCGTTGTACTCAATAAAGCTTCCTTCCAGATGCAGGGAGACATTGTTCCACGTCAAAACCTCCTGCCTGCCAGACGCATACGCCCGCCTAAGAAGCGCAGACATCTTCGCCAGCAAAATCGCCGTGTTATAAGGTTTTGTGATAAAAGCGTCGCCGCCCAGCATGATACTGTTCAACTCATCCATATCCGTATTACTGCTCGTCACAAAGATAATCGGCATATCAGAAAAGGCACGAATCTGGGAGCAGATTGCAAACCCGTCGTCGCCCGGCAGCTTAATATCCAATAAAACCAGATGGGGAGCATATGTTTTCACCTGTTCGACTACTGCCGTAAAATCCGTCACACCCTCCGCCTCATATCCGCTTCCAGTTAAAAGAGTTTTTAATTGCTGCTGTATCGTTTTATCATCCTCAACAATCAGTATCCTGTATTTCATATGACTGAAATTCCTCCCACCCGGCATCCCCATTTAGAAACCCGCATGCTTCATCATGGAAGCTTTTACGGAAGCTTTTCAGTAAGTCTTCCCGTATCTGCGCCACAAATTCCGGTCTGATTTCCCGAAAAGTCATATGCTCATAAAGTGACGACTTCGTAAAGTGATTGATATCGTCTATGCTGGCAAGAAGCTGCTTCATGATTGTGACTGCCGCGTCCCCATCCTTCTCCATCATCGCCAGCTCCAGCCTGTTGGAAATTTTATGGTATTCGCCCATCTCAAAAATCTCCGCCAGCGCGCTCTGCTTGTCAACCATCTTCCGCACTTTTTCCCTGTTGCCATCCTGCTCTGCCAGCATCAAAATACTTCCAAATAGCAGATTCGCCATCTGATACGTGGAAAACAGAAGTTCCTCATAGGTTTTGTACGCCTCCTGTCTTCTGTTCGTCCTGCTGTAGATAAGCGCCTGCCGCCGTTTTCGTTCAGGATTCTGCTCAGAGTAATACGCCAGACACTCCTCCGCCTTCTCATATTCCTCGTTTCTTAAATGAAAACTAAACAACGCGTCCGCCGCCATGATGCGAATCTGTTCCTGCTTGCTCCGAAGCGCCCCTTTAAGCCATCCATTGATGACAGCATCATACTCTTCTTCCGGACTACCCTGTTCTATGTCGTCGCTCATGCCACACTTTTCTTCTGCCTGCCGCTCATTTTCTCCACCGTCTTCACGCTTCGCCCGCCCAGCGTTTAACAGCACCGCTGCTTCCAATAATAACGCCTCGCAGTTCGGATACTGTTCCATTTTCTCCTTCGCATACGCAAACGCTTCCTCGAATGACTGCTCACGCAGCTTGGAATTTAGCGTATAGATGATATCCTGTATCTCTTCCTGCGTCAGCTCCTCCCGAAAAGACAACAACGTATCCAGAGAAATCCCCAGCAGTCTGGCAATCGGCGCAAGCAGCATAATATCCGGCATGGAGCCGCCGTTCTCCCACTTATTGACCGCCGGCGCCGTCACGCCAAGTCGGTTTGCCATCTCCTCCTGCGTCATCTCTTTTTCTTTGCGGTATTGTCTGATAACCTGTCCTATCTGCATCGTAATTTGTCCCCTTTCCGCCTGTCCTATATTTATTTTTTTCAAGCATAACAAAGAAGAGGACTGTCCACAATTGAATAGGAATTATAAAATCAGAAATTTTATTAACTGTTGTTTAATCTTTCCGCCATGCTAATCATTCCCATTATACACTACCTCCGGCAAATTCACCACGCTCTTGTGACACCGTGATATCCGGGTCTTTTCATTTTATAATCATATTCCATTTACTATTCTCAATTACATATTGAAATTCCGTCAAATTGTCATCTTCCATTACTCGAAGAAGTGGTGATAAGTCATCTACGGTATTCATTTTTGGTAATTCTGACTTTTTTACCCAAACCATCTCCCCCTCCTCTGACGATGTTACTTCTCCAAAAAATTCATCTGTATGGAATAAAAATACAATGTATCGTCCATTCTCTATGGGAAATTGCTTGATTCCGCATAATCTTGGATTTTGAATAGTAAGCCCCGTTTCCTCTTTCATTTCCCGAATAACAGCATCTATAATAGATTCATTTTTTTCAATATGTCCTCCGGGCAAAGTTAAGCCTTTCCAATCATCTTTTAATCTGTTTTGTAAAAGATATTTATCTTTTTGATGAATCAGACATAAAACTGTTAATTCGACATTTTCTGTTCTCTGCATACGCTATACCTCCATATACCGCTCCATTTCACTCCGAATGCTCATTGTCATAATATTTCTATCTTCTGTATATGGCAAATCAATCGCCCCTATGTACCATACCGGCAACAGTCCGGCATTTAAGGAACCTTTCACATCGCATTCATACTGAGCACCGATATACCAGACATCCTCCGGCTGTAACTGCGCTTTTTCCAAAGCCAAATCGAATATCCTTTTATTTGGTTTGCGGAAATTACATCTTTCTATAAAATAAACCCTGACTTATTCCTAATTTATAAAAAAATCATATATACTATTTAATCCCATAAGTGTGTGTTCATCATTGATTGCAGGTATGATATTCGTGCTATGGCTATATACAGCCTCATGAATGTTGTGGCAGTTCATATGATGCAAAAGCGTACATGCTGTGTCATATGCTTTGTCTATATGACCATCTCCGCCGCCAACCAAGATGACTGCCCCTTTCTTGGATTTTGCAATAGGTTCTTCATTTCTAAAAAATCTGGCGCAAAAATATGTTTGGAGTCTGCTACCAACATCTAATAATTTCCCGGTCAACTCCGAAAAATAAAGCGGTGAAGCAATCAAAATGTTATCGCATTTCTGTATGTATTGATATACAGCCTGCATTTCATCATTTATTGAACAGCCCTTATTTTTCCAGCAATATCTGCAATCAACACAAGGCGAAATGTCACATCTGTATGCATTAACAATCTTATACTCATCTAATTTTTTTGATGTGATATGCCTAATAAGGCTGTTCGTGTCACCATTTATTCTTGGAGAGCCATTTAATATCAAAGTTTTCATGAATAATCTCACTACAATTTTTATAAACGTCCAACTGCAAATCTATCATATCATATTGAGGGATGTTTAGCCTCAAAAAGTTTCCTAATTGCTCCGGGAACTCTTTAATATTTGTCCTATACTAGAAATCATTACACAGCCTTAAACTTTCCGCCGTTCCTTCGTCGAAACAACAACCGCCATTACCACAATCACGATTCTGCAAGCAAGCAGTACATACTGATTACCGCCTATTGCCAATTGCGAAAAAACATTGATGAGAGCATGGGTCATTACGCATATCCATAAACTTTTTGTCTTGACATATAATGCTGATAAAATAAAGCAATTAATCAACAATCCCACCGAAAAGTCAATTCCTTGTACTTGTCGTATCGTTCCCTCAATATAAAAATAGGAAAAATGCCATATTCCCCATGCCAGAAAGGTCAGAAGCGTTGACACAACATAGCCGGACTTTTCTTCTAAAATGGGCTGAAACGTATATCTCCACCCCAGTTCCTCTATCCCTCCAAACAAAATCGCTTTCAGAAATAACAACGCAGGAACATACCACGCATTTATCTGTAATTTGCCCCCAAACAAAACACAGCAAAAATCGAAACCCAAAAACAAAAGTACCCATAAGTAATTGGCGTATCCTTGCTTTATATTCACAAAATCCTTCCCGATATTCTTTACACGGTACTTCTTGTATTTCACTGAAACAATCATTCCCCATAAGGCAGAGGATGTTCCGCCGATTCCAATCGCAAGGATTCCAGCCGGTGTTGTACCATCCACCTCTATTCCGCTATTTCGCAATATAAAAGTGATAATGCAAACCACCCATATCTGCCCTAAAGTCCCTGTTAAATAGAGAGCCAGCGCATTTTTTCTATTCATTCATGTCACCTTTCCTCAACAGCCACACCGCATAAGCCACGGAAAGCACTGTCAACACAATGGCTGTCACAATAGCGAGCGTCTTCGTACTTTCACCAGCAACAGCGCTCAATGAATTGACCAGACTATGGGTAATGATACAGGGAACCAGACTCTTTGACTGGTAGAAGATGACCGTGAACAAAAAACCAATCGCCGTCGCATAGCATATCTGTAAAAAAGTCGATACCACTTCCGCACCGTTCAATAGATTTACGATATGCCCGATTCCAAATGTAATACTCGAAACGATAAACGCCCGCTTTTTATTTTCCTTGCACAATGCCTGAAACAAAAAACCTCTGAAAATAATCTCCTCAATAAACCCTACGCATATCATACTGATGATATATAATATTGTCTCCACCACAGACATGCGCAGAAAAACACCGCCCCAGAGATTTGTTGACGCAATCACAATTAACGGCAGAAAATAAAAATATTTTCTGTACGCACCTTCTATTTTACACAAACCGTATTTCCCGCGCAAACCGTTTTTTACAATCCAGCTTGTAAGAACCGCTGTCATTATCGCGCACAACGGTACCGTAACGATCTTAGCTGTTCCCAAAGCAATCGAAACGCTGTCCGCCACACTGAACAAAACCACATAGGCAATAATCCATGCCAATGAAAACATAAGCTCATTCTTCTCATACAACCGCTTCATTTCTTTTCCTCCTGTGCCGATAAGATGGCGCCCCGATATACCCGCTGCAGATGCAAAGCCACAACCTTTTCATCGTACTCCAAAGAATTGTTTGCAATGATGCTCGCATAGCCATGCACAAACATGGCAATTGTCAAGAAAACTTCCTTCGCCTGCTCCAAGTTCATTTCCGTTGTCTTGCACATCACAGACAGAAACGGTGTAACTTCCCCGAACTCTATCATCTCCGGCAGACTGTTCTCAGCCACATATCCCGACTGAAAGAGGAAACGGAATAGATACGGCTCCTTAATTGCAAAGCGGATATAATTCAATCCAATACCCAGCATCATTCCATTCTGCGGCTCTTCAACCTTCATCAGATATTCCGTATGGAACCTGCCCGCTTTTTCGTATACGGCTCTTTTCATATCGTCAATCTTTGCAAAATGATACATAACAGGCTGCGTAGAACATCCCAGCTTCTGTGCGACTGTCCGCGCGTTGACATTCTCCGCGCCTTTTACTCGTACAATTTCAAAAGCTGCTTCCACAATCATTTCCCTTGTAATTTTCGCTTTCGGCGGCATACCTATCACCCTTTATATAATTATTGTTATATAACATAAATTATATATCATGTGAGGATATCATTCAACTTATTTTTTGATACCATCGGAATAAGCAGAGCCATTGCACATACAGCGTAAGTCCGTCCTCATGGGCATGGGGCAATCCCGCCTGCTTAAGCGCCACCTCCACCTGCCTTTTAGTCAGCACTCCTCTTTTCCCGCAGATGCCGTATTTCATCGAATGCTCAATGAACTTACGAAAAGCGTCATACTCATTTCGATTCAAATCCGGCACTTCTTTTTTCTGAAAATGCACCAAAACGGAATCCACCGACGGCGCAGGGTGAAAATCCTCCCTGCGGAAATGATACCTGATTTTCATTTCCCAGTTTACCTTGAGAAGCAGAGATTTCTCCGTCTCCTTTGGCATACCCAGAAATCTTTTTGCCGCTCCCTTCTCCATAATCAGCCAGATATCCGTAGGCATTGCCGTCCCGCTTGTCAGCTTTCCGACAATCTGCGTCGTGATAAAATAAGGGATGTTGGCGAATACCTTGTAGTCTCCTTTTACGGGTAATTTATATTTGAGGAAATCCCCGCAGATTAACTGCAAATTCGTGTACTTCGCCAATCGCAGCTTGGCATTCTCATACATCCTGCGGTCAATCTCCAGCGAATACACCTCTCCCGCCTTCTTACACAACTCCTCCGTCAAATGTCCCTTTCCGGTTCCGATTTCAACAACTGTGTCGTTTTTGTCAATATTGCTCAGATTCACTATCCTGTGAAGCAGTTTTTTGCTTGTGATAAAATTCTGTGAATCAGACACATGCTTTCTATAATCAGTGTCTGCCTGTCTCCTGCCTTTATTCATGATTTGTCTCCTTCCTATTCTGTCCTTCGCGGCTCCCATGAGTTCCGCATAGTTTGTTTAAAAAGGCGACAAAAAAAGCAGGGAACATCCATCTGAATAGAAATTCTCTGCTAAAAATCCACAACTATAAATAAGGCAGACAGCCTAAATACGCCCTGACAATCCTGCCGGCAGGCGCATTCATCTCTACTATTTATTCGCACGCAAAAAAATCCCATTCCCATGAGACTATTCAACTACTTTCTTACCGCCCCTCTGTACGGAAGCGAGCAATGCGAATAAATGTACACATACGCCAAACACCTTTCTGCTATTTTCCTGTATCAATTATAATAAACAATATCATAAACGGTTGCTGTTTGTCAATGTGGCAGCCGCATCCGCAGTCTTGAAAGGTAAAATATTCTTATTGCCTGCCTTCGATTGCAAAATGTCT
>CANOEC010000022.1 GCA_947564735.1 uncultured Lachnospiraceae bacterium | reverse complement strand
ATTTCAAAGGTGTTGACAAATCTTTTGCTATTCAGGCAGGTAGAGAGATTCGTGTGATGGTAGTTCCGGAACAGATTAACGATTCTGACATGGTATTACTCGCAAGAGATATTTCCAAACAGATTGAAGCTGAATTGGAGTATCCCGGACAGATTAAGATTAACGTGATTCGTGAGAGCCGTGTGATTGACTATGCTAAATAGGATAGTGTAAAAAATAGGATAAGGAAGGTATTGAGAACGTGGTGTTTTCAAGACTTTCCTTATTTTTTATTTTGTCTTGAATTTTGGTTTTGATTTTTCATCTGTGTAAGATGATAATTGTAAAAATAATATTGGAAAACATGAAGTGGTACAGAATATTGTACAAAATATTAACAATACTATTGCTGTGGAATATGCTGTAATCAAAGGAGAGTGGTGGTATGATAGCAACTAATTTTTCTAATGTGCGAAATAATTTCAAAGAAGTATGCGATAGGGTTGTACAGGATTCTGATATTGCTATAATTACAAGGAAAAATGATGAAAATGTTGTACTTATGTCACAAGCACAGTATGATAACTTGATGGAAAATCTTCACATAAGAGAGAGCAAAGCTAACTATAAGTGGCTGAAAGAATCTATTAAACAGGCGGAAGACGGAAAACTTGTTAAGTTTGATGTTGATGATTAGGAAATGAATGTATCTTTCACTGAAAATGCTTGGGAAGATTATCTTTATTGGCAAAAAATGGACAAGAGAGTTGTAAAAAGGATTAATGAAATAATTAAGGACATTAAGAGAAATCCATTTGAAGGAATTGGAAAACCTGAACCATTGAAATTTGATTTGGCTGGGAAATGGAGCAGGAGAATAACTGAAGAGCATAGACTGGTTTATCAAGTAGAGGGTCAAAACTTAATTGTGTATACGTGTAGATATTACTATTGAGATATGTATGAGGTGATTAGGTAACTTTAGCAGATATTGTCAGAGGGTTAAAAGAATGAAATTCTGGTTTTGCGGTAAGTGTCGAAAGGGTGGATGATATGAATAAAGAATTTTTGAATTTTCTCTTAGAAAGATTCAAGATTGAAAGAGATAAATTTGATAGGTCGGGTGTATATGCTTATTCGCAGCGTTTACTTGCCTGCAATTCTAGGAAGATTGATTCTTTTTAGAGAGTATTTGAAGAATCATATTGTGCCGATTGTAATAGAGGACGCGAATAGAAATGAGTATCTGGAATCTATGAAGGATTATAGAGAGGGAAAAGGACCAGATAAAATGATTCATCTTTTTGAGAAAGAGCAGCAGTTTTACTTGAGGCAATGTAAGTATTTTATGTAGGGTGGCATGAAGGAGCAGCTTCATTATGGATATGGTTAATAAGTAAATTTTTTGGGGGAGTAAAGTCTTCTATATTTGTAAGACCTTACTCCTTTTTTGTCTGTGCACAATAACCAGAAACAGAGAGAAAATAGAAGGAAAATTGTTTTATCTATCTACTTGTAGAATCCAAAAATATGTAGTAGAATATTTAGCAGTGTATGATTGTATACAATTATTCAATGTGGAAACATCCATCGAATAGATAGAGAAAAGCAGTATATTTGTATGATTGATGCAATCAGAGGCGTCTGAATTATGGATCATGAAAAGCAGTCTGAGAAAGGAGTACAGTTTAGCGATGAAACCGTACAAAGAGATGAGTAGGGAAGAACTTTTGGAATGGAAGGCAGAGCTTGAGAAGCAGTTTGAGGATGCAAAAGGGAAAGGATTAAAACTGGATATGTCCAGAGGAAAGCCCACCCCGGCACAGCTTGACATGACGATGGGATTGATGGATGTTTTAAATTCCGGGTCGGATATGAAAACAGAAGATGGTATAGATACGAGAAATTATGGGATGATGGATGGTATCACGGAGGCAAAGCATTTGATGGCTGACGTAATGGGCGGTGTTCCGGCTGAAAATGTGATTGTATATGGAAATGCCAGTCTGTCCATTATGTACGATACGGTTTCACGGGCTGTAACACATGGTGTTCTGGGAAGTACACCGTGGTGCAAACTGGATAAAGTGAAATTTTTATGCCCGGCGCCCGGATATGACAGACATTTTGCAATTACACAGCTTTTCGGAATAGAGATGATTACGATTCCCATGACGCCGGAAGGTCCTGATATGGATTTGGTAGAGAAGTATGTTTCAGAGGATGAGGCGGTAAAAGGCATCTGGTGTGTACCGAAATATTCTAATCCGCAGGGAATCTCTTATTCTGACGAGACAGTCAGAAGATTTGCGGCTTTGAAACCGGCGGCGAAGGATTTCCGTATTTATTGGGATAATGCATATGCAATTCATCATTTATATGAAGATAAACAGACGCAGATATTAGAGATTCTGAGTGAGTGTGAGAAGGCGGGCAATCCGGACATGGTATACGAGTTTTCATCCACTTCCAAAATCACCTTTTCCGGTGCGGGTATTGCCGCATTTGCATCATCGAAGGCAAATGTTGAGGAAGCAAAGAAGTTCATGACGATTCAGACAATCGGGCATGATAAGGTGAACCAGCTGCGTCATGCAAGATATTTTAAAAATTTAGACGGTATGCTGGCGCATATGAAAAAACATGCCGATATTATAAGACCGAAGTTTGAGGCGACGCTGGAGATTCTTGACAAAGAGCTGGGCGGACTTGGAATCGGAGAGTGGACCAGACCGTTAGGCGGGTATTTCATCTCATTTGACGCGATGGAAGGATGTGCGAAGGCAATTGTTGCGAAGTGCAAGGAAGCGGGTGTTATTCTGACCGGAGCAGGCGCTACATTTCCTTATGGCATTGACCCGAAAGACAGTAACATTCGTATTGCACCGTCTTATCCGACTGCGGAGGAGATGGCTGCCGCAACGGATTTGTTTGTTCTGTGTGTGAAATTAGTCAGCGTAGAGAAGCTGCTTTCAGCATAATAGAAAGTCAGTTATGGACAGAAGCTGCGGAGTGTTGTATGATAGATAGTGTAAGACAGGGAAAGGCGTCCGGACTGTCAGAGGAATCTATCGGTACATGGCAGACTGGACATAGCAGGCGGTGAGGTGTGTATGGAGAAATACGAGCGTATCGGCAGGGAATTGGTGCATAAAGGTGCCATTATAGATTATTATCAGGATACCATCAAGGTTCCTAACGGCAATATTGCGAAATGGGATTATATCAAGCATAAAGGCGCGGCGGCGGTGGTAGCCGTAAAAGAGGACGGAAGACTTCTGATGGTCAGACAGTATCGGAATGCGCTGAATAGAGAAACTTTGGAGATTCCGGCAGGCGGTTTGAATGATGTGGATGAACCGACCGATTTGGCGGCGGCAAGAGAGCTTGAGGAGGAAACCGGTTATACGGCTGGCAAACTTGAGCTGCTATTATCCTTGCGGACGACGGTTGCTTTTTGTGATGAGAAGATTGATGTTTATGTGGCGACGGACTTAAAGCGGAGCAGACAGCATCTGGATGAGGATGAGTATCTGGATGTTGAAAGCCGTGATGTAGACGAACTCCTACAAATGATATATGACTGTAAGATACAGGACGGAAAGACTGTTTCTGCGATACTGGCATATCACAATAAGTACAGGAAGAGCGAAAATGGCATTTCGTAATTTGTGACCAACTGGCGACGGAGGATGAACTTATGGATGATAATAAGGCTAAGGAACTTGCACATGAGCTGGCGGTTGAATATGTCAAAGAAAAAAAGATGTTAAGTAACCCCATTTTGGATAATATCCCAAACATGGTAAGCAAATTTGCGGATATCAACAAGAGTTTTTATGATGCGATCAAGAATAATGATACGTTGAAAGACTTGTACTAAACAGAATATTATTGAGAACGTGAATCGCCTGTAACGCTGAACGGAGTGTTACAGGTGATTTTTTACATGTTAGGATGATGTAGGGGTCAAAATAAGCTTTTGGCAAACTTAAGATGGCAGATTGCACAAAATATTCCCTTGTGTCGGGTTTCGTCATATGAATTTTCTAAATATTCCGAGAAAGGTTTTGGAAGCGGACGAAACCGCCCTCTATTCGCCATCCGGGCTCATGACGGGCTTTTCGGGACATCCGTGTCCCGAAATTTCTGAATATTGTACGGAACATATAAGAAAATCTCATATGACTACACAGGACAGCTTCGCGAATATTTTGTGCAATCTGCAGGTAGTATTTTGTAAAAGTTCATTTTGACCCCAACATCATCATGTTAGAAAATCTCTGCATGTACACTCTGTAGGAAACATATATATAGGATGAAGAAGCAGCATATGAAGGAATCGTTTGGAAAGGTGTCAGGAAAGAGGGAGAACATAGTGCAGCAGACTTCATTAAAAAATTGCTATTATGTGGTATATCTGTTTATGATTGGATTGTTTATCGGGATATTGATTGTAAACCTCGGATATGATGCATGGATTCAGGAGGGGAATCTTCTGGGGACGGATATGATAATCCGCTTAAAGAACAGCGTACTTGATGGGGGAGCGCTCTTTTCGTACATCGTTAAGCACAGACTGGTCACAGTATGCATGCTTGCGCTTTTGGCGACAACGATGATAGGGATACCGGCGGTGTGTGCATACCTATGTTATCTGGGATTGTCGGCGGGCTGCCTTTTGTCGGTGGCGGTGATTCGTTACGGTATCCGAGGGCTGTTGCTGATGGCGGCGGGGATTTTACCGCAGGGAATCATGCTGATTCCGGCATATGCGGCAGTCTTTGTATGGTCGATAGGAGTGAACCGGATGTTGTATTCCAAGAATCCGTATACGGAATGTTATGTACGGTACAGCAGACAGGTTTATTTGAAAAAAGGAATACAGATGGCAGGTATCATAGTAGTTGTCATAATAGGATGTCTGATGGAGAGTTATGTTAATCCTAAAATCCTACAATTTGTGTTAAAAATATTTTAAAAAATTTTTTTATGCGTTTTTGCCAACATATAGTAGACATAAATTCCGGCTTTGACGATATGTTGTGTTTTGATGTGATAATAGCTGAAATGCCCATATAATCGGGGAAAAATCCATTTGCTTTTCTTCAAAAATCTGCTTATAATGATAGGCAGACGATGAGTTGATTTACATAAGAAAGGTCACTCAGAGAGGGGTTTCCGGTTACATGGAAAAAGAGATTAAAGCATTCATAGCATATTTACATAATGTGAAGAATACTTCTGCGAATACCGAGATGTCATACAAAAGAGACCTTGAGAAAGTACAGCACTTTATGGCAGAACGCGGTATTCATGAAACCGCTGCAATATCGGAACGTGATTTAGAAGATTATGTGAAATATCTGGAGGACAATCATTTTGCGGCTGCGACCGTATCAAGAAATATAGCGTCGTTAAAAGCGTTTTATCATTATATGGTGCAGGAAGGGATGGCAGCGGAAGATTTGTCTGAGCCGTTAAAGGCGCCTAAGATTGAAAAGAAAATTCCGGAAATCATGTCGCCGGACGAGGTGGTAAGGCTTCTTGAACAGCCTTCCGGAAATTCACCTAAGGAAGTGCGGGATAAGGCGATGTTAGAGCTTTTGTACGCGACGGGAATCAGGGTGACGGAACTGATTACGCTCAGACTTTCGGATGTGAATATGCAGATGAACTTTATTTTATGCCGGGACCGCAATAAGGAACGCATTATTCCCTTCGGAACGGAGGCAAAAAATGCGCTGGCAAGGTATTTGGACGGCACGCGGGACGAGATGCTGGAGAACAAGGCTTCCGATGTGCTGTTTGCCAATTGTTCCGGACAGCCGATGAGCAGACAGGGCTTCTGGAAACTGATTAAATATTATGCGAAGAAAGCGGATATCAAAGCCGATATTACGCCGCATACGCTCAGACATTCTTTTGCGGCGCATCTGGTGGAAAACGGTGCAGATTTAAGAAGTGTACAGGAAATGTTAGGGCACTCTGACATTTCAACCACACAGATTTATGCGAATCTGAACCATAGTCATATACGGGAAGTATATGCAAAGGCGCATCCGCGCGGGTGATGATATTGTGAGAAAGGCATGGGACTGTTTCCAGTTGAAACACCCCGTGCTTTTTATAGTATAGAAATTATAGCAGCGCCAACTGCTGATTGATGTTGGAGACGGAATAGGACTGACAAAAAGGACAGAGAAATGAAATGTATAAAATAATGATTGTGGAAGACGACAATACGATTTCGGAGCAGATTGGAAAATATTTGGACAGATGGGGATATGAGGCGGTTTGCGTGACAGATTTTGAAAACATCCTAAGTCAGTTTATTTCGTTGGAACCGCAGCTTGTGCTTTTAGATATCGGACTGCCTTTCTATAACGGCTATTACTGGTGCGGTGAAATACGCAAAATATCGCAGACACCGATTGTATTTATTTCTTCCGCCTCCGACAATATGAATATTGTAATGGCGATGAACATGGGCGGCGACGATTTTATCACGAAGCCCTTTGATTTGGATGTGCTGCTTGCCAAGGTGCAGGCGGTTCTGCGCAGGACGTATTCGTTTTGCCAGCAGGCTTCCGTGATGGAGTACGGCAAGGTGATTTTGAATCTGGCGGATATGAGTCTGTTCTATGCGGGGACGAGGCTTGAACTGTCCAAGAATGAGTTCCGGATTATGCAGCTGCTCTTTGAACATGCCGGCGGTACGGTGAGTCGGGATAGTATTATGAAAAAGCTGTGGGACGATGAATGTTTTGTGGATGACAATACGCTGACCGTCAATATGAACCGTCTTCGGAAGAAGCTGGAACAGACGGGGCTTCACGGTCTGATTGAGACAAAGAAGGGCATAGGATACCAGTTGGCAAAGAAAGAGAGTATAGGCTGAGGATGGAGAAGAAGGGGAAGAAAGAGAAGAAAGAGAAGAACAGGCTGATAAGGCGGGCGTATGTGCGTGACAGGTATAAACTGGCAGGTTTTTATCTGCTGACCGTGGCAGTCTTTTTCGGGGTCGCATCGCTCTATGACTATCGGCAGACTATGAGAAATATGCTATATGCGGTGGAACTTACGTTGTTTTTCGGAGCTGTCATAATCATGGCGGATTATATCAGATATAGGGCAAAGTGCCTTGCGTTGTTTCTTATGCTGGAAGGAAACGAGGAGCGGACGCGTGACTTACCGGAGGCATGGAATCTGCCTGAGACATTATATGCGCAGTTATTGGCGGAGGAAGAACAGGAAAAGAGAAAGCTTCGGACGAGATATGATGAGAAACAGAAAGATATGGCGGATTATTATACAATGTGGACACATCAGATTAAAACGCCGATTGCCGCATTAAGGCTTCTCCTTCAAAATGAAGAGGAGGTATCGGAGGAGATGGAGGAGCTGTTCAAAATTGAGCAGTATGCACAGATGGCGCTCTATTTTGCAAGGCTGGACAATCCATCCTCGGATTTTCTTTTTAAAGAGTATAACGTCTATGAGATTGTGAAGCAGGCGGTGCGCAAATATGCCGTTTTATTCATAAGGAGCGGGCTCTCCTTTACGATGGATGGGTTTGAGATTTCGGTGGTGACGGATGAGAAGTGGCTCGGATTTGCGGTGGAACAGATTGTTTCCAATGCACTTAAGTATACGAAGCAGGGCGGAATCACAATCTATGGAGCGGACGAGAAGGGGAACAAAATGCAGGGAAAGGTGTCTTATCTTGTGATTGAAGATACGGGAATCGGCATCAGCGAAAGCGACCTTCCGAGGATTTTTGAGAGGGGATTTACGGGATATAACGGACGGCTGGATAAGAAGGCGACGGGACTTGGTTTATACTTGTGCAGTCAGATTATGGAGCGGATGGAGCATACGATTACGGTGCAGTCTAAGCCGCAGATGGGAACGAAGGTTATTTTGGGGTTTGCGCAGTCTGCCGTGGAACACATATAAGTGGGACGGCTGGGACAGACTGTGGAATGTGACGGAAATGTAAGATTGTGGGAAGAAATGTAAGGCTGATACATGGCTGTGCATTTCTTCCTTTGTTATGATAGAAGAAATTCTAATTCTTCGTTCCTTCGGATGTACAGGGATGTGATGCATCCTACAGCACTGTAGTGCAGGGAAGGAAAGGATGATAGAGGATGTTTATGCGACAACATTGTATGAAGGAGGTTGACATAATATGTCATTGCTGGAAGTGAAAAATGTAAAAAAAGTATATAGCACGAGATTCGGTGCAGTCAAAGTACAGGCGCTGTGCGATGTGAACTTCTCCGTGGAGGAGGGAGAGTATGTGGCGGTCATGGGGGAATCCGGTTCTGGAAAAACAACGCTTCTCAATATTCTTGCCTCTCTGGATAAAGCGACGAGCGGACAGGTACTTTTAAACGGCAGGGATTTGTCGGAGATTAAGCACAGAGAAATCTGTGCGTTTAGGAGAGAACATCTGGGGTTTGTTTTTCAGGATTTTAATTTGCTGGATACGCTATCTTTGAAAGACAATATTTATCTGCCGCTCGTGCTGGCAGGAGCGGATTACAAGGAGATGGAGAAAAAAATACGGCCGCTGGCAAAGAAACTGGAAATTGCGGAACTGTTGGAGAAATATCCCTATGAGGTGTCGGGTGGACAGAAGCAGCGCGCCGCCGTGTGCCGTGCACTGATTACACAGCCGGACATCATTCTGGCGGACGAACCGACCGGAGCGCTAGACTCCCGCGCGGCGGGCAGGCTGCTTACATTGTTCGGGGAAGTCAATAAAGAGGGTCAGACAATCCTTATGGTGACGCACAGCGTGCAGGCGGCGAGCCATGCGGGGCGTGTTCTTTTTATCAAGGATGGCTGCGTGTTCCACCAGATTTATAAGGGGAACCAGAGCAATGAGGCGATGTATAAGATGATATCCGACACGCTGACGGTATTGCAGACGCAGGAGAACGGACAGGAGCATACAGGCACCGGGGAGACGGTGCAGGAGAATGTGGCACAGAGTGAAGAGATGTGGGAGAAAAAAGAGGTGTACATGGTATGAGTAAGACAAATCATTCGGCAAGTAAACTGCGTATAAGATTATTGCCCGGACTTGCATGGAAGGGCATTGCGAGCAACAAAAACGTATATTATCCGTATCTTGCAGCGGGGATATTTTCCGTATTTACCTATTTTATCTTCGCATCGATTATATATAATGATATTGTGAAAATGATGCCAAAAAGTGCATATATGTTAATCCTGATGGTAATAGGAAAAGGACTTTTAGCAATCATTCTGTTATTGTTTTTGATATATGCAAACAGATTTCTGGTGAAGAGGCGGCGCAGAGAATTCGGACTGTATCATATGCTGGGGCTGGAGAAGAAGCACATCGGAGGCATGATGCTGTTCGAGAATTTTTTGCTCTATGTCATCACGCTGTGCGGAGGAACGGTTTTCGGGCTGGTGCTGTCCAAACTGTTTTTTCTGCTGCTTCTCCGGTTATGCAGGATGCCGGCGGAAATCGGTTTTGTTTTTGAGCCGGCTGCTTTTCGGGAGACAATGGCTTATTTCGGAATCGTATATTTGATTAATTATGCAGAAAGCTTATGGGAGGTCGGCAAGGCAAGACCAATCGAACTGATGAGTGGAAGCAAAAAAGGTGAAAAAGAGCCGCGGTTTTTGTGGCTTTATGCACTGATTGGCATGGCAGCGCTGGGCGGCGGTTATTACTGTTCTATCACGGCAAAGGTGGATTCGATGATTTTTATGAACTTCTTTCTGGCTGTTTTCTTGGTGGTCATAGGAACGTATCTTCTGTTTACGTCGGGGAGCATCGCGTTCTTAAAATGGATGAAGACGAAGAAGAAGACTTATTACAGACCGCGGAATTTTATCACCGTTTCGGGAATGCTCTACCGTATGAAAAAGAGCGCTGCAGGTCTTTCCAATATCTGTATTTTTTCTACAATGGCAATGATTACATTAATCTGTACGGTGACGCTTGGCATCGGACTGGATGAAATCGTGCATTTCTTAGACCCCTATGATTTGAAGATGTCTTACAGGGAAGAAAAAGTAACTGAGCAGGATGTGGCAGGAAAAGTGGAAGAGCTGGAAGACAAGTATGGGCTGACTGCCCTGCGGACGGATATCTATAACGAGATAACACTTCATGTACAGCAAAATGAGAATCGGTTTGAGATACAGACGGGAGAGGACTATGAGGCAGAGTATGAGATTGACATTCTTGTGCAGGAGGACTACAACCGGATCGAGAACCGGCTGGTAAGTCTTGACGGAGACGAGACGCTCATCTATTGCAACGGCAGGGATTTTGGATATGATACCGTCAATTTCTTCGGCAGGATATTCCGGGTGCAGGAAGAACTGGACGGATTTTTCCCCTATCCTAAGGCGGATGACAATGCCTTCGATGCACGTTATATGATGGTGGTAAAGGACCGGGAAGCAAGGGATGCATGTGTGCGGGCATGGTGCGAAGCAAACGGCGTGGTAGATATCGATGAGTTTATAGAAAGTGACACTATACAGCGTGTCAAGATTCTTCTTCAGGGTGAGGATGGGAAGAAAGCGGGATGGATAGAGGAGTTTAGCGAATGGGGACAGAGTCAGCCGGGATTTGAAAGTCTAAAGAATGGTCTGGACTGGCGGGAAAACAGCAGGGTCACATATGGTTCCCTTTTATTCATCGGGATTTTGTTCGGCTTAATTTTCTTCATGTGTCTGGTTTTGATTATGTACTATAAGCAGGTCACGGAAGGATATGAGGACAGGAATCATTTCGATATCATGCAGAAGGTCGGCATGAGTGACTTAGAAATCCAAGGGACGGTGCACAAACAGATTCTGATGGTGTTCGGACTGCCGCTTGCAGGGGCGCTTTTTCATACGGTGGCAGGAATGTTTATGGTCAAAGCACTCTTTGCGACCATATCATTGTACGATAAGCGCCTGATTGTGGGGAGCATTATTGGAGTGTCGGCGTTGTTTGCGGCAGTGTACGGCGTAAGCTATCTGATTACGGCAAGAAGCTATTACAAGATTGTGAGGCAGGGTGATGCGCACAGATGAACGAGGATAAACATGCGGAGGGAGGCGGATGCCCTACGCCATCCCTCCGGGAAAAGGATATCATCACATATAATGGTATTTGCCGCGTTTCGCGATCAGGAAGGCGGCGGAAAGAATACACGCGCATACTTCTGCGACGGTGATTGCCCACCAGATACCGTCCACATCCAAGAAAACCGGCAAAATCAAGACGGAGGCTGTCTGGAAGATGAGCGTGCGCATAAACGAAATTGTCGCCGAGACGGCTCCGTTATTAAGCGCCGTGAAGAAGGAAGAGGCGAAGATATTCAGCCCGGCGAGCAGAAAAGAAAAGGAAAACAGCCGGAAGGCATGGCTGGTCAGGGCAAACAGTTGGGCGTCATAGCCTACGAATATCCGGGAGAGCGGGGCGGCAAGCGCAAAGGCGGATGCGGTCAGTACGATGCCGGCGCCGCTTGCCAGAATAACGCTTTTCTTAAGCATATTCTTTAATTCCGTATGATTCCCGGCGCCGTAATGGTAACTGATGACCGGTGCGGAGCCGATGGAGTAGCCGATGAAAATGGCGATAAAAATAAACTGTACATACATCAGCACACCGTATGCCGATACGCCGTTTTCACCTATATATTTTAAGAGCTGGAAGTTATAAATCATGCTGACAATGGAAGTAGAAATATTGCTCATCAGTTCGGAGGAACCATTGGCACATGCCTGCAGTATCGGCTTTAATTCAAGTTTTGTCGCAGTCAGCCGAAGCAGGCTGGTATTGGGGCGGACAAAATAGAGAAAAGGCAGTATGCCGCCGATGCATTGACTGAAGCCGGTTGCAAGGGCAGCGCCAGCGACGCCCCACCTAAACACGCCGACGAAGAGAGCGTCAAGGAACATGTTCGTAACACCTGCAGCGATTGTCGCGGCAAGACCAAGCTTCGGTCTTTCGGCGGCGATTAGGAAACTCTGGAAAACATTCTGCAGCATGAAGGTTGATGTAAAGCCTATCACGATTCTCCCGTAAAGAACACAGTCTGCCATCATTTCCGGTGTGGCGCCTAAGAAAGAGGCGACAGGAGGCATAAAAACAATACCTGCAGCAGACAGGAGAATGCCGAGAATCAGTGTCATGTATATCATCATGGAAAAATAACGGTTTGCCTTCTCACGGTCATTTTGTCCGAGGATAAGGGATACAAGCGCAGTTCCGCCGGTACCGATCATAAATCCCATGCCGCCTAAAAGCATAACAAAGGGCATGATAAGATTGACTGCGGCAAAGGCGGTTTTTCCGGCGAAATTGGAAACAAAGAAACCGTCCACAACGCCGTAGATTGACGTGAAGACCATCATGATGATGGAGGGCATTGTGAAGCGCAGTAATTTGTTGTAAGTAAAGTGATCTGATAATTGAATCTTTGTTTTCATGATTTGCACCAATCCTTTCTATCCATAACTGCTGATTAGCGCATACATTTTTTGTCAGACGCTATATCAGCTTTGTTGTTTTCTCTTTAAAATCCCGCAGATAACGTTCGGTCAGCTCCAGATATTTGTTGACATCCTCCGGGTTCCATGAGGAAAAAATATCATTTTCAATATCAATAATCTTTCGTGCGGTCTTATCCGCCAGCATCTTGCCATGTTTTGTCAGACAGACAGTTTTGTTTTTTGCACCGTCGGCTTCCAAGTAGATGATGCCGTCGGTTTCCAGCCTGCGCAGGGCGGAATTGATCGTCTGTTTGCTGCTGCCGGAATTGTGGATGATATCCCTAAGCGGGCAGGAGTCGCCGTTGTCGCAGATGGTATACAGGACAGTCATGGAGCTGTCGGACAGCCCAAGCTTTACGGCAGTTTCGTGATAGGCAGCTTCAATCTCGCTGACCAGATAATTATGGCGTTTCAGTTCTTTGGAAGAATGTATATCCATGTAGGTTCCTTTCTGTTTGTTTTTTCTGTCATATAAAAATGGTACGAAATCGTACAATAGAGATTGTAGTATGATTTCGTACCAAAGTCAAGAGGAAAATATATCATAACCTGTACAGGCTATTCATATTCCGCAATATCATAAATGAGCCGTTCCGTGTCTTCCCAGCCGAGACACGGGTCGGTGATGGATTTGCCGTAGATGCCTTCGCCGATTTTCTGGCAGCCTTCTTCGATATAGCTCTCCACCATCACGCCTTTTACCATGCCGTGAATATCGCTGTTGAGTTTTCTGCTGTGCATCACTTCTTTGACGATGCGCACCTGCTGTTCATACTGTTTATTGGAATTGTTGTGGTTGGCGTCGATGATACATGCCGGATGCACAAGGTCGTATTCCTGATACAGCGAGTGGAGCATGGCGAGATCCTCGTAGTGATAGTTGGGCAGGCTTCTGCCGTGTTTGTTGACGGAACCACGCAGTACGGCGTGTGCCAGTGGATTGCCGTCGGTGCGTACTTCAAGACCTCTGTAGATAAAATCATGGGGATGCTGCGCCGCATAGATGGAATTTAACATAACGGAAAGCGTACCGCTGGTGGGATTCTTCATGCCTGCCGCCACATCGAAGCCGCTGACGGTCATCCGGTGCTGCTGGTCTTCCACGGAACGCGCGCCGATAGCGACATAAGAGAGGATGTCTTCCACATAACCCCAGTTATCGGGATAGAGCATTTCGTCGGCGGCAGTCAGTTTCGATTCTTCGATGGCGCGGATATGCATTTTGCGCATGGCAATCAGACCGCTTGTAAAATCCGGTTTTTTCTCCGGATCCGGCTGGCTGACAATACCTTTATATCCTTCACCGGTGGTACGCGGTTTGTTTGTATAAATTCTGGGAATCAGAATCAGTTTATCCTTGACCTGTTCGTTGATACGGGAGAGGCGGTTTACATAATCACAAACCGCCTCTTCATTGTCCGCAGAACAGGGACCGATGATTAACAGAAATTTATTGCTTTTGCCGGTGATGACATCGCTGATTTCGGCATCCCGCTCTTTCTTGAGTTTCACAAGATGGTCGGGCATTGGAAACTGTTTACGGATATCTTCCGGCGTTGGTAATGTTGCTACATAATGAAATGACATTTTTCATACTCCTCTTACATGTATATTATGGGAATGCCATGAACACGCACAACCGCTTTTTCAGAAAGCGGGCGATTTCTCTGGCAAAAACACCTACATTATAGTATATTAAGTTAAGAATCGCAAGTAGCATATGTATAGAAGCTATGCAGTCCTGTGCGCCTTGTGCGAGATGTGCAGCGCGGACACGGTGCATAGGAACGTCTGCAGCATCTGGCTGGCAAGAGTGCCCCATAGATATCCCTTGATGCCGTAGACGGGAATTGCGACGAATACAAACAGCAGCCGCAGCAACAGGCTGACTACGCTGAACAGAAAGGTCTGCGCTGTTTTGCCAAGTCCGTTCAGTATGCTGTTCAAGGTGCTTGCAATGTACATGAAAGGACAGATAAAGCTGAGCGTGAGGATAAAGCTGCCGGCAAGCTCCGAGTGGAAGAGGAGGCGTCCGGCGGTGCGCCCTAAGAGGAGGAACATAGCGGTACATCCGAAGCCGAGGAGCAGGCAGTAGCGGATGGAGGTCATGATGGCGCGTCTGACAGCGCTTGTATTACCACTGGCGTCGGCTTCGGAGACGATGGGCAGAAGCAGTACGGAGATGGAGTTGGTAATGGCGGAAGGAAACAGGATGAGCGGAAGACTCATTCCCGTCAGAACGCCGTAAACGCCTAAGGCGTCTGCGTTGCTTAGTCCGTAAGCCATCAGGCGGTTAGGAATATAGATCGCCTCGATGCTCTGCAGCAGATTGATAATCAGGCGGTTGGCGGACAGCGGTACGGCGAGCTGTAATAGCTGCCCCATAATGCGGCGATAAACGGCGGTTACACTTTGGGACATAGAGGAGCAACCATTGTCAGAGCGTAAGCTGTAACTGTTACCGTGAGACCCTCGTGCCTGCAACTGCTTTGCAGCGGTTTGATAATTACGCGCCGGAAATACCTGATGGGCGCGAGAGAGTATCGCAATGACTGAGACGATCATGGAAGCGCTTTCGCCGATGACCAGACCAACTACGGCAAAACTGATTGTCGGCGTCCTATGATGTTGTCTGCATAGATGATAGATCAGATAGACCGAACCCACACGGCAGATTTGTTCCGCCAATTGGGACACGGCAGGGATTGCAGTCTTGCGGATGCCGTAGAAATATCCGTTGATACAGGAGTGTACGGTCGCCATGGGGATGGACAGGGCGATGATACGCAGAAGCGGCGCAGTCCGTGTTTCAAGCAAAAGTGTGCCGGCAATCCAGTCAGCATACAGGTAAATAAACAGGGCGACAGCAACAGATAATGCCATCGCCAGAAGAAAGCCTGCCCACAATGTCCGGAAAGACGTGTGATAGTTGCGGGTGCTTGTTTCACTGGCGACATATTTTGAGATGGCGGTCTGAATGCCGGACACGGTTAAAGCAAAAGAAAGCGCCAGCACGGGAGAGATGAGCTGATAGATTCCCATGCCTTCGGCGCCGAATACATTGGATAGAAAGATGCGATAGAAAAAGCCGATGAAACGGCTGAGGAGTCCTGTCAGAGTAAGAATGACAGTTCCGGTTACTAATGGGTTTTTCCATTGTTGTAATTTCATAGGACACCATTTTTATGTTGGATATGGTTTAAGTTTATGCATAAGCGGAAGTGGGAAGAACAGAAATATGAATAAGAAAAAAGTAGTAGTAGGAATGTCCGGCGGAGTGGATTCATCCGTTGCGGCGTATCTTTTGAAACAACAGGGATATGAGGTGATTGGCGTCACCATGCAAATCTGGCAGGACGAGGATAGGGATGTGCAGGAAGAAAATGGCGGATGCTGCGGACTCGGTGCAGTGGAGGATGCGGGGCGGGTGGCGCAGGCGCTTGATATCCCCTATTATGTCATGAATTTCAAGAATGAGTTTCAGTGCAGGGTAATAGATTATTTTGTAGAAGAATATCTGGCAGGCAGAACGCCGAATCCTTGTATCGCATGTAACCGCTATGTGAAGTGGGAGTCCCTGCTTAGACGCAGCTTGGAAATTGGCGCGGACTATATTGCTACGGGACACTATGCGAGAATTGCCAAGCTGCAAAACGGCAGATATGCGGTCAGAAATTCCGTGACGGCAAAGAAGGACCAGACCTACGCCTTATATAGTCTGACACAGGAACAGCTTGCCCATACGCTGATGCCGGTGGGAGAGTATACGAAGGAAGAAATAAGGGAGATTGCACAGAAAGCGGGGCTTATGGTGGCACAGAAACCGGATAGTCAGGAAATCTGCTTTATACCCGATCACGACTATGCTTCCTTTATTGACAAAACGGCAGGAGAAAGAGTCCCCAAAGCAGGGAATTTCGTGACGAAGGACGGCGAAATACTGGGACGGCATCTGGGGATCACGCATTACACGGTGGGACAGCGTAAGGGATTGAATCTGGCAATGGGACATCCTGTATTTGTAACGCAGCTCAGACCGGAGACGGACGAGGTCGTGATTGGTGAGGCGGAAGAAGTCTTCGGCGATACACTGTACTGCAATCACATCAATTATATGGGGATGGAAAGTTTACCGCGGCAAAGGGAGGTTCTGGCAAAGATACGCTATGCCCATGCGGGGGAGCAGTGTATGATAGAACAGGTGGCAGAGGATATGATTAAATGTACGTTCCATAAGCCGGTACGCGCCATCACGCCGGGGCAGGCAGTGGTCTTTTATGAGGACGGTTATGTGCTGGGCGGCGGAAGCATTATAGGTACGAAGCTTCCGTAAGAAAATCTTAAGAAATTCTACTGATTTCCTTCACGACATTTTCACAGCCTTTGTGCTAGGATAGGTACTTGTAAGCATAAGCTTACTGAGGAGTGGCTCTTTGGTCTGTATGGAAGGAGAGGTTATTATGGTAGAATCTAAATTGTCGAAAGTAAAAGTGAATAATGAAATCGCACTGTGCGAAGTATATGATAATGCTACAAAAGAGAGGATTAAGAAGGTTTTCTTCAGAGAAGGAATTTCTTTTTTTATAAAATTTAAGAGAAAGCTTGGGATGCTGGGATTTGCGGCGATGAATCTGGCTGGCGCCGACGACAGGACGGATGTATTGCCGGAGCGCAAAGAGGGCGTCTATATCATCTGCGTGAACAAGAGTCAGGAACAACTCGCGAAGAACTGTATTAAGAGGGTGGTGCCGGACTATCACGATAGAATTAGTTTTTTTGATGAACAGGAGAAGAAAAAGGACGAACAGTCCCCTTTTTGGAATCTGATTGCCCAGATTGAATAATACATAAAAGCGATTTCATGTAAGTTATTCCATAGAAGCATTTGCAATAAAAATATTCTTGCGCTATAGTGTATGATAAAGAAATCACATAGGAACAGACAAAGTTCGTCAGACAAGGATAGGAAAATATTATGGAAACGAAAAAAATCGTAGGTGAGAAGTTTGACATGGAGCGCGCGCTGTATGCAAGTAATGGGGTCGTGTTGGAAGATTGCAGCTTTGACGGTCCGGCTGACGGTGAGAGCGCGCTGAAAGAGAGCAGTGCTATTCGGGTGTGTGGATGCTTTTTTAATCTGCGGTATCCGTTCTGGCATGACCGGGCGCTTAAGATTGCAGATTCGGAAATGACCGAATTGTGCCGGGCGGCGCTGTGGTATTCTTCGGATATCGTTATCGCAAATACGAAAATGCATGGAATCAAGGCACTGCGGGAATGCAGCCATGTGCAGATAAGCGGATGTGATATTGTTTCCCCGGAATTTGGCTGGTCTGTGCAGGATGTAGGGATGAGGGACAGCACGGTGGAGAGCGAGTACTTTATGATGCGCTCTGCCAAACTCCGCTTTCAGGATGTGCGGATGAAGGGAAAATATTCTTTTCAGTACATTGAGGACGCTGTGTTTGAGAATTGTACCTTCGATACGAAAGATGCCTTCTGGCATGCCAAGAATGTTGTGGTACGGGATTGTGTCGTCAAGGGAGAATATCTTGCATGGTATTGTGAGAATGTGACTTTTGAGCGGTGTAAGATTATCGGCACACAGCCTTTGTGCTATTGCAAGGGATTGAAACTGATTGATTGTGAGATGATTGATACAGACTTATGCTTTGAGAAATCTGAGGTGGAGGCTGTTATCACGACTCCCGTCATGAGCATCAAGAATCCGGCTTTGGGACGGATTCGGGTTCCGGAGGTCGGTGAAATCATCCGTGATGATGAACACTCCCGCGGTGAAATTGTTGTCGGCGGGGCGTAACAGAAAAACAAAGGGACAAAGGAACAGAAAAGCAGAATAGGGCGTACCGATAGAGATAATCATCGGTGCGCCTGTTTCATCAGCTTTTTATTTTCATACATGCGGTCGTCTGCAAGCTGATATACTTTATCAATATTATAATCCTTGACAGTGCAGGATGCATAACCGCAGGCAATGGACATGTTCAAGTCTGGTATTTCCTGGTTTTTTTGCGCAATATTCTGCTGAAATTGTCTGATCATGTTCTCTGTTTCAGAGCTGTCTGCCGTTTCGGAGATGGCAATGACTTCGCCGGCGCTTTTAATAAGAAAGCTGCGTTCCGCTTCCTGCATGATATGTTGTGTGATGCTGATATAGAAGGTGACAAACAGTATAAAAATGAAGGCGACTAGTCCGAGGGAGGAAATCCCCTTCACTGGCAGGATGGACTTGCCGAAATACCGGTCAATATTGTAGTATAACAAGTCATATGCAACACAGCCGGCTAAAATCAACATACCAATCAGAAACAGACGGTGGGTGAGATTATGACTTGCTTTTAGATTGATGATTTCCACGATAATTGCAAAAATCAGGTTGCACACGATCAAAATCTGCATATATTTTAATGTTGATGCACAGTGGACAAGATCCACCATATGTAATCCGAGCATGCAGGAGGCAGCGGCGAGCTGAACGATAAAAAGGATGCGGTAAATGGCGTGCATCGATTTCTGTTTCAGTGCCATGACATCTTCCCTCAGGTAGAGGATGAGTGGAAACGGTGCAAGATAGAGCGTGAGGTATTCAAGCAGGCAGATGGAGTACAGCGGGATTGAGAAAATCAGAATCACGTTATAATAACACAGTGTCCATAATCCCATGCAGATTGAAAATACGGACAGACAAAGAATCTTGAGGTATCTCATAGAAAAAATCAAGGCAAAAGCGGTTATGATGCATGTGACGAGTCCGAAAACGGTCAAGAAGCATCCGACGAACAGAGGAATCCTGTTTTCAGTCAGAAGCGCACGGTAAATATTTTCCCATTCATAAATACGCAGAGAACTCATCTGGCTGAATGCTTTGTTTTCGGATACGGTCAGTTCGAGGCTGATGGGCTGCCCTTCATATTTACTAGGCAGGTTGATGAGCAGATAGCCGCTGCCCACAGTTTTGTTCTGCGCCATTCTGTCATGACCATATTCATAAATCTGTTCCTCGTTGATAAATATTTTCACGGCGGTCTGTTTGATATGCAGGCGAAGCGCACCTTCGACGAAATCCAAGTGAGGAGGAAGCGTACACTGCATGGTAATCTTATCACCTTTGCTTAAAGTGCCAAATGTAAAATCCGGAAGGGAGACGTTCTGATAGGTTGCGCCGCCAACAGTGATGTCCCATGATTCGTCCAAGGAAACAGACTGGGATATGGAGGCATAATCCTTGGAGAGTATTTTGTCAATTAAGATAAAGGTGACAGTAAGACTTAAGAATGCATAGAGAATCCATGCTGCCTTCATAATGTTTTTTTCAGGGAAATTCTGTCTTTCTTTTTCATAGGAAAACTCCTTCCGATGAAGAATTGAGGTTCTTTATGTGTAGACGCAAAATGTTCTTTCTTGCGTCTTATTATACATCATCAGCATAGAATTGATAAGGACAATGTGATAAAATAAAGAAAATTGAGAGAAAGAGAGGAATAGCAAATGAAAGTTCTGATGATTAACGGGAGTCCGAGAGCCAATGGAAATACTTACATAGCGCTTCATGAGATGGAGCAGATTTTTGCAAAAGAGGGAATTGAGACGGAGATTCTTCACATAGGAAATAAAGATATCCGTGGCTGTATTGCATGTGGCTCCTGTGCGGGGAAAGGCAGATGTGTGTTTGATGATGCGGTAAATGAAGCGGCGGCGAAGTTTGAAGCCTGTGACGGTCTGGTGATTGGCAGCCCGGTTTACTACGCGTCTGCGAACGCAACGCTGGTTGCATTTCTGACAAGATTGTTCTACAGCACCCATTTTGATAAGACGATGAAAGTCGGTGCGAGCGTGGTGGCGGCGCGACGGGGCGGACTGTCGGCGACCTTTGATGAACTGAATAAGTTCTTTACCATCTGTGGTATGCCGGTGGCGTCCGGACAATACTGGAACAGCGTGCACGGTATGGCGCCCGGAGAGGCTGTGCAGGATGCGGAAGGGCTGCAGAGTATGCGCACGCTTGCGAGAAATATGTCCTTCCTCATGAAGAGCATTGCCCTCGGACGGGAAGCGTATGGACTTCCGGAGCGGGAGCCGTTTGAGAGGACGAACTTTATACGGTAGTGGATGAGGTATATTCTATTTAAGAGCGTGTGGCTAAACTGCGTAAGTCCGGTTATCTGCCATGCGCTTTTTTGTAGGAGTTCAGCCTTTCCGCTTTTTGTATCAGTTCAGCCTTTCATGTCGGTTATACCATCCGGACGCGTCTGACAGCATGTAGTTATCCAAAGGACACGCTTTCGCTCGATTCCAAACGCATCGGTACTAAGTTCGTGATTTTCCTGCATATAATCTACTCTGCAAATGATTTTACCGTCAAATCGTATGCAGGAAAATCATAACCTCACTAAGTACCGGCGTTTTCCAACGGTCCTTTGTACAACTACATTCTATCAGACGCTGTATGATGGTTCAATGGACATATAAGGCTGAACTGTTACCCTGTTTTTTGGAAATAGTTTCTGATAGTATTGACAAAGAAATCGCATGGAGTTATACTCATAAATAAGTTAGCGGCTACTAACTATCGGGCGCCGCCTTTTTTGCACCCAAAGGTTAGCTATGACTAACCAAAGAGATATATCATATACTTCCTCTGTATCTGCTGATACAGAGAAATAATCATGCACAGAAAGGGAATGCGGGGAGAAAGGAGAAATCATGTCGGAGGAAGAAAAGAAATTTTTGGAGATTGTAGATTTGAAGAAGGGGTTTGGAAGTGGGGAAACCAGACAGGAAGTGCTTAGAGGTATGAATTTTTCCGTTGCGAAAGGAGAGTTCTGCGTACTTCTCGGACCTTCCGGTTCGGGAAAATCTACATTGCTTAATATCATCGGCGGGATAGACAGTGCTGATTCCGGGTACATATCTATCAATGGCGATAAACTCAAAGATATGAGTGAAAAGAAGCTTACCCGGTATCGCAGAAGACATCTGGGATATGTCTTTCAGATGTATAATCTGATTGGTAATCTGAATGTAAAAGAAAATATTGAGGTCGGAGCGTATCTGTCGGATGATGCACTTGATATTGATGAGCTTTTACATACGCTTGGGCTCTATGAGCACAGACATAAGCTGCCAAACCAGCTTTCGGGCGGGCAGCAGCAGCGCGTTTCCATTGGGCGGGCAATTGTCAAGAATCCCGACATATTATTGTGCGATGAACCGACGGGTGCGCTGGATTACAATACTTCAAAAGAAATCCTAAAACTGATCGAAGATATCAATGTGAAGTATGGCAATACCGTTATTATGGTCACGCATAATGAAGCTATCAAAAATATGGCGGACCATGTAATCAAACTTCGGGATGGCGGTGTGCGCCATAATGATATCAATATCAATAAAATATCCGCAGTGGATTTAGAGTGGTAGAAGATTGCGAGTACCTGCCGTTAAGGGAAGGAAAATTCGGCGGGGCAGGCGGAGGAGAAACAAATCATATGAAAAATAAGAAAGATATCAAAAAAGTAAGAAATCCGTTGATAAAGCGAATCCCCAGAGAATTAACAGGCGACTTTAGCAAGTACCTTGTGGTGAGTCTGTTTCTGATTCTTACAATCGGATTTGTATCCGGAATGTATGTCGCAAATGGGAGCATGATGAAGGCGGCGGAGGAGGGAACGGCGAAGTATAAGCTGGAAGACGGACATTTTGAATTGAAAGACAGAGCAGGCGCTAAGCTGCTTTCAGAGATTGAATCAGGGGAAAAGGCGGATGTGAAACAGTATTATTTAGAGGAAGCAAAAGAGGAGCTGGATGAAAAATTCGATGAGGAGTTTCATAAAGAATTTGACCATGAGTTTATAAAAGAGTTCGATTCTGAATTTGAGAAAGAATTTGATGCAGCTTTTGAAGCGCAGATTGAAGAATCCCTGCTGGCACAAGGACTGGACACAGTATCGGTGAAACAGATGCTGCCTGCTGTTATGGAACAGGCACGACAGTCGGGAGAGTATCAGACAGCGTATGATACAGCCTATGAAAATGCCTATGATGATGCGTATGAGGAAGCATATAGCGAGGCATACCCAAAAGCTTATGATGAGGCATGGGAAGGGATTTGGAATGAGATAGACGAGAAATATGCGGATGTGGAAGAAAAGTATGAATTAAATGCTACGGACTTTAATGCAGTACCGGTCAGAATATATGAAAATTTCTACAGAAATGAGGAGGAAGACAACGACAATGACGGCGTATCTGACGGAACCGTTCGTGTTTTTACAAAGACTGACGAGGTAAATCTGGCGTCTCTTATGGAAGGGGATTTTCCGGCGGCAGAAGATGAGATTGCAATCGACCGTATGCACGCGGATAATGCGGGCATTGAAGTTGGAGATACGATTACAGTCGGCGGACACAACTATCAGGTCGTCGGGTTGATTGCCTATGTCAACTACTCGACGCTTCATGAGAAGAACACGGATTTCATGTTTGATGCCTTGAAGTTTGATGTGGCGATGGTGACAGAAGATGGCTTTGAACGGTTGCATCAAGCTGTTCATTATGCATATGCATGGCAGTATGTTGAGAAACCGATAGATGAGAAGGAAGAGAAGCGCCTTTCGGATGATTTCTTAAAAGCGCTGCTGACACAGACTGTTGTGAATGATAATGAAATCAAAGATTATCTTCCCGGATATGCGAATCAGGCAGTCAACTTTGCGACGGATGATATGGGTTCTGACGAGGCGATGGGCGGAGTGCTATTGGATATTCTGATTGTCATTATCGCATTTATTTTTGCAGTCACAATCAGCAATACGATAGTGAAGGAATCCCATGCAATCGGTACGCTCCGTGCCTCAGGGTACAGCAGAGGAGAACTGGTCAGACATTATCTTTCCATGCCTGTGATTGTGACATTTATCGCGGCAGGACTGGGAAATCTGCTCGGATACACCGTATTTAAAAATGTGGTGGTCTCCATGTATTATAACAGCTACAGTCTGCCTGCCTACGAGACGGTATGGAATCCCGAAGCATTTTTCAAGACCACAGTGATTCCGGTTATTTTAATGTTTGCGGTAAATCTTGTCGTGATCGTAAAAATGATGCGGCATACACCACTGCAGTTTCTCAGGCATGACCTTAAAAAGACGAAACGTAAAAAAGCGATGCGGCTTCCGGACTGGAAATTTATGAGCAGATTTCGTCTGCGCATCATGTTCCAGAATATTCCGAACTATATCATACTCTTTTGCGGGATTTCTTTTATTATGGTAATGCTTGCCATGGCAGTGGGAATGCCGGCTACGCTTAAGTTCTACAAAGAAAATGCGGCGGATATGATGTTTACAAAATATCAGTATGTACTGTGTTCTTATAAAGATAAAGACGGTAATGTGATTGAAACTGAAAACGGTGATGCAGAGAAATTTGCTATGCGCTCGCTGCTCAGAAAAGGGGAAGAACTTGATGAAGAGATTTCTGCATATGGCATATCGGATGGAAGCAGATATTTGAAAATAGATGGTTTGGAACAATTGGAAGAGGATGAAGTATATATTTCATCAACTCTTAGTGAGAAATATGGGTTGAAAGTCGGAGACAGCGTTCTGCTAAATGAGAAGTATGAGAACAGACAGTACAGCCTGCATGTGGCGGGAATATATGATAAATGTTTGAGCCTTGCCGTCTTTATGCCGATGAACAATTTTCGCTCCGTCCTTGAACTGGAGAAAGAAGAATTCAGCGGTTATCTGACGGATTCGGAAATCACGGATATTGAAGAAAAAGACATTGCAACGATCATTACGGAGCGTGACATTACCAAAATGTGCGACCAGCTTGACCATTCCATGGGAGCTTATATGCAGTACTTCCAGATATTATGTATTCTTCTGTCCGCAGTGCTGATTTATCTTCTCACGAAAGTTATTATCGAGAAAAATGAAAGTGCAATTTCCATGACGAAGATTCTGGGATATGAAAATCGGGAAATAGCAGGATTATACCTGTTATCGACGACAATATTTCTGATTGTGGCGGATATTGTCAGCGTCAGTCTGGGAACACTTGTTATGACACAGGCATGGAAAGCGGTTATGCTTGGTTACAGCGGATGGTTTACGTTTTTTATCGAGCCGGCAGGATATGTCAAAATGTTTATGTTTGTTCTGGCTGGATATCTGCTTGTCATGTTTTTTGATTTTAAAAGAATTAAGAGGATACCTATGGATGAAGCGCTCAAGAGTGTGGAGTGATGCTTTTGCGGGTATCCTCTCCTCTCATTCAGACATGATACAACAATCTTTTGGAAAAAGTGTTGCGGTATTCACTGGGCGAAAGCCCGGTGATTTTTTTGTATGTCCGGGAAAAATTATGGCTGTCCGGGAAACCTAATTCTCTTGCGATTTCCGTGATGGATTTGTTCGTGTCTGTCAGCATATAGTTTGCCCTCTCCATTTTTGTTTTCAAGATATATTGTTTTAGCGGAATACCGCAAATCTCAGCAAAGCGATGCGAAATATATTTCTCGTTGTATCCGAATACGGCAGCTATCTCGGAAATCTTGATGTTCTTAGAAATGTTCGCTTTAATGTAGTCAATAATATCATTGTAAATCTGCTTCTGATTTTCGGTGTTGCTTTCGACGGGCGGTACAAGCATGAGCTGTCCAAAAAGCTCCGCAAGGATGCTTGTTGACATGGCGTCCAAGGCAAATGCCGGGTATTTGCTCTTGACGATGTCCTGCAGTTGTTTCATTAAAATTACGACCCGCTCTGGTTTGGGGATGGTGCCGCTTTGCGGGATAGTAAAATATTGGTCGGGGGGGGGGTAAAACGGTATCCTGTGTAAGGACGGGCGGAAGTTCTCCGGACTGTGTCGTGAAATGAAGCCAGTAGAAAGAGCAGTAGGCAGGCTTGAAGCCTTGGCGCCATGAAGAGCTGGGCGGCAGGAGCAGATATTCCCCGCTTTTTACAATAAAATTTTCATTGTTGTAGTTTAAATAAAGAACGCCTTCCGTCATAACAATCAGCTCGTAATCGAGAAGCTGGAAATTCTGATGCTTCCATTCCGGGGAAGGCGCTTTGAATTTGCCGGTCAGAATATAGTGAAAAAGCTGTTTTGCAGGTAAACAAAGAATGTTCATGGTTTTTCTCCCATCATGTGGTGACATACGCTTGTGATGATATATCTATCAAAATGATACTATATCAGATTGTATCGCCAAATTGTGATGCTTAAAATAAAAGTATATGCAATTTGTACATTTTCATACTTCGGGAACGATGAATATAGGAAAATTTAACAATAAATGGCTGAAAAAGTGAATATCAATAAGTTGGATTAGGTGTCAAAACAAAAGAACATACGTGTATCAAAAAGAAAGAAACAGAGAAAAGACACTGAATATATAGATATGATATTTACGATAAGAACGGCTAGTGATATTTTGTTTTTACAGTCAAGTTGCACGAAGAAAAATGTAAAATTTTATTTGGATATGAAGAAATGCTTAATACATAAGCAAAAAAATGAGGAAAAGTATCCAAACTGCACAAAGTGCTGCGGCTTGCTGAAATTCGCAGACAAGCGAAAACAAAAACGAAAGGAAGGAAAGTTTATGAAAAAGAGAGTATTGGCAATGCTGCTTTCCGTAACGATGGTTGCAACTGTGCTTGCAGGATGCGGCGGTGGTTCCGACAGTGCGGCGGACGGTGGTACTGCACCAGCAGAAACGTCGGGCGGTGACGGTGCGGCGGCAGCAGCAGATGATTCTGCACCTGCAGCGGCAGCGGATTCCGGTGAGACCGTAAAAATGAAAGCGCTGTTTATCGCACATCCGCTTACGAAGGATGTAAATGAGATGCAGTGGCTTGCGGAAGTGGAAGCGGAAGCAGGCGTGGAGATTGAGTGGGAAGTCATCAGAGCAGACTGGGAGACAGTGAAATCCACCAGATTTGCGGCTGGCGATATTCCGGATATCCTTTTTAATGCGACACTCGATGAAGACTATACGAAGTATAATGGACTGTTTTTGGATATGACTCCTTATCTGACAGAGGAGCTTACCCCGAATATCCTTACCATGTTTGAGGAAGAGCCGGACACGAAGGTGCTGGCAACGACCATGGAAGGCAAGATTTACGGGACGCCGAAGTTCCAAGGCAAATGGCCTTCCACAAACACGGTTTTGTTCATCAATAAAAACTGGCTTGACAACCTTGGTCTTGAGGTGCCGACCACTTATACAGAGTTTAAAGATGTATTGATGGCGTTCAAAGAGCAGGATGCGAACGGCAACGGCGACCCGAACGATGAGATTCCGCTGGACTACAATGCATACGGCGGCAACAATGCATGGTTTAACAGCGCATACTCACTGACGAATCTGTTAGGTTCCCTTGGTATCCAGCTTACCAACTGGGGTACAGACGCTTATTTCGCAGAAGACAGTCAGGTGAAGTGCTACGCAGTTGATGAGAGATACAAACTGTTCATGAAATATATGGCTGATTTGTATGCAAACGGGCTGATTAATGAGAACGCACTGACAAACGATTACTCCGCATTCCAGTCTCTTTCCAGAGGTAACGAGGCGGGAGAAGCAGTCGTAGGATGCGTGTTCGGATGGGAAGAGACCGATAAGTTTGGTCCTGAGTTATACAGCCAGTATGTACCTGTTCCGGCATTGGATTACGATATCGACTGTGAGCCGGGTACATATGACACAAGATGGAGAGACGACTATACCGGACTGAATATGTCCAGCAACAGGGCATGTATCAGCGCGAACTGCTCTAACCCGGAAGCGGCTATGAGATTTATCGACCGGTTCTATGACCAGACACATTCTGTAGAAGGTCTTTTTGGTGGTATTACAGACGGATGTATCGAGAAAACAGGTGACAACAGCTATAAGGTACTCCCTCCGCTTGACCCCAATACGGATGCAGGTACATGGAAATGGACCAGCACATTTGCTGATAACGCTCCGATGTATATCAGAAGAGCAAGCGAGATTGAGATGGCACAGGATATGACGTATGCTTTGCAGGAGAGAGAAACTTACAATGACATCATTGCAAAAGCGAGCACATCCGACACTTATCCGCAGATGTTCATGAAGTATACGGAAGAAGACCGGAATACGATGGCTTTGACACAGGCGAACATCAATAACATTATTGATAACCAGTGGTCACTGTGGATGACAGGGGAACAGGATATCGATTCCACATGGGACGCATATGTTGAGAGTGTTAATAATGCCGGACTTCCGCAGATTCTTGAGATTCGTCAGAAAGCGTTTGATGAATATTTGAAGAGTGTACAATAGTCTCTAATGAGAAGGAGTGACGGAGAGGTGCATGTAAAGTATCTCTCCGTTTCCTTTTTCATGACAGGAAAAAGGAGCATGTTTATTAAAATGGGAAGGAGAATTGAGGATGGGTAGTAAGAATCAAACTGCTACGGTCAACAAGAGTTTTGGCTTTCGGACAAAAAAATATTGGGAGCATAACTGGCAGCTCTGGCTGATGCTTTTGCCGGCAATGCTTTATATTTTGATTTTCTGCTATGTGCCGATGTACGGTATACAGCTTGCCTTCCGTGAGTACAGCTTCCAGACGGGCATTACGGGTGGCAAATGGGCTGGACTGAAATATTTTAAACAGTATTTTGAAAGCCCGATGTTTTTCACTACTTTGAAGAATACGTTTATCATTTCATTCTGGAGTATCGTTGTGGGATTCCCGGCGCCAATTATTCTGGCAATGATCATCAACCAGATTCGTAACAAAAAATGGAAGAAGACAGTGCAGACAACGGTTTATATTCCTTATTTTATTTCCACGGTTGTCATGGTATCCATGATTAACGTTATGTTTGCCGATGGCAGCGGTGTTGTGGGCAACTTCTTAAAAGCGATCCATCTGGTGGCGGCTGACACAAACATTCTTGGGAAAGAGTCGGCGTTTGTGCCGTTGTACGTGCTTACCGGCGTATGGCAGGCGATGGGGTGGAACAGTATCATTTACATTGCGGCGCTTTCTTCCGTCGATACGCAGTTATATGATGCATGTAAGATTGACGGGGCGAACCGCTGGCAGACGATGCTTCATATTGATTTTCCGGCAATCGTGCCGACGATTATGATTCTGCTCATTATGAATATGGGTAATATCTTAAATGTCGGTTTTGATAAAGTATATCTGATGCAGAACAGCTTAAATCTCGGTATCTCGCAGGTCATCTCCACCTACGTTTACTCGGTGGGTGTCAAATCGTCGCAGTTCTCCTTCGGTGCCGCGGTCGGTTTGTTTAATACGCTGATTAACTTCTTCTTCCTCGTAGTGACGAACTGGATTTCCAAACGTTCTACGGGAACAGGATTGATGTAAGGAGGGATAGCTATGGAAAAAACAGTTCAGAACAAAACAAGCGCCGCAGACCGTATTTTCGGTATTATGGTAGTCGCGTTAAGCATTTTTGTTTTTTTAATTGTGTTGTATCCGTTGTGGTTCATCGTCATTGCATCCATCAGTAATTCCAATCTGGTCAATCTGGGACAGGTTCGGTTTTTACCTAAAGATATCCGGTTCTACGGTTATCAGCAGATTATTGAAGATTCCAGAATCTGGAAGGGCTATTTAAATACGCTGATTTATGTGGTTGTAGGAACCACGCTGAATATGGTAGTCACCATGCCGGCGGCTTACGCGTTGTCCAGAAGAGGCTTCAAGGCGCGTAATAAGGTGATGTTCTACTTTGTATTTACGATGTTTTTCAGTGGCGGTCTGGTGCCGACTTACATGACAATCAGCGCATTGCATCTGATTTCTACCAAGACGATTCTGATTGTCTTCGTTGCGGTCAATACATACAATCTGATCATTGCCAGAACCTTTATAGAGAGCTCGATTCCGGAGGATTTGTATGAGGCGGCGGTGCTGGACGGATGTTCGCATTTTTCCTATTTCACGAAGGTGGTCATTCCGCTTTCCAAAGCGGTCAATTCCGTTCTGATTCTGTACTATGCGGTTTATCACTGGAATGATTATTTCAACGCGCTCGTTTATAACAGCAAGGCGGAAAATGCGCCGCTGCAGATAGTGCTTCGTGAGATTCTGCTGCTCAATCAGGCATTTGCCAGCGGAAACGGCGGTGTGCAGGGCGGTTACGGGCAGTCTTCGGCGGATCAGGTTAAATATGCGGTCATCATCGTATCCACACTTCCGATTTTGTGCGTCTATCCATTTGTACAGAAGTATTTTGAGAAGGGCGTCATGATTGGTGCGGTGAAAGGCTGATATCGCAGTTGTGCAATATGTGCCTAATAGAAGCAGGTCGCTTTTTTAGAAAAATTATAAGGAGTTTTAGAGAAAATGGAAAAACTTAGGAATTTCAGATATCAGAATGTAGAACTTTACGATAGCCATTGGAAAAAACAACGGACAGAGCTGATAGAGACATATCTTGGAATTGATAATGACGACCTGCTTCATTATTTTAGGAAGCTTGCGGACATTCCGGACGACAGCGATGGTCTGGCGGGATGGTACGGAAATAGTGCGTCCACCTTCGGTCAGAAACTAGGCGCATTCGCCAAATTGTATCTGGCGACAAAGGATTTAAGGCTTAAGCAAAAGGCATATGCGCTCGCGGACGGCTGGGGTGAATGCGCCTCGGCGTCCGGGCGGGTGCTTGACGTCAACGGTACCTATGCCTATGACAAACTGATGGGCGGTTTCCTTGATATGTTAGAATATCTGGATTATGAGCCGGCACGCGAGTATATCCGGAAATTGACCATGAGTGCGGACAGACGTTTCAACAAAGGTGTGGCGAGGGACGGTCTGCAGATTATGGAAGGGGATATGATTGAGTGGTATACGCTTCCGGAGCAGCTCTACCGTGCATGGATGCTGACCGGCGAGGAGCTTTATCTTAATTTCGCCAAGGAGTGGGATTATCCCTATTTCTGGGATAAACTGAACAGCCATGATTTCACGATTGGTCCAAGACATGCGTACAGCCATGTAAACAGCCTGTCCAGTGCGGCGAGGGCATATATGGTGACCGGTGATGTGAAGTATCTGTCGGCGATGAAGATTGCCTATGAGGAAGTGCTGGCAAACCATACCTTTGCGACCGGCGGTTATGGACCGGCAGAATGCCTGTTCCCGGATGAGAAAGGGTATCTTGGTGATTCCCTGAAGGCAAACTGGGATGAGGACAGGCTTCATAAAACCTACAGAAATTTTGGTGATTCCATCTGTACAAGAGATGATAAATGGGGAAGCTGTGAGGTGTCCTGCTGTAGCTGGGCGGTGTTTAAGCTGTGCGATTATCTTCTGAAGCTGACCGGAGAGGCGAAGTATGGCGACTGGGCGGAGAAGCTTCTTTATAACGGATGCGGCGGTCAGCCGCCGGTGAGCAAAGAAGGCAAGATTATGTACTATGCCGATTATTTTATCAACGGAGGTTTCAAATCCGTGGAGGATGGCAGACTGCAGTTAGACGGCAGCTCCTTTGAATGGCAGTGCTGTACGGGTACTTTTCCGCAGGACGTGGCGGAGTATGCCAATATGCTGTACTATTGTGACGGTGATGGGATTTATGTTAACCAATATCTGGCATCCGGCGTACAGTTTGAGATGGCAGGAGGCAGCTATACATTAGAGAACCAAAGCTTTTACCCGAAGGAGAAAACATTGCGATTTACCCTTCACGCGGACAGAAACGGGAAATTTGCAATCCGTTTTCGTGTGCCCTCATGGGCAAGTGGCAAAAATACCGTGTGTGTCAACGGGGAAGTTATTTCTTTGCCGGTCAGTCCGGATACATGGCTTACTTTGGAGCGGGAATGGCAGGATGGAGACGAGATTGAAATCAGGTATGAGTTTATTCTGCGGTTTGAGTCTGTCGATGCTTATGCACCGCAGGTCGCAGCGCTGGTATACGGTCCGGTCGTACTGGTGTGCGATAAAATGACCCTTTTCGTGGGAGACAGGGAACATCCGGAGGAATGGATTGTTCCGGTTCAGAAGGACGGATATTCTTTTGCATTTTGTACCAAACCGGGGCATGTAAAACCTTATGGGCATTTAACGAGGGAGTTTTATCCGTACTATGAAGTGCCGGAGATGGAGTGGTATTATATGTATAACAGGATTCTGGCATAACAGGATTCTTACATAATAGGATTTTTACATAGCAGGATTCCGGCACGGAGAGCAGTTTGTTTCCGGCGGGAATGATTATGGGGTGGGGATTGTATAAAGTGGTATCATTTGTTATACTGGATGAACCGATATAGTGCCTGCCCCGGTCATAAGAATGGAAAGGAAATAGAAGTGGAAGGCTGTGCGATATGTTATGGGGACGGCTTGTTGAAAGAATAACAGGGGGTAAAAGTATGTTACATTTTTTTGAAGAAAAAGACGGGAGCCTGCTCTTTCGGGAAAATGGCGAGACCGTTATGGTGACGCCGTGGGGAGAGAACAGTCTGCGTGTACGGGCGGCATTTCTTGGGGAGATTGAGGAAGGAAGCGTGGCGCTTCTTACGCCGTCATGTCCTAAGAATGTCCGGATTGACGTCCAAGATCAGGACGCTTCCATCACAAACGGAAACATAAAGGCGCACCTTACGGTGAACACATGGGGCAATGCATTGCAGATTACTTTTTATAACCAGAAGGGCGAAGTGCTTCTGCAGGAGATTCCAAACGGCGGTGCATTGCAGAAGAAGGCAAGACACTTTAAGCCGCTTCCGGGCGGCGGATACCGTCTGAAAGCAAGCTTCGTCTCCAACCCGCAGGAAAAGATTTACGGCATGGGGCAGTACCAGCAGGAAACCTTTGACTTAAAGGGCTGTAATCTGGAGCTGGCGCACAGAAATTCACAGGCAAGCGTGCCCTTTTATCTTTCCAGCCTCGGATACGGGTTCTTATGGCATAATGCGGCGGTGGGAGAGGTGCATTTCGGCAGCAATACGACGGAATGGATTGCGGAAGAGACGATGCAGCTCGACTACTGGATTACGGCGGGAGATACGCCGGCGCAGATTGAGGAGGCATATACGGCGGTGACGGGAAGAACGCCGATGATGCCGGAGTACGGTCTGGGTTTCTGGCAGTGTAAATTACGTTATTATAATCAAGAGCAGGTATTACAGATTGCGCGTGAGTACAAGAAAAGGGATATCCCGGTAGATGTGCTGGTCATTGATTATTATCACTGGCCAAGATGCGGCGACTGGCGTTTTGATGAAGAATATTTCCCGAACCCGGAAGAGATGATTCGCGAGATACAGGATATGGGCATCAAAGTGATGGTGTCGATTTGGCCACAAGTGGACTGGCGCAGTGAGAATTATGAAGAAATGAAACAGCAGGGACTTCTGGTGAAGAGTAATTCCGGAGTTGATGTGCAGATGATTTTCCATGGCAACAATGTCTTTATGGATGCGACCAATCCGCGCACAAGGGAGTATGTCTGGGAAAAATGCCGTAAAAACTATGCGGACATGGGAATCCGCACCTTCTGGCTGGACGAGGCGGAGCCGGAGTTTACCACCTATGATTTTGCGGATTATCGTTTCCATGCCGGTCCCGTGGCGCAGGTCGGCAATATTTATCCGAGGGAGTATGCGCGTCTGTTCTATGAAGGGCAGAAGGCGTCCGGGCAGGAGGATATTGTCAATCTGATTCGCTGTGCATGGGTAGGAAGCCAGCGGTATGGTGCGCTGGTCTGGTCAGGAGATATTATGTCAACCTATGAAGATTTCCGTAAACAGATTTGCGCAGGCATCCACATGGGACTGTGCGGGATTCCGTGGTGGACGACGGATATCGGTGGTTTCCATGGCGGGAACATCCATGACGAAGGGTTCAAAGAGCTGTTAATCCGCTGGTTCCAGTTTGGCACGTTCTGTCCGGTCATGAGAATACATGGCTGCCGGCAGCCGGGCGAGGATATCGTCAACAAGGCAGGAGAAGTACGGGAGTGGACAGGCGCGGAGAATGAAGTCTGGAGCTACGGAGAAGAGAATTATGAAATCATGGTGAAGTTTATCCGCATTCGCGAGATGATGCGGGATTATACGAGAAGCATCATGCGACAGGCGCATGAGACGGGTGCGCCGGTGATACGTGCGCTCTTCTATGAATTTCCGCAGGATGCGGTATGCTGGGATATCAAAGACTCTTATATGTTCGGACCGGATATTCTGGTTGCGCCTATCTGCCATGAGAAGGCAATGGGACGAAAAGTATATCTTCCGGCAGGCGCTAACTTCGTACATGCGGGCACAGGAAAGCAGTACGAGGGCGGCAGATGGTATGAGATCGAGGCGGATATCCACACGATACCGGTCTTCTTAAGAGAAGGAAAGCAGGAATATCTGATTGGACAAATTTAAGGAAATCATTTAACAACGGAGGTTTACATGAATAAAAACAGTTTTGCAGTCGTTCCGCCTATGGGCTGGAACAGCTATGATTATTATGACACGACAGTAAGCGAAGCGCAGGTGAAAGCAAATGCCGACTATATGGCGGCGCATTTAAAGGAATTTGGCTGGGAGTATGTGGTGGTAGATATTGAGTGGTATTGTAACGACGCCGGAACGGTCAGAGACCAGTTCCAGTACATCCCCTTCGGTGATATCGAGATGGATGAATACGGCAGATTGCAGCCAAGCCCGGCAAGATTCCCTTCTTCGGCGGGCGGCAGGGGCTTCGCGCCGCTGGCGGAGTATGTACATAATCTGGGGCTGAAATTCGGTATCCACATCATGCGCGGGATTCCGCGCAGGGCGGCGGAGCAGCACTGCACGGTACTTGGGGCAAAAGAGACGGCGGACAGGATAGCGGATCCTTCCTCTATCTGCCCTTGGAATCCGGATATGTACGGTGTGCGGGATACGGAAGACGGGCAGGCATATTATGATTCCCTGCTTGACATGTATGCACAGTGGGGTGTTGATTTTATCAAGTGCGACGATATCTGCGATAGCAGACTGTACCGGACGGAACATTTTTCGGGCTGGGAAGAGACGAGGATGATACATCGGGCGATTGACAAGTGCGGCAGACCGATTGTACTAAGCCTTTCCCCCGGTCCGGCACATATCGACAGGGCGTGGGAATACTGCAAATATGCGAATATGTGGCGGATTACAGATGATTTCTGGGATGAGTGGAGTCTGCTTAAGGCGATGTTTGTACGCTGTGAGCTGTGGCAGGATCATGTGAGGGAAGGCTGTTTCCCGGACTGTGATATGCTTCCTCTTGGCAAAGTAGGCAAGGGCTTTGGCGGCGAGAGGGAGACGAATTTTACAAGAGAAGAGCAAAAGACCATGATGACGCTGTGGTGCATGTTCCGTTCGCCGCTTATGATTGGTGCGGAACTGACATTGATGGATGAGTGGACGCTGTCTCTTCTGACAAATGGCGATGTGCTTGCCATGATGGAGGAAACCTGCAAGGGCACGCAGGTGATACGGACGGATGGCTATGCGGTCTGGAAGAATAAAGAGGAAGCTTCAGGCAGGGTATGCGTGGCGCTGTTCAATCTTGGTGAGGAAGAGAAAAATCTGTCAGTCGGACTTGAGGAGCTGGAAGAGGAAGCACTGGCAGAGTCGCTGGCAGCAGGAGAGAAAACGCTGTATGAGCTTTGGGATAAAAAAGAGAGCAGTACAATATCCGGCAGAGTCGAGGCGCTGGTGCCTGCGCACGGGGTGAAGGTGTACCGGATTGAGAATTAACTGCGGGAAGAACCTTCGGTTCTTCCGCATTTGTCGAAATTTCCTAATAATATAAGAGAGGCGGGACTGACGATTGTGGTCAGCCCGCCGCTTTTTTCTCCGGCGCTCCGGCAGATTAGCAGATGATATAAGAAGCGCGGTACTCGCTTGGCGTGCAGCCTTTTTTCTGTTTGAAAATTCGGTTGAAACTGGAAATACTGGAGAAACCTGACTGCAACGCAATTTCCGTGACTGACAGACCGGGCTGGGCGAGAAGTTCTTCTGCCGCTTTGAGGCGCCGGAACGTCAGATATTCATAATAAGTAACATTGGTGTATTGCTTAAAGAGTCTGGAAAAGTGATACTTGGAAAAGCCGCTGTAAGCAGCTATCGCTTCCAAGGTCAGATTCTGTGTGTAGTGGTCATCAATATACGAAACGACGTTTTTAAACCGTTGCAGATACTCCTTCTGTTTACTGAGACGAATATTGGAAAACAGGACGGTATCCTGACGTAACTCTCGTCCGATGACGACGAGAAGCTTTGTCAGATAGGAGTACATTGATAATTCACGAAAATCGGCAAAGCCGAAATATTCATCCCGTATCTGAATCAATAACTGGCGGACCGTACTGTAAATATGTGGATGGGAACCTCTTGTAAGATGCAGGCAGTCAGTCAGTAAAGACTGGAATACGTTGTATCCGTCTACGCGCGAAAGAATGGAAATATCAAATTGAAAGATAAAACGCGTGCCTGTCCGGGGCGCATAAAGCGTGTGCAGTTCCCCGGCAGGAATCATAAGGATTTCATCCGAAAGTATATGGTAATGCTGTCCGCAGGCGTCGATATCATAGTGGTTTTCCGTCGGCATAATGATTTCTATAGCATTGTGCCAGTGCGCATCGAAGCCATATGCCTGCTCGTTGAACCAGATGCGGATGGTGGAATTTTTTTGATAATGAATGGTTTCGTAAAAATCTTCGACACTTCTTCCTGTCCAGTCGTCATCCTTCAGATAAAAGTCAGATTTATTGTAAGGTGTCTGTTGTTCTTCCATATAAACTCCTTTTGCTGGGTGTGAAAGGGCATAGTGATTAGTATGAGTCTATCATAGAATAAAATGAAAGTAAATGTTTCTTCTTTTACAGAATTATGCAGATTATACAGATTTTTATAGTTTTATGCAAGCAATATGTGAGTGTTGCACAGCAATAAGTGGTTGGTATGTAAAATGAAAAATAAATAGAATAGATATAATGTGTAATCAATAGATATATTTGATCTATAATGGGAGGAAATGACATGAATGGAGTAAAAGCACCGAAGGATCCGACAACCCGGCAACCATATTTCTATATTATGCGTGATAAAGATATTTTTGGTCTGCCGCAGAAGAACGGCAAAGGCGTTCAGTTTATTTATGAAGACGGCGGCAGGCTAATTAACAGCGCTAAAATTACGGGTAATATTGCTGAGCAGGAGATTTTAGATCTGCTGAAGACAACGGGAGGATTTCGCAAGTTGGTGCATAGCATTGGCGTCAGCGTCGTGACACAGGATCCTATGGAAAAAGTTCAGTTTGTGTTTCAGATGTACGGCAGGAAAGACTGTTATCAGAGTGGAACCAACATTGTCTGCCCATTGTGTGGAAACGGGATGGAGACCATAATCAGCCTGAGCGATGTAGAGTGGTCTGGGGGCGATGCAGAACCCGGACAAATCCGGTTTGAATTTGATTCACCCGGCATATCGGGCTGTGTCAGTGTAAGATTTTTTGTAAATGACGGGTATACGGTACCGGAACCGGTGGAAGATACGGAGATTGATTACACATCCGGATATTATCATGAAATGATTACAAGGTCGTTGCTTAGTATGGGAAATACAGCAAGACTGGAGAAAGCGATTAAGAAGGCGGCAGAGGGAGAGGAGGTTACGCTTGCCTTCATCGGCGGTTCGATTACGCAGGGAGCCGGCGCAGTGCCGATTCATACGCAATGTTATGCCTATCAGACATATCGGGCTTTTGCCGACCGCTTTGGCAGCGGGGACAATGTGCATTTTAGAAAAGCCGGAGTCGGCGGGACGCCTTCAGAGCTTGGCGTGGTTCGGTTTGACAAAGACGTGATGCGGGGGGAGGAATCGGCTCCCGATATCGTGGTTGTGGAGTTTGCGGTGAATGATGAGGGAGACGAGACAAAAGGGGACTGTTACGAAAGTCTTGTGCGCAAGATATTAAAACTTCCGGGACATCCGGCGGTGGTGTTATTGTTTGCTGTTTTTGCTGACGACTGGAATCTGCAGGAGAGACTTATGAAGGTAGGGATTCATTATGAACTGCCGATGGTCAGCATCAAGGATGCGGTCACACCGCAGTTTCGGTTAAAGAATGGTGAAGGACGCGTTCTTTCCAAGAATCAGTTCTTCTATGATATCTTCCATCCATCCAATGCCGGACATAGAATCATGACAGACTGTCTGATGAATCTGTTTGCATGTGTCGGAGCGAATATGAAGGAAGGCAAGAGCATGGAAGATTCTGCAGAACTTCATTTGAAGAAGCAGCCGGTGATTGGCAGTACGTTTGAATCTATTAAGCTGTTGGATCGAAATACGAACAGGGATGCAGCACAAATTTCATGCGGGAATTTTGACCGGCAGGACAGTCAGCTTCAGTGTGTGGAGATGGATGAAGATATTAAGGGGACGCCGGAATTTCCCGATAACTGGATGTATCGGGGGACAGAGAATCCGGGAGAACCGTATTTTGAGATGAAGATAAGCTGTAAGGCTTTGATGCTGATATACAAAGATTCGGGAGATGCGCAGGCAGGGACGGCAGATGTCTATGTTGATGGAAAGAAAATCCTGACCGCGGATCCGCATGTCAACGGATGGATACATTGTAATCCCGCAATACTCTTTGCAGAGGAGGACGTAAAGGAGCATGTTGTGGAGATTCGACCCTCAGATGGAGAGGAAGACAAAGATTTTACCATTTTAGGATTTGGATATGTAGACAATAAATAGAAAGCGTAGACACAAACTTGTTTATGTAAATCTTGGCTAAGCCGAGATAAAAGCAGAGCAGAAATGGAGAAAAACAATGACAAGACGGAAGAAAAAAGTTGCTTACAAGATTACGGGATCCATTATGGCAGTACAGATAATTGTTTTTGGTGTGCTCTATATATTTGTGGGTAATATGATTACGGGAAATATCCGTAAGAATACAGTTTACAGTATGCAGACAATTGTTGACGACCGTTCGCAGATTATAGAAAATTATGTGCATGAAACAGAAAGTTATCTGACGGCGTATAGCAGGGCAGGTGAGATTCAGAATCTCCTCGCGAACCCAACGGATGCGGACGCAGTCGCGGCAGCACAGAAGTACACGGAAGTGTACAGCGCCGATATCGAGAATCTGGAAGGAATCTATGCCAGTGAATGGAATACGCATGTGCTTGCCCATACCAATGCGGCGGTTGTCGGCATTACGACGAGAGAAGGAGACCCCCTCAAGGCGCTGCAGGACTCCATGCTTGCGGCGGACGGCGTGTATAATGTGGGATTTATCTTTTCACCTGCGAGCGGACAGCAGATTATCTCCATGTACCGGGCGTGTCTGAATGAGGCGGGAGAGCCTGTCGGTCTGGTGGGGGCAGGCATTTATCTGACAGGGTTAAAAGAATTGTTGGACAGCTTACCTACGGCGGGACTGGACAATGCGCAGTATTATCTGGTCAACACGCAGACAGGAGAATATATTTTCCATGAAAATAAAGAAATGTGCGGTAAGGCGGCTGAGGAGGAATACATAGCAGACATCCTTGACAAAGTGAAGCAGGGTAATGGGATGATGACTACAGACTATATCGAATATGATGATAACGGAGAAAAGAGCATTGCTGCTTATCATTATATTCCGAGTAGAAGCTGGCTGTTTCTTCTGACGGATACAACGGATGAGATTTTTGCTTCAGTTGATGAGGCGAGGATACAGCTTTTGTTTTTTGCACTGATTGCACTTGTTGTGCTCATCGGCATTTCCTATGTAGTTATTTCCAGATTTATGAGACCGCTGTCGCCTATCACGAAGACGCTGCGGCGGATTGCGGATTGTGATCTGAGCGACCACGGCGAGGTCGATCAATATATCAACAGGGATGACGATCTGGGTGAAATAGCAGAGGCGTCTTACAGTGTCATTGAATCCCTGCACAATATTCTTGGCACGCTCAAGGAGTGCAGTACGAAATTAAACGGTAAAGCGGAAGTATTAAACGGAACCTCAACTGATCTGGTTGACTGTGTAAATGATAACATTGCTACGACGCAGCAGTTATCCGCGAGTCTGGAAAATGTTGACGGCGCAATCGAGAGAATCAATGAGGAAATCAGCAGCATCCATAATCTGATTGAGGATGTTCTTGCAAACCTGCAGAACAGTTCACAGTCCAGTGATTCTATGCTGGCGGGTGCAAAGCGGATGAAGGAGAGCGCCAATGATTCCTTTAGCAATACGAGGGAACAGCTTGAGACAACGAAGCTGTCCGTGCAGGATGCGCTGGAAAGTCTCAACAGCTTATCACAGATTAACGGCATGGCGGAAGAAATATTAAAGATTGCCAATCAGACCAACCTTCTGTCCATCAATGCTTCCATCGAGGCGGCAAGGTCGGGAGAGATGGGAAAAGGATTTGCAGTAGTTGCGGAAGAAATTGGTAAGCTTGCCGAGACATCAAAGATGACGGCAGCACGTATCAGGGAATTGTGTGAGTCCTCCAACGTCAGTATCGAAGAGGTGAACGGATGCGTCGGAGAGATTATGCAGTATATGGAAGGCGATGTTCTGGAAAGTTTTGGAGATTTTGCGAGCAAGTCCAATGAGTACAGCGCTTCCGTAGAAACGATTAAGCAGGATATTGAGAATCTGAACAGCCTCACTGGCAATCTGAAGCTCTCTGTCGGTCAGATATATGAAAATGTGATGGATGTCAGAAAGATATCGGCACAGAATAACAGTGCGATCAATGACATTGTGAGAAAGAGTGAAAGCACGGCGGATATTGCGACAGACATCAGAAGCCAGTCTGACGAAAATATTCAGATGGCGGACGGGCTGGGAGAAATCGTCAGCGAATTTACATTGGATTAGGAATTGCATTATCGGAGGAAGAATTATATCATCGGAGTTAGAGACCACATTCGGGAACAGGCAGATGATTTCCGGATAAGGAAGCCTGAACGAACAGAAACAGGAGGAATAGAGGATGGCAGGTGCATATGAGTCGGGGGTTTACAGGAATATGTTTGCGGAAGCAGGGTATTCTCCGCAGGAAATTGAAGAGAGACTGGAGCAGATTTTTCAAACCATGTTTTACGGAAGCGACGAGGAAAGAATTTATCATCCGGTCGGAGCAGATATGGGGTATCTGACAGATACCGGTAATCACGATGTCAGGACAGAAGGAATGTCTTATGGCATGATGATGTGCGTGCAGCTGGACAAGAAAGAAGAATTTGACCGTATCTGGAAATGGACAAAGACTTATATGTATCTGGAAGAAGGGGTCAATAAAGGGTACTTTGCATGGTCATGCGGGCTCGATGGCACGAAAAATGCATATGGACCTGCGCCCGACGGTGAAGAATATTTTGCAATGGCGCTTTTCTTCGCCTCGCACCGCTGGGGTGACGGGGATGGCATCTACTGCTATGCAAAGGAAGCGCGTGCGATTCTGCATGAATGCCTTCATAAAGGAGAGAACGGGGAAGGTGGCGGACCGATGTGGGAACCCTCCAACAAATTGATTAAGTTTATTACGGAATGTGACTGGAGCGATCCGTCCTATCATCTTCCACATTTCTACGAGTTATTTGCGCTCTGGGCGAATGAAGAAGACAGGGCGTTCTGGAAGGAGGCGGCGTCTGCCAGCAGGGAGTATCTGAAGAAGGCGTGTCATGAGAAGACGGGGCTTGCAGCGGAATATGCGGATTATGACGGAAGCCCGCATGCCGGAGATTATGAGCGGTTCGGCGGAAGACATGACTGGTTTTACAGCGATGCATACAGGGTTGCCGCCAATATCGGACTCGATTACGAGTGGTTCGGGGCGGATATGTGGGAACAGGATTGTGCGAACCGCATACAGCGTTTCTTTGCAGTGAATGTACCGGACCATGATTACAGAATTTATGAGATTGACGGCACGCCGCTGCCGGAGAACGCGCTGCATCCGGTTGCGATTACTGCAACGAACGCGCAGGCGTCTTTGGCTGCAGATGGGGAGTATGCCTTAGACTGCGTGAAGCAGTTGTGGGAGACGCCCCTGCGTGAAGGGGACAGGCGGTACTATGATAATTGTCTCTATCTGTTTGCTTTTCTTTCGTTGAGCGGACACTACCGAATCTGGTAATTGGCGTATTATATCATTGGCAGGTTTCTTTGTTAGAAGCCTGCCATCATCATTCCCATGAGCTGGTCCCTGAGGACGGCGTCATGTTTTCCTTTGACATTTGATACCATGCCGTCAAGCTGTGTTTTGCTGGCGGCAGCGAGCATCAGTTTTTCCTGAAATGCCTTTTTTGCGCGTTCGGCCTCCTCTGCACGTCGTTGTGCCTGCGCCCGGCTGCGCAGTTTGAGTGAATATTCCATAGAATCTATCACTTGTTTCATCTCATCGATTGGCATAGCTGATTACCTCCGTTATATCTTATATGTTTCGCTTTCGTGTGCTATTGTATTTATCGGAAGCCGGGAGGTTTTTATTTAGTGTCCAGCTTTTTACGAATACTTTTTTAAGAAACTTAAAAAACGGTTGCAATATGTCGTGGTGCATGATAAGATAGATTTAACTTATTAAAGAATATTAAAAAAGTGCAAAGCAGACAGAACGATTGGATGAATAGAGAAGGAGGCGGGTTGTATGAAGCTGGTAGTCATAGGCGGAGGAAGCAGTTATACACCAGAATTATTGGAAGGGGTGATTTGTCACCATCGAACACTTCCCATCACCGAGGTGGTGCTTGTTGACATAGAGGAAGGACGAAGGAAGCTCCAGATTAATACGGAATTTTCCAAGCGCATGGTGGAGAAGGCAGGGCTGGCGATTGCAGTGCAGGGCACGCTTGACAGACGGGGTGCGTTGGAAGGCGCGGATTTTATCATCACACAGATAAGAGTCGGTGGTCTGGATGCAAGGTCGCGGGACGAGCGGATTCCGTTAAAATACGGGATGATTGGACAGGAGACGACCGGAATCGGCGGCTGCTTCAAGGCGCTTCGCACGATACCGGTGTTACTGGATATCTGCAAAGATATCGAGCAGATATGTCCGCGGGCATGGCTGATTAATTTTACGAATCCGTCGGGTATCGTAACAGAAGCAGTTTTAAAATATACGAATGTGAAATGTATCGGGCTGTGCAACTGCTCCATCAATATGCAGCATGATGCGGCAGCACGCCTCGGCGTCGGGACAGAGCAGCTTGACTGCAGATTTATCGGGCTGAACCACTTAAGCGTGATGAATCATGCTTATCAGGACGGTAAAGACCGCATAGAGGAAATTCTGCATGTCTACAACAAGGAAAGCGTTGTCAAAAATATCGAGAAGAATGAGGAGATGGATAAAGTTGCGCAGGAGCTTGGGTGTATGCTGTCGCCGTACATGCAGTATTTTTATCTGGAAAAGCATATGTTAGAGGAAGAGGAAGCGCAGGCGGTCGGGCTGGAAGGGACGCGCGCGGAACAGGTAAAGAAAGTGGAGAAGGAGTTGTTTGAAAAATACAGTGATCCGAAGTTAAAGGAGAAGCCGGAGGCGCTCGCAAAACGTGGGGGAGCCAGATATTCCGAGGCGGCAATCAATTTGATTGACAGCATTTATAATGACCGCAAGGATGTGCAGATTGTAGATGTATTAAACCGCGGACTGATTCCACAGATGCCCTATAACAGCGTCATTGAGACAAACTGCGTTATCGGTGCAGACGGAGCGGAGCCTTTGCGGGACAATGATGTGCCGGCATCTGTGCTGGGGCTCATGCTGCAGGTGAAATCCTATGAAATGCTGACAATAGAGGCGGCGGTTTCCGGCGATAGGAGCAAAGCCTTTCTCGCGTTTTTAAATCATCCGCTTGTACATGATGCGGTAGATGCAAAGGCGGCGCTTGCGGAGATGCTTCAGGCAAACAGAGAATACCTTCCGAAGTTTTTTAAAGAGTGACAGATGCGCAAAGATGAGGTGATAAAATGTATGTATTAGGTGTAGATGTGGGTGGTTCCAAGACCCATTGTATTGTGGCGGATGAGAACGGAAATAGCATTGCAGAAGGATTTGGCGGAGCGGGCAATTATCAGGTCTGCGGCATAGAGGAAGCGTCGGCTGCCATGCGGACGGCAGTGGAATCCGCATGGCAGGCGGCAGGAATTTCGCGGAAAGAAATTGCCTGTGCGGTGTTTGGCATTTCCGGGGCGGACGGTCCGGAGGACTTTGCCGTGTTGTGTCCGGCGGTGCAGAAAATAATGGGGGATACGAAGACGGAAGTGGTACATGATGCGTGGCTTGGACTGCGCGCCGCAACGCAGGATTATGTGGGAATAGTGTCTATCTGTGGAACCGGTGCAGGACATGCGGGGCGAAACCGGGAAGGGCAGACGCTGACGCTCAGGAATCTTGATTTTATTACGGGCAATTACGGCGGAGGCGGTGAGATTACAAGGAAGGCGATGCATTATGCTTTCCGTTCTGAGGAAGGTACATGGAAAAAGAGCGGGCTTGAAAAAGCCGTACCGCCTGTGTTCGGGTGCCGGAATATGGAGGAGGTGTGTGCGCATCTGCGTCATCATGAGATGACAAAAGCACAGAAATATCAAATGCCGATAGAGGTATTCCGGCTGGCGCGTGAAGGCGATACGGTGTCCGGGGAAATTCTCTCCGGCATGGGCCACGACCTCGGCAGATATGCGGCGGCAGTCTGTAAGCGGCTGCATATGTGTGAGGAAGCAGTACCGGCAGTACTGATTGGGAGTATTTTCCAGACGAGAGAGCCAATTCTGATAGATGCGTATATGACAGCGTTACATGAAGATGCGCCGAAAGCATATGCGGTCATACCTGAGGAAGCTCCGGTGACGGGAGCGGTGAATCTGGCGCTCGATTATGTACGCAGGCAAAGAAAACGGCATGGATATTAGAATGAATAAAGAGATTACGGGAAAACCGACGGTGTTAAAGGAACTGAATATCGGGCTGGTCAAGGAGACGCTTGGCAGGTGCGGACAGGCGACCAGAGTCGAGATTGCCCAAATGACGGGAATCAGTCAGCCGACAGTGAACATGCTCATCAAAGAACTGACCTTAGACGGCACGGTTTTAAACCTTGGGGCGGCGCCTTCTACCGGAGGGCGCAGGGCAAAGGTCTATGCGCTGAATCAGAAAAAATTCGGGATTGTGCTTGTGGCGGTAAAGAACGACTGTTTTGAACTGTCGGTGGCAGATATGGAACTGCAGGAAGAAAAAAGAGGCAGGATTGTGCGCAGGAGCAATGAAAGCTGTCATGAACAGCTGATGCAGGTGCTGGACGAATGGATAGGAAAGAGCGGGCGTATCGGCGCAGTTTCCGTGGGCGTACAGGGTGCAGTGACAAACCGGGGGGAAGTGTTCGCAGTTCCTTCGGTGCCGGAGTGGGAGAAATATCCTTTGCAGGCGGCGCTTGCGGAAAGGTTCCGGATTCCGGTAAGAGTGACCAACGATATCAACGCGGCGGCAGCAGGGTATCAGCTCATGCATCCGCAGACGGAGAATATGATTTATCTGTATACGGACGGAGATGGAATCGGAGCGGGAATCGTGCTTAACAAAGAAGTGTATACCGGCAGCGGCAGCTTCGCGGGGGAGCTTGGGTATATGCAGCTTGGCGGACGCAGTGTGGAGGAACTGATGCATGAGTGCAGGAACCGGCAGGAGTTTGCTGCGCTGATATCGCAGATTATGATAAATCTGATTTGTATGTACAATCCACAGCAGATTATATTGGACAGTGTAAAAGATGCGGAGCGTCTCCTTGAAGATGTGATGCAGGAATGCCGTCTAAGACTGCCGCCTGATGCGATTCCGCAGGCGGGCATAGCGCAGACGGAATCGTACTATTTCAAAGGACTCGGTAAACTTGGCAGAGAATTGACTGACAAAGATATCCGCGTGGTGTAAACAGCGGCTGCCGGATGACTGGAATCCGGCGGAATGGCTCAAAACTGCACTATAGTTTATGAAAGGAAGGACTGCGTTTTTCAAAGGTCGTATAGTACCGGAAACCGCAGTCTTTCAATATGTCTGCGGCGCGGTCGAAGGCATAGGCAATCTGTGCCGGATTATGTGCATCGGAACCGGTGGTGATAATTTCGCCGCCGAGTTCGCGATAGCGTCTCAGAACGCCGGCGCAGGGATTGGGCTCACGCATTCCCTTGGCGAGTGCGGAGGTGTTGATTTCGATGCCCTTTTCCATGGAGATGAGACGGTTCAGTATCCGATCGAAAATATCCCGGTAGGCTTCATAAGAATAACCTTCATCCTTCGTCGGACCGTAGCGCACCACGTAGTCGAGATGACCGTATACATCAAAATTGCTGTAGACTTTCAGGTTTTCAAGGATGGATTCAAAATACTCCAGATAAGCTTCCCCGCATGTTCTGCCCTCATAGAAAGAGGGGTAGTAGGGGTCTTTGCCGTGGCAGATATGGGAGGAAGCAATGATGAAATCATAGTCGTGCTCTTTTGCAAAGGCGGCATTTTTCCGTGATAAGTGGGGCTGCATACCCAGTTCCACACCGAAGCAGAGCGTAATCTGGTCAGCATATTTGTCCCGAAGCTTTAAGAAATCATACAGATAAGCATCCGGATTTAAGTCCCAGAAGCCGGCAGGAGATGACGAAGCCGGATAATCAAAATCGTTGTGCTCTGTAAAGCACATGTGCGTCAGCCCGGCTCTGATTCCCTGTTTAATCATTTCTTCCATAGGAGTATCTGAGTCGGGCGAGAAGGAAGAGTGTAAATGACAATCTGCTGTAATCATGATAGGGTCCTCCTGAATTTCAAAGTTTTTTAGATACTGACATTAAAACTATTATTTAAGATTTCAAATATCCAAAACAAAACTTATATATAATCAGTTTTTTGTAGAATTTGGTCTGTTTTGGCACAGTCTAGTTTACTATAACTGATTTTTTTTGGAAAAACAAGATTTCACAATTATTTTAGATTTACGTCTTGAATTTTTGGGACAAATTGGGTAAAATAAATCTGCTGACTAAATTTTACCAATCCTATGTGTATGGTGCGCATACGGTAAGGGTAAAATTATATAAAAAACATTATTTAGGAGGGACTAAAAATGGCAGTAAGAGTAGCAATTAATGGTTTTGGCCGTATCGGTCGTCTCGCATTCAGACAGATGTTTGGTGCAGAAGGATATGAAGTTGTGGCAATCAATGATTTGACAAGCCCCAAGATGTTGGCACACTTGTTAAAATATGATTCCTCTCAGGGTAAATATGCTCTGGCAGATACCGTATCCGCAGGCGAAGATACAATCACAGTTGATGGCAAGACACTTAAAATCTACAAAGAGCCCGACGCAAACAACTGCCCTTGGGGTGAGTTGAAGGTTGACGTTGTATTAGAGTGCTCCGGCTTCTATACAAGCAAAGAGAAGGCACAGGCACACATCAATGCCGGCGCAAGAAAAGTTGTTATTTCTGCACCTGCAGGTAACGACCTTCCTACAATCGTTTACAATGTAAACCATAAGACATTGAAGGCTGAGGATACAATCATTTCTGCAGCTTCCTGTACAACAAACTGCTTGGCTCCTATGGCTAAAGCACTGAACGACTTGGCAGGCATCAAATCTGGTATCATGAGCACAATTCATGCTTACACAGGCGACCAGATGATTCTTGACGGTCCTCAGAGAAAGGGTGACTTAAGAAGATCCCGCGCAGGCGCTGTGAATATCGTTCCTAACAGCACAGGTGCAGCAAAAGCTATCGGTCTGGTTATCCCTGAACTGAACGGCAAGCTGATTGGTTCCGCACAGCGTGTTCCTACCCCGACAGGTTCTACAACAATCCTTGTAGCAACTGTTGAGAAATCTGTAACAAAGGAAGAAATTAATGCAGCTATGAAGGCAGCAGCTACAGAGTCCTTCGGATACAATGAGGATGAAATCGTTTCTTCCGATATCGTTGGAAGCACATACGGTTCTATCTTTGATGCAACACAGACAATGGTTGGCGAAGACAATCTGGTACAGGTTGTTTCTTGGTATGACAACGAGAACAGCTACACATCTCAGATGGTTCGTACAATCAAATACTTCTCTGAGTTAGCATAGAAGTAAATTCCTAGCGGAATTAACTTCATGAGAACGAAGCTTTATGGGATTTGCCTTGTGGCAAGCTCGGCAAAGAGAACGAAGCTTCACAGGATTTGTTTTTCGCAAACCGCAAGCTCATGTAGAAAGAATAGTATACGAGATGTAAATGACAGAGGCTCGGCCGTTGGGCCGGGTCTCTTTTTTCCGGGAAATAGCAGTTGCGGAAAAATCAGATTTTAGTGAACAAATTAAAATGATTATGAATAAAATCAGGAGGGTATCACAATGGCATTAAATAAAAAGACAGTAGATGACATTAACGTGAAGGGCAAACGCGTCCTTGTAAGATGCGATTTTAACGTACCGTTAAAGGAAGGTAAGATTACGGACGAAACACGTATCGTTGCAGCGCTTCCTACCATCAATAAGCTGATTGCTGACGGCGGCAAGGTTATCCTTTGCTCCCACCTTGGCAAAGTTAAGAATGGTCCTAACGAGGGCGAGTCCCTTGCACCTGTTGCAGAGAGACTTTCCGAGAAATTAGGTAAGCCCGTTAATTTTGTAGCAGATTATAATGTAACCGGTGAGGCGGCTACAGCAGCAGTTGCAGCTATGAATGAAGGTGATGTGGTTCTGCTTCAGAATACACGTTTCCGTGGCAAAGAAGAGACAAAGCCCGCTGACGCAGGGGAGGCTTTTGCAAAAGAACTGGCGGATTTGGCAGATGTGTATGTATGCGATGCGTTCGGTTCTGCACACAGAGCACATGCGTCCGTAGCTGTTGTTACAAAATATATCTCCGAAAAAGGCGGCGAGAATGCAGTCGGCTACTTAATGCAGAAAGAAATCGACTTCTTAGGCAATGCGGTTGAGAATCCGGTAAGACCTTTCGTGGCAATCCTCGGCGGCGCGAAAGTGGCTGATAAGTTGAATGTTATCAACAACCTGCTTGAGAAGTGCGATACACTCATTATCGGCGGTGGTATGGCATTTACGTTCCTGAAAGCGCAGGGAATGGAAATCGGTAATTCCTTAGTAGATGATGAGAAACTTGATTATTGTAAGGAAATGATGGCAAAGGCTGAGAAATTAGGCAAGAAACTGCTTCTTCCTATCGACACAACCGTAGCGGCAGCTTTCCCGAATCCGATTGATGCGGAAATCGAGGTAGAAGTTGTTGATGCTGATAAGATTCCGGCAGACAAAGAGGGTCTTGATATCGGTACAAAGACGGCTGAGCTGTATGCCGATGCAGTGAAGTCTGCGAAGACGGTAGTATGGAACGGACCGATGGGCGTATTCGAGAATCCGATTCTTGCCAAAGGTACGATTGCAGTAGCAAAATCTCTGGCTGAGACTTCTGCAACAACTATCATCGGTGGTGGTGACAGTGCAGCGGCTGTAAATCAGTTAGGTTTCGCAGATAAGATGTCCCATATCTCTACAGGCGGCGGCGCTTCTCTTGAGTTCTTAGAAGGCAAGGAGCTTCCCGGCGTTGTTGCTGCAGACGACAAAACAGAATAAAGTATGTCTAAGCTGATAAAGAACATCAGCAAAGACATACTAAGTTATTCTGAGAAGAATGCCCTTTGGCATTCTTCCGGGCTGAGTGATAAGATAGAGAAACTAGGCAGCAACAACGCCTGTTGTTCTGCTGCAGACGATACGATAAAATAGAAGATTGTATATAGAAAGTATAAGGAGAATAGTACAATGGCAAGAAAGAAAATCGTAGCCGGTAACTGGAAGATGAATATGACTCCCAGTGAGGCAGTGAAATTATGTGATGAGTTAAAAGACTTGGTGAAATCCGATGACGTAGATGTAGTATACTGCGTACCTGCAATCGACATCGTACCGGTTGTTGAGGCAGTAAAAGGCACCAACGTAGAAGTAGGCGCTGAGAATATGTACTTTGAGGAGAAGGGCGCATACACGGGTGAAATCTCTGCGGCAATGATTAAAGATGCAGGCGCAAAGTATGTTATCATCGGACATTCCGAGAGACGTGACTATTTCAAAGAGGATGATGTTCTTTTAAATAAAAAAGTAAAGAAGGCTTTCGAGGCAGGTCTTACACCGATTCTTTGCTGCGGCGAGACATTGGAGCAGAGAGAAATGGGCGTTACCATGGACTGGATCAGACTGCAGATTAAGTCAGATCTTACCGGAATTACGGCAGAGCAGGTACAGAGTATGGTTATCGCGTATGAGCCTATCTGGGCAATCGGCACAGGTAAGACAGCTACCACAGAGCAGGCGGAAGAAGTATGCAAAGGCATCCGTGAGTGCATCGCTGAGATTTATGATGCAGCTACCGCAGATGCGGTTCGTATCCAGTACGGCGGTTCCGTAAATGCTGGTAATGCGGCAGAACTGTTCGGACAGCCCGATATCGACGGCGGTCTGGTAGGCGGCGCTTCTTTGAAGGCTGATTTTGGTAAGATTGTGAATTACAAATAATATGTTTTTGGAAAAATCTGATAGTTAGATAGTGTAGTAAAATAGGGGTATCAAGGGAAAAAATAAATCCTTTGGTATCCCTTTTTGATGTCTTTGTGGTTGGCTTGACTATCAGAAATATATATCATAATATCACAATCGAGCGATTTTAAAAACTATCATAAATCAGGAAGTATCATATACATGCTTTATGAAGTATGAATGTGTTATTCAGGCTAATCTTTTCAATCCTAAAACTTTAAAACCCAAAAGGTTTATGCGAAGAGGTGAAACAGAGAAGGCGGCACGTGAAGCTGCACTTGTGGTTTCTGTGATGGCAGGTCATCAGCAGCGGGTGGATGAAAATATTTACACGCATGAAAGTATTGAAGCAATGTCATAAATTCAAACACCGAGTAAATTATTTATTGAAGAAGCAATTGTAATGAAATAAACTGCTTTTTTGTTGCATTGTCGGGAATATTTAGGTACAATGAAAAAATGTTAAAATTGTGATAAAATTCAGATAAAGAGTGATTGGTAATGATTCAGACCCGACCTGTTTCAGATCTTAGAAATAAGTTTCTTGATATTGAGAAGATTGTTAATGGGGGAGCCTGTATATCTTACCAAAAATGGATAGGGTGCAATGGTGAGACTCAGTCTCGATATGTATTTAAAAGCTTTGTGTGGGCAGTACAATGGCACCCAGAGTTTTCTTATCAGACAGATGGAAACGGTCGGAGAATATTTCAAGTTTTTGTGCGTGTATGCAGAGAAAAGAGATAAAATGGGGAGGCATGTGCTGATGATAAGTTTAAATGATTATCTTTATTCAGGGGATACTGTATTAAAAATCTTAAACCAATATACGGATGATTTAAGGAACAATGCGATTAAGTCCCACAATACAGTTGATATTGCCCATTGCAATGTACTGATACAGATGACGGAAATTCTTTTACATAATAATTTCCTGACATTGCAATCACAGAAAATTAAAGAATTGTATATTTATATGACCAAACAATATCCGTTTCTTGCTTTTACCTTTAAGGGGAGAATAAAATCGCTGATTAGGACGGAAAAAAAGATAAATGGCTATATTGTTGAATTTATATATGATTACTACACGGCTAACAAAGCGTTTCCCTCAGATACGGATATAAAAAACCAGCTTTTGAGGCTACGGGATATCATTGCATACAGAATTGTCATATCTTTACCAAAGTGTAATATTGCTTCTGATGAAATAAGGGAGCAGACGGAACTCAAGTATCTTTATGAGATTGCCAATATGATTCCGGAATTTTTTGAAGAAAGAGGTTTTACTGTTGAACTGGCAGGAATTTCGACAACCGGATATTCCGATATGTTAATGGAAGAGGTAAGACCGTATTACAGGGATTATATTGTCAACAGTCGGCCTTTAGGTTACCAGTCTCTGCATATTACCCTGTATGATAATTCTGCCAGATGTTATACGGAGATCCAGTTAAGGACAAAGGATATGGACGACCATGCGGAGATTGGCGATGCAAACCATTTCGGCTATGAGAAGATACAGGAAGCGGAAAGAGCAAGGCGGGAGGAAATACCTGTCGGCGAATGTATATATTTTGATGAGGCATACGAAAGGGAGCAGAAGCTCCAGAACTTGAAGCTGTCTGAGATTGACGTGAATATGTTTACGGCAATAGATAATTACAGGGTAAATGATGGGTGTGGGCTGTTTCGCGGAAGGCAGATTTTACCGTTTGAACATCTTTCAAGATTTCAAAATGATATGGACTGATATTTTACAATAGGTTCTTTAATGGTGGAGTTTTGTATGATTCCGGTAGAAAGCCTGCTAATCCTCACACCGAAAAAAGAGCATATAAATGTTTAGTCGCTATATATTGACATTCGTTTTGTATTCACGTATACTATTATTCGATAGATGAGCGATAGATGAAACAAAGGCGTTTCCCAGATGAAAACTGGTGAGACGCCTATTTTATTTGGATGCAAAACGTAGGAGGAGAATTTATGCGGCAGTTGGAATTGTTACAGCACACGGATACGGTAAATGAGTTGCTGGCGCGTTACGGGGTGCGGTTTGGGATTTATAAGAACAATACTTTTAAGGAACAGCTCTTCCCTTTCGACGCGATTCCCAGAGTGATTGAGTATGAAGAGTTCCTTTATCTGGAACGCGGACTGAAGCAGCGTGTGACGGCGTTGAATCTGTTTATCAAAGACATATACAGCGATAAGAAAATTGTGAAGGATGGCGTTGTCCCGGAAGATTTTATCTTTGCATCCAGTGGGTATCTTGCAGAATGTGAGGGAATTTTGCCGCCGAAAGGGATTTACTCCCATATATCCGGCATTGATTTGGTCAAGGGGAAGGATGGAAACTGGTATATCCTTGAGGACAATCTGCGTGTCCCATCAGGCGCTTCTTATCCAATGATTGCAAGAGAATTATGCCGGAGAAGCTCGCCGGAAACTTTCCATGACAATCATTTGGAGGACAACAGGAATTACGCACAGCTCCTGCGGCAAACCTTTGACCATGTGAGTGTGGGAGGGCATACGGTCATCCTTACGCCGGGACGTTATAATGCGGCTTATTTTGAGCATTCTTATCTGGCGGAGAGAACCGGAGCACATCTGGTAAATGGATCAGAGCTTAAGGTAGAGGATGACAAATTGTACTATGTGGCGGTAAATGGGAAAAAAGAGCGTGTAGGTGCCGTATACCGCCGCATATCGGATGAGTATCTTGACCCGATGAATTTCAATCCGCAGTCCCTGATTGGCATTCCCCATATTTTCGATGTCTTTCGTAAAGGAAACGTGGCGCTTTTGAATGCACCGGGTAACGGTGTGGCGGATGACAAGGGCATTTATTATTTTGCACCTAAGATGATTAAGTATTATCTTGGAGAGGAGCCGGTTCTTTCCAATGCGCCAACATATCTTCCGTTTTATAAGGAAGATATGGCGTATGTGCTGGAGCATTTCGACAATCTGGTACTCAAGGATGTGGCGGAGGCAGGCGGTTATGGGGTGGTATTTGGAGACGCCATGACAAGGGAGCAAAGGGAAGCCTTTATCGTGCTATTGAAAAAGGAGCCAAGGAGATTTATTGCACAGGAGGTAATAGATTTCCAAGATCTAGACATTCAGGAGGAGGGCGGCAGGGTTCCCAGAAAGGCTGATCTGCGGGCATTTGTGCTGATGGCGGATGAACCTCTAGTCTGGAAGAGCGGGCTGACGCGGTTTTCCAGAAATTCGGATTCCTTTATCGTTAACTCATCACAGGGAGGAGGTTTTAAGGACACATGGGTATTATCTCAGTAGAACAGGCGGACAGACTATACTGGTTGGGAAGGTACACGGAGAGGGTTTATACCACGATACGTTTTTACTTTCAGAAATATGATATTATGATTGATGAAATGCTTGACTCTTATCAGGAATTCTGCAGGATGGTGGATATCCCGGATATTTATGGGAACAAGGATGTATTTCAAAGAAAATATCCATTCGATGCAGAAAATCCGGATTCTATTATCAGCAATCTGAACAGGGCATACGATAATGCCATTGTCCTTCGGGAGAGTATAGGGTCAGAAACGCTTTCGTACATACAGCTTGCCATCTATGCCATGAATAAGGCTGAAATGAGCAATGCTCCGCTGATTGAGATGCAGAGGGTGATAGATAACCTGCTGGCATTTTGGGGGATTGCAGATGACCAGATTGATTCGGAGCAGATTCGCAATATTATAAAGGCTGGGAAACGAATCGAGAGGGTAGATATGTTTGCAAGGCTGGGGACAGAGAAGAAAGTCCTTGTGCGTGAGGTTCACCGCATGATTCCGCGCATAGAGCGCAGCGGACTGGAATATAACGCAGAAAAGCTTGCGCGAATAAAAGCCCTTGTGGAGGAGCCGGAAGTGGATTATTATGGAATTGTAAACGAGGTAGAGGCAATTCTGTAATAGCAAGGGGCGTTATATGAAAAAATTACATTTTGATTATTGTATGCAGATTGCATATTCAGAAGTAGTATCTGTCTGTCATTTTACGATTAAGTGTTTTCCTATGAAAACGTTGCGTCAGGAAGTGGAGAGTACATCTATAGAACTGTATCCAGCCGTAACCTACAGCACAGGTGAGGATTCTTTTGGAAATAGGCAGATATATGGAGAGAATACCATTCCACATGATACATTTCAGTTCCATATTACTGGGGATGTCAGGACGGGGCTTGCCGGATGGGAGAAAGAAGATGATGGAAAGATGACTGCCGTTTTCCGCCATCCGCATGGGTTGAACGTGGCAGGCGAGGCTCTTTATGCTTATCATGTGGGATTGAAAACTAGTTTGCCGGCGGGTAACTACGAAAAAGGCATTTATCTGATGAACAGGCTGTATCATGATTTTGCATATGAAAAAGGCTGTACCGGTATGGATACAACAGCGGAGCAGGCATGGAAACTAGGCAGGGGCGTCTGTCAGGACTATGCGCACATTATGATAGCCCTGCTTCATCGGGAAGGCATCCCTGCACGGTATGTGACAGGGATGATGATTGGGGAAGGCGCAAGCCATGCATGGGTGGAACTGTGCCACGAAGGAAAATGGTATGGGCTGGATCCGACCAATAATGCTCCCGCGGGGGATGATTATATTCGGATAGGCTGTGGTAGGGATGCGGCGGACTGTCTGATTAACCGTGGCATCATGCACGGAGGCGGAAACCAGATGCAGACAGTGCGCGTGTCTGTTACAGAGACCGATTTTTAATTTTTTCAAAATAGGAAGGGAAATAACAGTTGACAGGACTGTTACAGGGAAAAGGAAATGATAAAAACAGTGGCTTCAATGGAGCTGCCGGTAGGTGAGAAATTTAAGATTCAAAAGAACCGGATAGAAGCAGAACATCTGACGGAGGGTGTAAAACGCATCAGTATTGTTACAGGCATCCATGGGGATGAACTGGAAGGACAGTATGTTTGCTTTGAATTACTTCGCCGCATCAGACAGCAGGAAGAGAAGCTTGCCGGAATTGTTGATATTTATCCGGCGCTGAATCCGTTAGGGATAGATTCGATTACGAGAGGTATTCCAGCTTTTGACTTGGATATGAACCGGCTTTTTCCGGGGAACAGGGATGGCAATATGACGGAGTATCTGGCTTCAGAGATTATTCAGGATATAACCGGATCGGACTTGGTGTTGGATATTCATGCCAGCAATATTTTTCTGACAGAGATACCGCAGATTCGTATCAACGAACTGCATCGGGAGAAGCTGGTTCCACTGGCGATGGAATCCAATGTGGATTTTATCTGGGTTCATGGAGCCAGCACAGTGCTGGAAGCCACATTTGCCCACAGCTTAAACAGCATAGGGACGCCCGTGCTGGTGGTGGAGATGGGTGTTGGCATGCGTATCACAAAGGCATACGGAGACCAGATGGTGGATGGGATCTTTCATCTGATGGAGAAACTTGGCATATGGACAGGGAATGTGACGCCTGTGAGGGCTCCGATCTTATCGGATGACCCGGAAGATGTGGTCTATTTGAATGCTTCTGTGGGAGGCGTATTCCTGCCCGATGTAAGACATTGGGAAAGATTAAGGAAAGGGGAACGTATCGGGCGTATCATCCATCCCTTATCGGGCGAGGTGCTGGACGAGGTGACTTCCCCTGTGGACGGAATCCTATTTACAATCAGGGAATATCCAGTCGTGGATGAAGGTTCTCTGGTTGGCAGGCTTCTTCGTAAGAAACTGGAATAATTGAGGTGGAGAGAAAATGCGGAAAGTAACAGTTTATGAGATAAAAGGGCTTTACAGGGATGATTTCAGGGTAAATGGTTATGAATTTGGAGAAGGGGAAAAGGCTGTCTGTATCGTGGGGAGTATGCGCGGAAACGAGATACAGCAGCTTTACTGCTGTTCCCAGATGGTAAGGAAACTGAAACAGATGGAGCAGGATGGAAAGCTTGTGTCAGGGAAAAAGATTTTGGTAATCCCCTGTGTCAATCCGTATTCCATGAATACACAGAAGCGTTTTTGGTCTGTAGATAATACGGATATTAACAGGATGTTTCCCGGATATTCCGAGGGCGAGACCACACAGAGGATTGCGGAAGGAGTTTTTGCGGTGATATCGGAGTATCAGTTTGGCATCCAGTTTACTTCATTTTATATGCCGGGAGAGTTTATGCCCCATGTGCGTATGATGGGGACGGGATTTGAGGATACCGGTCTTGCCAGACAATTCGGAATGCCTTATGTGGTGATTAGAAAGGTGCGGCCCTATGACACCACGACACTGAATTATAACTGGCAGATTTGGGAGACACAGGCATTCAGCATCTACACTACAACGACGACGAGGGTGGATAAGAAAAGTGCCGGGGAGGCGATGCGCGGAATCTTGAATTTTTTGAACAAGCAGGGCATTGTGGAGTATCATAGCCATGACGGGTATATATCACAGGTGGTGAAAGACACGGATATGGTTTCTGTCAGGACAAACAGATCAGGACTGTTTGAACCGACAGTAAGAGTGGGGGATGAGGTCAGCAAAGGTCAGAAACTGGCTTATATCTATGATTCGTTTGAGGGGGAAGTCATAGATGAACTAACGGCGCCGGTAGAGGGTATCGTGTTTTTTATGCACAGCGAACCGCTGACTTATTCCAATACGGCAGTATTTAAACTGGTAGTGAGAAATGAATAGGAAGTAATGACAACAGCGGTGATAATGCATTTGGAGAGAAAGCCTTTGTTGAAATGCAGACCACATCGAACAGGAACCTTCCTAAGAGAACAAGGTATTATCAGGGAATGATTGATTTGAATATCTTGGAAAAGGGAGATAATTATAAAGACTTGAAACGCAGTTTCGTTATAAGAGCCGGAGGACGATTTCACCAGAGAATTAGACGAGGCAGTACAGGAAGTCAGAAGGAATGAGAAGTGGAGGTTGGATTATATGACTTTACAGATGAACTATCAGGAAAAATATGAACAGGGCTTAGAGCGGGGCTTAGAACAGGGTTTAGAACAGGGTTTAGAACAGGGTGCTGAACAGGAGAAAATAGATTCAGCAATGCGAATGATAGAAGACGGGGATTTACCAATGGAAAAAATTGCACTGTATTCCGGGCTTGCTCTGGTGCAGGTATTGAAGTTGGAGAAAGAGAGGGAGAGGGAGTTACAACCGGTATAGGGATTTTTTTATACTAAAAAAGATAAGTTTTGGACCTTGTGGGATTCGTCTTATAAGGTCCTCTTCTGTTCCATCCTTTCCCCATGCTCTCCAATTCCATAAAAACCAGCGAACCCCTAACATTTTCGATATATCCAAAAGGAAAACTGCCCTTAGAAGCCTGTGTTCTTGCCTTCGGGAAGCTCACTGAATGAAGTAAAATAAGGGAAACAGTTCCTTTGATATCCCTTTTTATTGAAGAGCACTCTATTATGCTTTATAATGTTTTCAGTGAGACGGACAGTTATCCTATATGTCGTAAAATATCAGTGAGGTTATAAAATATGCGGATAGACAGAAAGAAAGTATCAGAAACTTTTCAAAAGTATGTGGACAATTATAACAGCAAAGATGAAAAGGTGCGCTTAAAAATCGAACACACCTATCGGGTCAGTGAACTGTGTGAGTGCATTGCACGGTCACTGCAGCTTGATGCGGAAGACTGCGCGCTGGCGTGGCTTCTTGGGATGCTACACGATATCGGGAGATTTGAGCAGCTTAAGAATTATGGGACTTTTATTGACGCACAGTCCATTGACCATGCCATGTACGGTGCACAGATTCTGTTTGAACAGGGCAGGGTCAGGGATTATATAGAGGATGACAGGGAGGATAAACTGATAAAGACGGCAGTGGCATATCACAGCGCTTATCGGCTGCCGGAGGTGTTGGACGAGCGGACAAGGATGTTTTGTCAGATACTTCGGGATGCGGATAAAATAGATATCTTGAAAGTAAATGTGGATTTTCCTATTGAGGAAATCTATAATGTGTCAACAGAAGAATTACGCGCGGCAGAAGTAAGCGAGGTAGTCATGGAAGCGTTTTTGGAAGGTCATGCCGTACTGCGCAGTCTGAAGAGAACACCTGCAGACCATGTGACAGGACACATTTCGCTGGTATATGAACTGGTCTATCCGAAAAGTCTTGCGCTAGTCAGAGAGCAGGGTTATCTGCAAAAACTTATGGATTTTCAATCGGAGAATCCGAAGACGAGGGAGCAGTTTGGTCAGATACGGAGAAAGATGGAGTCATACCTCCAAGGAGTAAAGTGAGGTTAGAATATAAGGATGAAAGAGTATCAAAATTATATTTTTGATTTATACGGCACGCTGGTTGATATTTATACCAATGAAAGTAAAGCGTCTTTATGGAAAAATATGGCGGAAATTTTTTCTTTGATGGGAGCGTCCTATACGCCGAAGGGGTTAAGACAGCAGTACAAAAGGCTGGTCTATGAAGAAACGTTGGAAATAAGTGTACAGATAAGACATAGATATTTGGATGATGCGCTGACAGATGAAGAGATAGAAATCCGCTTGGAGAATGTATTTGGAAAATTGTTTAGGCAACAAGGGATAGAGGTGTCTGATGTACAGATTAGACAGCTTGGCATTGTTTTTAGAAGCTTATCCTTTGGGTATCTCAGGCTGTTTGAAGGCGTACCGGAACTTCTTATGAATTTAAAGAGAAATGGAAAAAGAGTATACCTGCTGTCGAATGCGCAGCGTATGTTTACCGAGCCGGAGATGAAAATGCTTGGTATTTATGAATGCTTTGACGGAATTTTATATTCTTCGGATGCAGGAGTAAAAAAACCTTCGCATCATTTTTATGATGCCTTATTTACAAAATATCAGTTGTGCAAAGAAGAATCCGTCATGGTCGGCAATGAATACCGCGCTGATATTTGCGGCGCTGAATGTTATGGAATTGACAGCATGTACGTGTTTACGGCGCAATCCGGAGCAGAACCGCAGACACTGCCAAAAGGATGCCGCCGGCTGGGGCGGATAGGTGAGGTGTGGAATGGCGAGAAAGATTCCTGCGACCATTAGAGTAGGATATACGGAAGAAGCCGGACCTTTGATAGAGGCGCTTGATCTTGTCGGTCAAGCCGTGAGGAAGCTCTGCACCATATCGCAGAAATTGTGTTCTGGTATGCGGATTGTTTATGCGAAAGGAACAGAACATAATAAGGAGAGAAGAAAATGCTTTTTTTGGACAAGAGAGTTAATGTCATTTGTGATGAATTGAAAAAGTTAAAGATTAAGCAGAGATTTCCAGTGGAGGATTGGGAATACAAAGAGGGAAATTACATACACCCCGAAGATGCATGTGCTGACAGCGTGCCGTGGGAGAAATTTGACTGTAGAAAGATGCACTGGTACGGCAAAGACCGCCACTATTGGTTTAAGACGATGTGGAAGGTGCCCAAGGAACTTGCCGGTAAGCGCATGTGGCTGTACGTATCGACCCAGATTGACGAGTGGGACGATGGCAAGAATCCGCAGTTTCTCCTGTTTGTGAACGGCGAAGCGGTGCAGGGAATTGATATGAACCACAGGGAAGTTTTCCTGTGTCCTGCCGCAGTGGCAGGTGAGGAACTGCAAATAGACCTGCAGTCATATACCGGGACGCTGCACACAGAATTTAATCTGTTTGTGGAAATGCAGGAGATTGATGCGGATATTGAGAAACTGTACTACGATTTATGGGTGCCTCTCGCGGCATTCGGGCGTATGGAGAGGGACGACAGAAACCGGAAGGAAATGGAAGAAATCTTAAATACAGCGGTGAATTTTCTTGATTTGCGCACTCCTTATTCGGAGAATTTCTACCATACGCTTAAGCTGGCTTCCGATTATCTTGATAAGGCGCTTTACTCGGATAGGGCAGGATATAAAGATGTCATAGCGACCTGCATCGGTCATACCCATATCGACGTGGCATGGCGGTGGACGGTGGAACAGACAAGAGAGAAAGTGGGACGAAGCTTTGCTACGGTCTTAAAGCTGATGGAAGAATATCCGGGGTATAAGTTTATGTCCAGTCAGCCGCAGCTTTATGCTTTCTTAAAAGAGCGCTATCCGGAATTGTATGAGAGAGTGAAAGAGCGCGTCAGGCAGAAGCGCTGGGAACCGGAAGGCGGTATGTGGGTTGAAGCTGACTGTAACCTGACATCCGGGGAATCTTTGGTTCGCCAGTTTATACACGGTAAGCGTTTTTTTAAAGAAGAATTCGGCGTGGACAACAGAATTTTATGGCTTCCTGATGTGTTCGGTTATTCGGGTGCGCTTCCGCAGATTATGCGTAAATGTGGGATAGATTATTTTATGACGACCAAGCTGGCATGGAACCAGATTAATAAAGTACCTTATGATACGATGATCTGGCGTGGAATTGACGGCTCGGAAGTGTTGACACATCTGATCACGACGCTGGGGGTTGAACAGCCAGTTGCGAATTTCTTCACGACATACAACGGAATGCTTCACCCGGACGCCATCATGGGTGGCTGGCAGCGTTACCAGAACAAGGATATCAATCATGATATTTTAATTTCTTATGGCTATGGCGATGGCGGCGGCGGACCGACGAGGGAGATGCTAGAGACTTCCATCCGTATGGAAAAGGGGATCAAAGGCATTCCCATGGTGCGTCAGGAATTTGCGGGGACCTATTTTGATGAACTGAAAGAAAGGGTAGAGAACAATAAGAGACTTCCGGTCTGGGAGGGAGAATTTTACTTTGAGTATCATAGAGGCACACTGACGTCTATGGCACGCAATAAACGTGGAAACCGTAAGGCTGAATTTGGACTGATGGATTTGGAATTTCTGTCGGTGCTGGCATCGCAGAAGCTGCCCTATCCGAGGGAGGAACTTGACGTCATGTGGAAGACGGTACTGCTCAATCAGTTCCATGATATTCTTCCCGGTTCCGCCATTCATGAAGTATATGAGGTCACGAAGAAGGAGTATGAACAGCTTGCGCGGCAAATGGAGACCATGTCAGAGGAGCGCAGAAAAGCGATTGCGGGCGACGGCGATGCGGTGACCATATTCAATACGGTGGGCAGAACAAGAGACGATGTTGTCTTTCTTTTCGATTTTGACGCGGAAGCGCTTAAGGACGGGGATGGTGTTATCTATCCTGTCCAGAGGACGAAGGAAGGAAACATTGCGTATGTGACAAATCTGCCATCCAAGGGATATAAGTCATTCACGTCAGCAAAGGCAGTCGGGACGCCCGTACCGTTTACGCTTTCAGGTGATTACGAATTGGAAACTCCATACTATCTGGTGAAGTTTGATAGACAGGGGATGTTTACGAGTCTATATGACAAAGAGAATGACAGAGAAGTGATACAGCCCGGTAAACGTGCCAATCTCATGCGCATGTATGAAGATAAGCCCATGTGTTATGATAATTGGGACATTGATATTTATTATACTGAGAAATATTGGGATGTTGACAATGTGACCCGGATGGAGTGGACGGAAATAGGACCGGTCAGAGCCGCGCTTGAAATCACGAGAAAAGAGTCGAATTCTACAATTAAGCAGAAAATTCTGTTTTATGCAGACTGCCGCAGGATAGAGTTTGCAACCTATGTGGACTGGAAGGAACATCAGACGTTATTGAAGGTACATTTCCCGGTGGCGGTGCATACGGATGAAGCGACTTTCGATGTACAATTTGGCAATCTGACCCGGAAGACGCATCGCAATACGAGTTGGGATGTGGCGCGGTTTGAAAGCTGCGGTCAGAAATGGATTGACCTTTCTGAGGGGCATTACGGCGTATCTATGTTGAATGACTGCAAGTATGGGCATTCCGTGAAAGATTCCGAGATTGCGCTGACGTTAATCAAATCCGGTATTGAGCCGAATCCGGTTTCAGATCAGGAAGAACATGTCTTTACATATGCACTGTATCCTCACGCGGAGGACTGGCGTGCCGCGGGTACAGTGGCAGAGGCATACAAACTAAATCAGCCGCTTATCGTGCAGACGAAGACTGCGGCAGGAGCAGCGTATTCTTTTGCGTCTGTAGACCATGGAAATGTGATTATGGAGACGATTAAAAAAGCGGAAGATGGGGACGGTACGATCCTCAGGCTGTATGAATCGGAGAACGCTTACACGAAGGCAAAGGTGACGGTTCACGCAGATTTTACGAAAGCATATGTCTGCAATTTGCTGGAAGAGACGGAATATGAGGCAGCGGTAGAAGGGCACGTTATGGATGTCGTGTTAAAGCCGTATGAAGTCGTGACAATCAGAATAAAGTAAGAGAGAAAGATGCAGATGGAAACTCGCTGTGATTGATGCTTTGACCATAATCGGGGCGGGTTTTCGCATTGCTTTAGCTGAGAAAATTTAATATGCTGAAATTTCTATAAATTTTTTGTGAAACTTTACCCAACAGAATATTTGCGAAATGTACGGTTTAGTTATATACTTACAATGGTATATTATCTATGCACAATGGACAAGAACAGCAAAGGAACGGGTAACAGATGAAAAAGAAAATTTTGATAATGATTGTTACGCTTATCTTTATGGTTTCCGCATGCAGTGCGCGGACGGCGCCTGCAGAGGAAGCCGGAAATACACAACTAAGCGGACAGACGCCGGAGGAAGAAGCCACTTCGGAGGTCTCTACACAGCAGGAATCGGAGGAGAATGACGACAGTCAGAAGTCCGGCGTGCGGATAGCGCTTGTGACGGATGTCAGTTCCGTGATGGACAGCGGGTTTAATCAGGCGGCGCTTCAGGGAATCCAGACATACTCCGACGGCGCGGGCGTATTTTACTCAAGCTACAGCACGGATGCCGACACGGAGGATGCCTATACGGATACAGTGCTGGCGGCGATTCGGGACAATGCGGAATTGATTGTCTGTGTTGGTTCACATTTTGAACAGGCACTGGGAGCATTGCAGGACGAATACAGTGACATTTATTTTCTTTTGCTGGACGGCGTCCCGAAGGATTCTGACGGTAAAGAGGTCACGATCGCTCCAAATGTCCACTGTATTACATATAGGGAAGAGGAAGCGGGGTATCTGGTCGGTTACATGTCAGTACTTGAAGGCTATCGCAGATTCGGGTTTGTCGGCGGAGAACAGATTCCTTCGGTAATCAGATATGAAAACGGATATCTGCAGGGAATTAACGATGCAGCCGCTTTTGTGGAAAACGGAGAGGAGATTGAAGTACGACGCTGGTATGCGGATACGTTTTTGGCTAACAAAGAGATTGAAGAGGTTTCCGGTACATGGTATGAGGAGGGGACTGAAATTATTTTTGCATGTGGCGGTTCCATCTACGAATCGGTGTTAGCTGCTGCAAAAGATGGAGAGGGGATGCTGATAGGGGTTGACTCTGACCAGAGCGGGATTTCCGAGCGCTTTTTGACTTCTGCGACGAAGGGAATTGACGCTTCGGTTGTCGTGGCATTAGATGATTTTTTTGCAAGCGGTAAGAAGTGGCCGGAGAAGCTTGCGGGGGAAGCGGTTTCTTATGGCGCGAAAGAGAAATGTATCAGTCTGCCGGTTCAGGGAGATGCGTGGCGGTTTCAGAATGCGACCACAAACGAATATTTACAGCTGCTTGCCCGTTTACGGGCAGGGGAAATCACGATTCCGACCAGTGCAGAAGCTTCTTTGAACGATAAGGATATTATCATTATAAATGATGATTTGCAGAACTTACACTCACAGGAGGAACAGGACTCTTGAGCACCGGAAGAAAAAAACACATTTTAGCAAGTTTATTCATATTGGTCAGTCTTTTTATTTTAGGCGTTGTGTTTTTCCTTTCCGGATGCGGAAAGGTATCGCCTGTCACGGCGGAGAATCCTTTGCAGGAGGAGAGAAGGATTGACGAGGAATTAACGGAAGGCAGAGTCAGTCTGTCCGGCAGGTCTCTTGCCACATTCGGAAGCACGGCGGGATGTTTTTTGTCAGAGGACAAAACGACGGTTAAGTTTCAGCTGAGTATGCCTGATATTCCAAAGAGCGACGACTCCATGATCTATCTGTTTGCATTTGATATTTATGAAAAATGTGTATTTACGGATGGATTTAGCAGACAGCCGGTTGCGAGTACAAAGAAGGCGGAGAAATGTGAACTGGAATGGACTTATGAGAGCGGGCAGCTCTATCAGCAGTTTGTTCCGGCGCTGCTTCTGGATGGAAAGTACGTTCCGGTTGCTGCAAGCGTCTGTATTGGCAATCCGGAGGTGTTGGCGGATGGTTCGGTCAGCGCGCCGCAGCCGGAATCCAAAAAGGGGCTTCTGCTTGACCCGCAGATGCTGCATACGCCGATGTTGACGGATTTAGGTGTGAAGTATGCCATTTATAATATTCCGCTTTCCCATATTCTCGGAGAGACGTCCAACGCGGACCTTCCGACGATTACATATGAGTACAAGGGAAAAGAATATAAGTTCAACGGCGCCAGCATCAAGGGTTATGACAATTTGTTTCAGTATCTGACGGAGAGTGGTATGAATTCCACGGCGATTGTTTTGAATGACTGGAATGACGACTGTCCGGAGCTGATTCATCCGTTGGCACGAAATAAAGAGGCGGGTGCATATTACTATGCTTTTAATACGGCGGATAAAGAGGGATGCGAGTATCTTGAGGCGATAGCAAGTTTTTTGACGGAGCGGTATTCCGGCAAAGAATACGGGCTTGTATCAAACTGGGTCATTGCCAATGAAATCAATCAGTACAGAATTTGGAACTACATGGATACAGATGACATTGATTTGTATGCAGCGGAGTTTGAGAAGGCGATGCGTATCTTTTATAATGCGGCAAAGAGCCATTATGCGGAGGCAAATGTCTATTTCAGCATTGACCATGACTGGAACAATAATGACGGGGACAACGAAGACCATTTTAATGCAAAAGACCTTCTGGAAGCAATCAATACAATCGCCCAGCAAAAAGGAAACTATGACTGGGGACTGGCAATCCACCCCTATCCGGATCCGCTTACGAGAGTCAATTACTGGACGCAGACATATGACAAGACGGAGAATGCGCCGGTTCTTACGCTTATGAATCTGAGTACGGTCACAGATGTGCTCAAGAAGGAAGAATATCTGGACACAAACGGCGAGGTCAGGAGCATCACAGTCACGGAGCTTGGCTTTTCCTCTGCTTCCGGGGAGAAGCTGCAGGCGGCAGCCTTTGCATATTGTTATTATATCATCGAGGCAAATCCGTATGTGGATGCGTTTATCATGAACCGTCAGACGGATGCGATGGAGGAGGTCAGACAGGGACTAGCCTTCGGC
>CANOEC010000021.1 GCA_947564735.1 uncultured Lachnospiraceae bacterium | reverse complement strand
CTTACACTAGTCTTAAACGTAGTACATTTTACTATCAAGCCCAACGAATAAACAGACAGACAGACAGACATCGATATTATTAAAGCAATTGGGATATGTTGTGTCGTATTTGCGCATAGCGGATGCCCGGCGGCTGATTTTATAAATTTATTTCATATGGCAATATTCTTTATAGCATCAGGGTACTGTTATAAAGAATATTATTCAGATGATATAGCGGCAGTACGTAGATATATTAAACGGAAGATAGCAACGTTATGGTTCCCATATACAGCATGGACAATATTATTTTCGGTGCTACATAATTATTTTATAAAAATAAACATCTATACAGATAATCCGTTAATTACGGAATACTTATCAGGAAAATATATTGATACGACAGAAAAATGGAATGCAGTAGAGCTTGTCCAAAAGATAGTAAAAGCATGCCTGTTTAGAGGCGGAACACAAATTGGTGGAGCATTATGGTTTTTGGCTACTTTATTTGAAATATCAATTTTATATTGCATCATTGATTTTGTAATTAAGAGGATATGTAAATCGAAGAAAACAAGACTCATTCAATTGTTCATCTCAGTTGTTTTTGTCTGCATAGGATATGCATGTTATCTAACAGGGCGTTCATTATTTGGAATTGATAAGGTGTTTTCGTGTTACATTTTATATAGCAGTGGAAATGGGTTAAAGAAATTAGTTCCTTATTGTAAAAAGTATATAAATGATATGTCTCATGTTGTTTTCCTAATCATTTCCTTTTTTGTACTGTTTATTTTAAATAAGTTTGGAACAATTTCCATAGTAAATAATAGTTATGAGAATCCTGTATTTTTATTATGTGCGTCTTATGCGGGATGGATATTCTGCTATGAAGCAGCATACTTGGTTCAAAAGTGCAATATTCTAAAAAAATGTGCGATGTGCATAGGGCAGAATACTCTGATAGTTGTTGCTTTACATTTTTTATGTTTTAAGCTGGTGAATTTTATTGGTGCAGTAATAAAAAGAGACCCGTTTTACCTAATTGCTGCATTTCCCATATTGTATAGAGGAGATGCGTGGTGGATAGGGTATTCATGTGCTGGATTAATGATTCCTATTGGCTGTAGTTTGTTATGGAAAAAATTAAAACACAGATGAAATATAAGAATTAGTTTCTGAAAAAATATAAAATGATAGGAGAAAGCATAGATTTTTTGATTATAGATACTATGCATATGCTGCCGGGAGAAGTGCTGGATTTTTTATCATTGCTTTCGTGGCTTGGAGAGCGCGCAGTCGTTGTACTGCATGATATTGCTATTATGCATCGTTGGTACATTCTGATTGCTTTGCAACGGGGTATTATTCTTTTCAGTGATTGCAGAAAAATTTTTTAATATGATACGTCCAGAAGCGGGCAATATCCTAATATTGGAGCATTTGTTGTAAGTGAAAGTACAAAAAAGTATATTATGAATGTTTTTTTGTCGTTATTTATAACGTGGGGATCAACCTAAAGAAGGACAGCTTATAGAATACAGGAATGCTATTAAGAAATTTTATCAAAGGAACCTTTTAGATTTATTTGAATTGTCTATAAAATTAAATACAAAAAACAATCTTTTTAAGGAAAGGATTATTAGGGCAGTACGTGCAGTGGTACGAGGGAGCTGAGTTTGGTATAGTCACTTATGCATTTTAGGTTGATGCGACATTATCGATTAAAATGATATAGCATAGAAAATTATTACGCAGATAATCTGAGAGGATACAAGCAGGTGCATAATATAAAAACAATATTTTTTGTGGTCATAAATGACTGCAGGGTATTTTTGGATGATTATTTTGATAAAGGTGTAGTAGCAGGTGCAGTAGCGGTTTTTCTTTACTGCACCATTTTGTTGTCTAAATTTATCAGTGTCCGAAATATGAAAAGAAATCGCATTTTGTGCATATGCATGAAGATTCCCTTTGTTGCATTACTGGGGTGTTACTGCTATCTGGTTCTTGGAATAACGGTTTTGTCGAGGCAAAAAGAAGCAGTGTATATTCTGAATCCGGTTCCTTTCAGTACATGGGGAACAGATATCGCGAACCTGATATTCTGGATAGAAAATATTCTCATGATGATTCCTCTTGGCATATTGCTTTATATTTTATGGAAGCCTTTTCGGAAGCTGGGATGGTCGCTGCTCTTTGGCTTCTTCTTTAGTCTGTCCATTGAATGCATACAGCTTTGTTCTCGTCGCGGCAAGTTTGAGACAGATGATATTATGAACAATGTAGTGGGCATGGTGATTGGGTTTTTAATCTGTAAGGGGGTCGATAGGGTACTTTCTTTTGTTTGTAGTTCAAAGTAACCGCAGTTTCTTATCCAAAAGAAATGTTATGCTGTTTTAGAATACTTTTCAAAGAATCGATCTGAGAAGTTAGCTGTTCAATTGTAGCAGACTGTTCATTGAGTTTAGGCAGATAATATTCTTCATCTTCCTGTTTGGCACGTGCAATAATCTCGTCAGAGCTTGTATCAAAAAGTTCAAAAATCCATTCATTTACCAGTGCCATAGGTGAATCCACTTTCTTTTTAGAATTAGCTATTAACAGTTGATGCATATATTTGTTGTATATTTTTTCGTCTTGATGTGCGGCATAATCTTTAGCAAGCAGGGGTGTCAAGGAACCGCTATGTAAGTTTTCAGTCAGACAGCGCAGATAAAGGTTTTCGTCCGATGGAAGTTCTGGGATAACAATAATCTGTATATCGAATGTTTTGTTACCAATATAATATATCCCCGAAGAGGATTTTTCAATAGTTAAGCTGTCATTTTCCTTTAATGCTCGTATCAGCTTCCTTTGATAATAGAAATTCCAAAAAAATATATGTATTGACAGCAGAGAATAAAAAAAGTATTATGAAAATAATCAGATTACAATCTGATTATTTTCATAACATACACAGTGCGGGATAAGTATATGAATAATGAAGTTCTGCTTTCAAATATACGAGAGCTATGCAAAAAGAATAATATAACAGTGGCGCATTTGGAAAAATTGATGGGTATGGGCGCCGGGACGATTTCGAGATGGAACAAAGCAAGCCCCTCGTTCGACAAAATTGTTTCTATTGCCAGATACTTTCAAATATCCATAGATCAGCTTGCAGGGTATACGGTAGATGGGAAGGCTGCAGCGAAACCTAACGAGAAGATTCTGAAGGTGATTGATTATCTGAGAAAGAAAACGATAGAAGATGGGACCGGTGATAGTTTTTGGCATGATTACAAGCAAGGCAGGGAAATTGACATGTTAATCGCTGAACTGCCTTGCATGAAAGCAGAGAATAAGGAGATGTGCAAATTATTATATGCATATGACGGGAAGGTGTATTTTCTGCTTGAAGTAATCTATCTATTAAATGATAGTTATGATTATGAAACACAGATTCGTCTGTATCTTGTTCCGAAAGATAAAGATCCATACCCTATACTACAGTGCAGTGATAAGATGGATCTACAGGGCTTATATATTGCAGCGGCAAGACAATTGGAAATTGTGCAGATGCAAAGAGAAGCAAAAGAAGAGGTTGATCTGCAGATTGAAAGAATACTGGAAGAGTATGGAAGCATCAATGAGTAAAAGGAAGAAACTATTGCATTGAGACGGTAAGTGCAATAGTTTCTTTGTCGTTTGGAGTGTGTCAGAAATATGAAAACAAAATGATGATTTTTGTCATTTGTAGTCTTTACAAATTTGTAGTTCTGCGTTACAATCTGATTAAAATCAATAAATGTATGAATATTATCAAAATATGCTGACAGTAGTCATAAGAGAAGGAAGTCGTATATGCAGATGCAACGGTAAGAGTAAATTAGGAACTAATAAAGGATGAGAGACAAGAGGGTGCCTGATTTGGGAATCCTCTTTTTTGGTCTGCGTGCCGTGGTGCTCTCTGACAGGTGATAGAAATGGATGACAGAGATAGACAAGAAGAGGAACAGAAGAACAGAAGGTAGACGGGCAGAAGACAGAAGCTGAGATTGCAAAGATTAGGATTGAGATAAAGAAATTATGGGTAGTTACTGTAGTGATTATTATAGCAGCCACAATATTCGTTCTAAGTGCAATTGACGGACATTATTTGAAAAAGGAAGAAAACAGCATTGCACAACAGCAACTGGAGATTCAACAACAGCAGCACGAAAATGAACAACAGGAAAGAGAGAAAAAGAAACGCCCCCTAATGGAAATTAGTATAGGTCAAATGATTTATCTCGGAAGCAATAAGTATCAGGTGATACGTATGTCAAATACCAATGATGATGCAGTTATTAACAACGGTACGCTGGTAGTGAGTTACCGTATCAGGGGACAAAGTGAAACCACAAATATAAACTGCTATCTGGATGGTGCAGTTTACGAGGAAGAGGTTGCATATATTGAGAAACAGAATGAATGTATCTTTCATCTGAGAAATGATTATGAGGAATATCCGGAGACAGTAGAAAAGTTTTTGAAAGATCAAGGCATAGATGTGGAAGAAGGGATAAAGTTCCAGCCGTATCTTTTTATTTACTACGAATATACATGCGGTGGATCAAATCTGGAGGGATATTACAAGATAGACATAAAGGAACACGGATTCGGTGCGGTGGAAGAGATTGAGGAACCGGAGGAGTATCTTAATGTGTATGAAATCCGGATTTAGCTTTTTGCGCTGATGCAGGTGGTTCACGGAGCGTCTGTAATGTCTGAATAATTAAAAAATCAATACACATAAGGAGGAGAAAATATTATGAGGATATCAATTGAAGCGGACTCGGTTGCACGTGCTGTATTAAATGAAGAATTATGTAAGGAATTTCATGAGCAGCTTTTGGAGAGATTATTGTTGCTTTTAAAATGAAAACATAAGGTAAAAGTAGTCATTCAAGAAGCGGATGGTAGAAAATTAAAGTTTCTTGTTCTGAGGATGATTGTGAAAATTTGGAAAACTTCCTAATTACATGTGTTAGATGAGAGTCCAAGTGTTTTAGATGATTTTTTGTATGATTAGAAGATGTGTTAAGAACAGATTTAATGTGAAGTCCCCCGCTATAATGAAAAATCCGGTCGGAAATTAGTCCGACTGGCATCCGCGTTTTAATATCTTAGTAAGAAGTTTCAAAAGCATTGACCGTTACTGAAGAGTGGATTCCTTTAATCTCAAGCGCATACTGTGGCTTCGTGCCAGTTGACGCGATGGCTGGGTTTAAGAAATGGTTTGACAGATGGCTTTGAGTTGGTGGACGGGGAAGCACCGTTTTTACTAAAATTCATGATTTGATTTAAACTCATTTTGTGGTAAGGTTTATTATAATCAGAATAGAAAAGACAGGGTGTAAAAAGAATTATGAATTGGACTATACTAATTATCATTTTAATATTAACTGTGATTGTGGCGGTAATTGAGTTTCATCGTACACAAGATTATAGGGCGGTCATTATTCTTGTAGTTGGAATTTTGATTTCTATTTTGGGTGGTAAGCTTTTTGATAAAGAGCCAAGAAAAGATGATATTGTAAAGTATCAGACGTATTATGAAGAAAAGAGAGAACAAATAGATAATGCAGTGCGGAATAGAGAATATGAACTGGCATTGGATAATTTAATGCAGCTTGCTGATGAAACAGAATCTGTTTATGGTGAAAATTCTCTTCAGTTAGGAACTGTATACGCTGAGATTGGAATGCTTTATAATTTTCTTTCTGATTCAGTCAATGCTCAAAAGTATGCTGGCTTTTCAAATTCAATCGTTTTGCAGCATGTGCCAGATGAAGAAAACTATACACAAATTGTTGAGATATGTAAAGCTTGTGGAGATGTAGAAAACGAGATAACAAAAAAGGAATTTTTTTATAACAGGGCATTGCAGATTCTGGATGAGTTTAGAGATTCATCCGGGCAGCTGGCGGCTATCATTTGCGCCAATTTCTCGGATGCATATGTTGGAGTGAATGACTATGTAAGTGCTCTCAAATATGCTGAAAAGGCAAAAAGTTTGTTTGAAGGGAAAAAAGGAGCGGCAACACGAGAAGCCGGAATTGCATATTGCAGTCTTGGAAATATATATTCAATCCGTAATCATACTGAAGCAATAGGCTATTACAAGCAGGCTGAAAAGATATTTAAGAATAATACTCCCGATGATGATAATTTTCTTGCTGTATGTTATTCCGGGATGGCAAATATCTATTCAAAAATTGACCAGAAATCGTGTTATGAATATGCATATGAAGCATGGAATATTAACAAACTGATTTTTGGAGAATTGCATGAGAGCACAATACAAAGTGAAATAGACATAGCTGTATTTTACCGGGCAAATGGAGAGATAGAACATGCAAAAATGATAATGGAAGATGCACATATTAAGGCAGAAGAAAAATATAGTGAGAGTCCTTTGATGGCGAAGATTTATATTGAAATGGCAAATTTGTCAGATTCAAAACAGGAATGTTTAGATGATTATGCAAAGGCAGAAATGATTTTAAAAAAAATATATGGAGAAAGTCATCTGGACGTAGCTTATGTGTATTCTAATATATCGGTAACTTATTATTTAAATGATGATATGGAAGATGCAAAGAAATATTATAATAAGGCTGTACAAATCTATGAAGATAAAAGCGGCAGCTTTGACCCTGATCTTGCTGAATTGTACGTTTATAGAGGAGAAATGTACCTTAGTGAGGGAGATTATCTTTCTGCAATAAAGAAATATGAAGATGCAAGAGAAATTTTTGATACCTTATATGGTAATACGAATATTAATTCGGCACGCTGTAATTACAAGATAGCTAATGCATATAGTAATGTGGGTGAAAAAGAGATATCGGATGATTGGTTTGAACAATCGATTGCCGTCTATGAAATGGTTTATGGAGAGGATAATTTTCAGAATGCAGATTTATATTCAAAATATGCAAGACATCTTTATAGATATGGTGTTGATATAAATGAGGCAATTAGATATGCAAAAAAGGCGGTTGATTCTTCTTTAAATTATGGTTTGGGAAATTCGTTCGAACAAAAGGAATATTGCTTTTTACTTGGAAATCTTTATCTTGAATCAGAGAATATAGAAGACGGAATCAGTTGCTTAAAAGAATGTATTCGTATCTCAGAGTACAATGATACGGTTGATGCCAAGTATATTGAGGCATTATGTGCTTTGGCTCAACAATACAGTATACTGGAAGGTGGGAGAGAACTTTCTATACAATATATCAATTTGGCGGTTTCTGCGGCAGCTAAGGCAGGAGGATATGAGGATTTATGTGCAGCTTATTATCATACATCAATTGCATGGGGAAATCTCGGTGAGTATGAAAAAGCGTTAGAATACCTTGATATTGCAGAAGAAAATGGCTTAAAGCTTTATCCTCAAAATGATAACTCCATTAGTATGATTAAAAAGTATCGGGAGTTTATCAATGGAATAAAGTAAACAATACAAAAAATATTGCAATGACAGGAAAAATCTTCTTCAATCAGAAAATATCTTGCATATCAGCATACATTCTGCTATATTAATTTTATCAGTTCAAAGTGAATCTCTTATTTCTTTTTATCAAAATCGGTATTGCAGCCGTCTGACAGAAAGAAATCTATGTCGGCATCTCGCCGGAAATTCACGAAAGGAAAATAAAAACAGGCAGAGATGAGGATATTGACATGTCAGGGATTTTTGTAGTGTACGTTTCATTCTCTGCCGGAAGGAGGATGAATGGGATATACCAAAAAGACACTACAGGAGCTGAATTTAATTGACAACTTTCTGTCCAATGCGATTGCTTCTAACAAGGAGTTGAATGAGCCGTTTTACAGACTGCTTTTATCTGTGCTGCTTGACAAGAATATCAAGGAGATACGGGTGTTGGCACAGCAGATGATTCCGGCAGCCACGCCGGAGCTGAGGGGGATACGGATGGATGTGGAAATCACGGAATATGATGAGGAGACAGTCACGAATGTGTACGATCTTGAACCGCATCTGAAGGATGGACTTCATCTGCCGAGGCACAACAGGTATTATCAGGCAAAGATAGACGGCAGATATGTGAGAAGGGGCGTAAAAGACTTTTCCACAATTCCAAATCTATATGTCATCACGATTACCAATTATGATGTATTTGGCAAGGATTATATGATGTATACGGTTCGCAACAGATGTGAGGAGATACCGGAACTGGATTATGATGATGGGTTGCAGTTCATATATTTTTATACCAAAGGGCAAAAAGGTGGTAGTCAAGCGATAAAAAATATGCTAACATATATACAAAATAGTGATAGTAAAAATGCGGTTGACGATGCGACCAGAATGATGGATTCATATGTGATGAAAGTGAAGAATCTACCGGAAGTGGAGGCGGGATATATGACACTGGGAGACTGGATTGACGGTATCGAGGAAGACCTTAGGGAAGATATCACAAAGGAAGTAACGGAAAGAGTAACGGAGGAAGTAACGGAAAGAGTAACGGAGGAAGTAACGGAAAGAGTAACGGAGGAAGTAACGGAAAGAGTAACGGAAGAAGTAACAGAAAGAGTAAGAAGACAAGCGCAGGAACAGGAAATAAAAACTGTTATTGAGATGCTTCAGGAATATCACGAATCGAAGGATAAGGCGCTCATCAAAATCCGTGCCAGATTTCCGGAATGTGCTGATAAGGCAGAAGAGTTCGTGGAGAAGTATTGGCAGGAATCTTTGATTTAAAAAAGTATATATGAGGGTGCTTCTGGTATAGGATATATTATGCCTGTTATAGAAGCGCCCTGACACAGAGGGGAGAAAGGGAACGGTATGGAAAGAACAAAAGTAGTGATTGATTCTAATCATGAGGCGGTATTTCGCAATCAGGTGGATTACTGCATAGGAACGGGAAGAATGGGACTCGCCTTGCAAAAGGAATATCAGGAGCAGTTGAAGCTGGTGCAGGAGGCAATCGGCTTTAAGCATATCAGAGGACATGGGCTGTTTTGTGACGATATGGCGGTTTATCAGGAAAATATGGTGGATGGGGAGAGAGTAGTTGAGTATAACTTTACCTATCTTGACATGGTGATGGACAGCTACAGAAAGCTTGGTTTGACGCCTTTTTTGGAACTGGGATTTATGCCAAAGAAGCTTGCGAGCGGAACCCAGACTATATTTTACTGGCAGGGCAATACGACGCCGCCGGAATCTTATGAAGATTGGAGAGCGCTGGTGCAGGCGCTTTTGCGGCACTTGTGCGACAGATATGGTACGGACGAAGTAGTGACATGGCCTATCGAAGTATGGAATGAACCGAATCTCCCCGGCTTTTGGGAAAATGCGGATATGGAGGAGTATTTTAAGCTCTTTAAGGAATCCTTTGAAGCGGTCAAGGAGGTCGATTCCAGATTTCGTGTGGGAGGCCCGGCTGTCTGTGGCGGAAGCGACAGAATCTGGATAAAAGGGTTTATGGAGTTTTGTCATAACAACCAAATTGCAGTGGATTTTGTGACAAGGCATCATTATACCACGGAATTTCCTGATTATGTCGGGCATTATGGGTATGCGGAGCTGATGAATCCGGAGAATAAGGAGGATGGATTTGCCGATTTGCATTCTACGCGGGAAATTATTGACAGCTATCCGGAATATCGGGGATTGGAGATACATATTACGGAGTTTAATACCTCATATATTCCCAACTGTCCCCTTCATGATACAAACCAGAATGCGGCATACATAGCGCATCAGCTTTCACGGCTGGGAGATGATAATGAATCCTATTCATATTGGACATTCGGTGATATTTTCGAGGAAGGCGGAGTGCCGTTTACTCCTTTTCATGGTGGCTTCGGGCTTGTGGCAAACGGATGTATTCCAAAGCCTACCTTCTGGACGTTTGTTTTCTACAGGAATTTAAAAGATATAAAGGGCAGATGCGTTCATAAAGATGACAATTGTGTCATAATGAAGGCGGAGAATGGGGAATACCGTGGAATTATTTGGAATAAGTGCAGGCATAGAAATGGCAATACCATGGAAGCTGCCTATGAGATAGATGCTGAGAAAGCAGAGTACTGTCTGATTACAAAGCGTGTGGATGAGGAAACTTGTAATCCGTTAAAGGTATGGCATGACATGGGAGAGCCGGCGTCTCTGACAGAGGAGCAGCTTCATGATTTAAGGCTTGCGGCACAGCCCTTTGTGTCCTCCGAACGTAAGCAGTCCGCAAACGGGAAACTAGCGTTTGCGTTTACACTTCAAGAGAATGCGGTGGTGTATTTTGAATTAAAGAAGGTGCAGACGACATCTGACAGAGGATATTCCTACGAGCGGGTTATGCAGTATCCGGCGAAGAATCCGCTTACCAGACTGGATTATCCGGATCCGGATGTGATTCGCGTGGAGGATACTTATTATATGGTCAGTACCACGGTGCATTTTATGCCGGGCTGTGAGATTCTGCGCTCCTACGATTTGGTGCATTGGGAGCATGCCTCCTATGTGTATGATAAACTGGATAGTACGGATGGTCAGAGACTTGAGGGGGAAGAGAATATTTATGGGAAAGGCATGTGGGCGGCGAGCATGCGTTTTCATAAAGGGCGTTTCTATATTTGTTTTGTGGCAAATGACACGCATAAGACCTATCTCTATACGGCTGACAGCATTGACGGACCTTGGGAGAAGAGGAATATAGAGGGTTTCTATCATGACTGTTCGCTTTTATTTGACGATGATGATAAAGTGTATCTTGTCTATGGCAACAAAGACGTGTATCTGACGCAGCTTAGGGAAGATTTGAGCGGTCCCATGGAGGGCGGGGTACACCGGCTGTTAGTAAGTGATGCCGGACATCCCGGGCTGGGCTATGAGGGAAGCCATTTATATAAGATAAACGCCAAATATTATCTGTTTTGTATCCACTCACTGCGGACCGAGTGGAAGCGCGTGGAAGCATGTTTTGTAGCGGATTCCCTGGAAGGTGAGTTCCGGGGCGGGGATATTTTTAATGACGATATGGGATATTGTAATCAGGGAGTTGCGCAGGGCGGAATCGTGGATACGCCCGACGGGAAGTGGTACACGGTACTTTTTCAAGACAGGGGAGCGGTAGGAAGAATTCCCGTACTGGTACCTCTTACATGGAAGGACGACTATCCGGTGCTGGGAACTTACGGCAGGGTGCCGGAGAAATTTGAGGCGGACAGCACCATAGGCGCACACGAATATACGCCGCTGGTGACGAGCGATGACTTTAAGAAGGATGTTTCTATGCCGGATGCGGAATGTGCAAGGCTGTACGGTACATTTGGCTTTAAGAGTGCATGGCAGTTTAACCATGAACCGGATATGTCTTTAGTTGACTGGAATCAAGAGGACGGAACGGTTTGTGTGACTACGGATAAGTTGTGCCGGAATGTGACACAGGCGCGCAATGTATTGACACAGAGGATGCTCTATCCGGGCTGTGCAGGTGAGGTGACTGTGGATACAGCCGGTCTGAGGGAAGGCGATTATGCAGGAATCTGTGCGCTGCAGGGATGTTACGGCATGGTTGGAATTACCAGACGCGAGGGCAGAATATATGTGGTGATGCAGAGCAGGGAGGCGGATAACGAAAGCAATCTGGCAATGGACAGGGATGATTCGTCAGGCAGGGAATGGGAAGCAGTCTTGCTTGAGGATGGAAAGTTCAGACTGAGGGTTGAGGTTGATTTTACCGATATGAAGGACGAGGCAAAATTCTATTTTCTGCGGGGAAGAACGTGGGAAAAAATTGGTATTACCCATAAGCTGTATTTTAAGATGGATCATTTTGCGGGCTGTCGTTTCGGGTTGTTTGTGTTTTCCACCAAACAGACAGGAGGAAAAGCGGAGTTTTCTGATTTTGTTTACAGGGGACGGTAGGACATAGTTTTGTTGCAGCGATATAATCACAAGTTATAGAACATATAATAAATATTGATTTTACTTATGCTAAATTGTGCTGTATAATCATACAGTAAGAAACGGACGGAGTTTTTTACACCGTCCGTTTTATCATGAAGTGAAGGCTTGGATTCATAAAGTAAGGGTGCAGAAAAATCGGCATATTGGGTAAACTTGATGATATGCGGAAAATCTGTGGGAAGAAAAAGGAGGAATTACAGTGGTAAAAGCAGTTGTAGGTGCGAACTGGGGAGATGAGGGAAAAGGTAAGATTACGGATATGCTGGCTGAAAAAGCGGATATCATCGTACGTTTTCAAGGCGGCGCAAATGCAGGACATACAATTGTCAACAGTTATGGTAAATTTGCTCTCCATACATTGCCGTCGGGGGTATTTTACGGGCATACGACCAGCATTATCGGCAACGGCGTGGCACTTAATATTCCACTTCTGTTTAACGAGATTCAGTCGATTACGGACAGAAATGTGCCGATGCCAAAGATTCTCGTATCTGACAGATGTCAGATGGTTATGCCGTATCATATTTTGTTTGACCAGTACGAGGAGGAGCGCTTGGGCGGCAAGTCGTTTGGTTCCACGAAATCCGGGATTGCCCCGTTTTATTCCGATAAATATGCGAAGATTGGTTTTCAGGTGAGTGAGCTTTTCGATGATGAATTGTTAATAGACAAGGTTGCGCGCATCTGCGAGACAAAGAATGTGATTTTAGAACATTTATACCATAAGCCGCTGATCGTGCCGGAAGAGCTGCTTCACACACTGCATGAGTATAGAGAGATGATTGCGCCTTATGTGTGCGATGTATCGGCATATTTAGACCGTGCGCTGAAAGAGGGAAAGACAATTCTCCTAGAGGGTCAGCTTGGTACGCTCAAAGATCCGGATCATGGTATTTACCCGATGGTGACATCTTCTTCCACACTGGCAGCCTTCGGTGCAATTGGTGCAGGACTGCCGCCATACGAGATTAAGGAGATTATTACGGTATGTAAGGCATATTCTTCTGCGGTGGGGGCAGGCGCATTCGTGTCGGAAATTTTTGGGGATGAGGCAGATGAGCTTCGGTGCAGAGGCGGAGATGGCGGTGAATTTGGCGCAACAACAGGTCGTCCACGGCGTATGGGCTGGTTTGACTGTGTTGCTTCCAAATACGGATGCCGTCTGCAGGGGGCGACAGATGTTGCATTTACGGTGCTCGATGTACTTGGCTATCTGGATGAAATACCGGTCTGTGTCGGATATGAAGTAGACGGAGAGGTGACGACGGATTTCCCGGTTACCTGCAAGCTGGAGAAAGCGAAACCGGTGCTTAAAAAGCTGCCGGGGTGGAAATGTGATATCCGCGGTATAAAATCATATGAGGAATTACCGGAGAACTGCCGTAAATACGTGGAGTTTATCGAGGAACAGATTGGTTACCCGATTACGATGGTTTCTAACGGACCGGGAAGGGAAGATATTATTTACAGAGAGAGCCCATTGAAAAAATAGATAGGCAACTGTATGGGACAGTGGATGAGTTAAAAAGACACTGTCCCTTTTTAGCGCACGGATTCTTCGGTTTGTTTTTTCAGCGGTAAATTTTCAACAGAACTAATGTCTTGTCAGCATGTTTTGTGGTACAATAGACGCAAGCCCGGCTATTATGATTTATGGGGTATAATAATATTTTGAGTGTCGGCGGAGAGCTGACGAGTGAAGGAGGAATTTTTATGCTGTTAGAGAATAAGGTTGCTATCGTAACAGGCGGAAGCAGGGGAATCGGGTATGCAACTGTTGAGGCTTTTGTCAAAGAGGGTGCGGCGGTCGTTTTATGTGCCAGCAGGCAGGAGACGGCAGACAAAGCAGTGGCGAAGCTAAAGGAGACGTATCCGGATGCGAAGGTGGAAGGCATTTTCCCGGATTTATCCGATTATGCGGCGGTGAAAGCAGCATTCGATGATGTGGCAGGTAAATACGGAAAGATAGACATTCTGGTCAATAATGCGGGTGTGTCTGAGAGTACACCCTTTACACAATATACGGAAGAGACTTTTACGAAAGTCATGGATTTAAATATTAAAGGCGTATTCAACTGTTCAAAGGCGGCGAGTGAACACATGATTGCGGCAGGATATGGCGTCATCCTAAACACGTCATCTATGGTGAGTGTATACGGGCAGCCGGCGGGTATTGCCTATCCTACGTCGAAGTTCGCGGTCAACGGGTTTACGTTATCGCTTGCCAGAGAGTTGGGACCGAAGGGAATCCGTGTCAATGCTGTTGCGCCCGGCATTACCTACACCGACATGATGCGCAGTGTGCCGAAAGAAGTCATTGACCCGATGATTGCGCAGATTCCGCTGCGACGTATGGGACAGCCGGAGGATATCGCGAATGCTTTTGTATTCTTAGCTTCCGACAATGCTTCATATATCAGCGGCGAAGTGCTGCATGTGGACGGGCTGGCAAGAAGCTGACGAAAGAAACAGTATGTGCTTTGCTACTATTTTATTGTACGGGATGATGTTGGGGTCAAAAGGTGTTCTGTGCAGATGAAAGGCGCATACTATAAATAAGTATGGCAAAAGTCTTCTATTATGGAAGAGTTGCGAAGCGGAGAAGTTATGTAAACTATGAATAACTTAGAATATTACAAGGTATTCTATCATGTGGCGAGAGCGGGGAGTTTGACGGTGGCTGCGAAGGAGTTGAATATTTCGCAGCCGGCGGTCAGCCAGTGCGTGAAACAGCTTGAGACGGCTTTAGGCACAAAGCTTTTTACCAGAGCGTCGAAGGGCGTACGGCTGACGGGGGAAGGCGAACTGCTCTTTCACTATGTATGTAAAGGATATGAACAGATTGCTCTGGGAGAGCAGAGACTTCAGCAGATGCTCAATCTGGAGCTGGGAGAAATCCATATTGGCGCCAGCGATATGACGCTGCAGTTTTATCTGCTTCCGTATTTGGAACGGTTTCATGAGAAATATCCACATATCAAGGTGGTGGTCAGTAATGCGCCCACGCCGGAAACGCTTGCGAATTTGCAGGAGAATAAGATTGATTTTGGTGTGGTCAGTACACCCTTTGAAAATAAGGGCGGGCTGAAAGCGGTGAATGTCCGGGAGATAGAGGATGTTTTTGTGGCGGGGCGGCGATTTATCCAGTACAAAAACCGTATGTTGGACTTGCAGGAACTGGAAAAAATGCCTATTATTTATCTGGAAGGCATTACCAGCACGAGAAATTATATGGATGCTTTTTTGCTAAAAAGCGGTGTTAAGATTCAGCCGGAATTTGAGCTTGCCACCAGTGATATGATTGTGCAGTTTGCACTGCGTAATCTGGGGGTTGGCTGCGTGGTGCGGGATTTTGCAAAGGAGTATCTGGAGGACGGCAGGCTGTTTGAGCTGCGTTTTAATGTGATTATCCCGAAAAGACATTTCAGTTTGGTGACGAATCCGAAGAATCCGCTGTCTGCGGCGGCGAGAAATATGCTTGCACTGCTGTATGAGTGAAAATGTCTTTGTTGTGGACAAAACATATAGGAAGTATTTCCCGCACAGCTTCTATGATATTATAAAAGACTATGAATGGATGGAGAGACATATGATTACGACGATTATATTTGACATCGGCAACGTGCTTGCCGATTTTGACTGGAGGGAACATTTTGCAGGGTTTGGATATGACGATGCAATGGTGGAACGGATTGCCGCTGCGACTGTCAGAAATCCGCTTTGGAACGAGGTTGACAGGGGCGTCATGGGAGAAGAAGAACTCATGGAGAAATTTGTAGGAAATGACCCGGAGATTGCACAGGATATCCGTAAGGTGCTTGCCCATGTCGGAACGATGGTCGTTCGTAACGAGTATGCGATCCCGTGGATACAGGATTTAAAGAGCAAAGGGTACCGCACGCTCTATCTGTCAAATTTTTCTAAAAAGGCAGAGTCGGACTGTGCCGAAGCCCTTGATTTCATCCCTTATATGGACGGCGGTATTCTCTCCTATCAAGAGAAGGTTATTAAACCGATGCCGGAAATCTATCAGCTCCTGATTGACCGTTACCAGTTGATACCGGAGGAGTGTGTTTTCATGGATGATACGCCGGCGAATCTGACAGGTGCAGAGAAGTTCGGAATCCATACGATTCATTTTGTGAATAAAGAGCAGGCGGTTGCGGAGTTAAAGAAGCTTGGTGTGGATGCGTAGATAAACGATAGGACGTATCGTTATTTATTGTATAGGAAATCCCTCCATAGCGCGGAAGAATGCTCTGCATTCTTCCCAAGATAATCGCGAAGCGATTTTCTTGTACTGTAAGGCGAGCACAAACAGGGCATTGTCATAAATAGGGCAGACAAAATAAAGCAGATAAAATAGAGCAGACAGAAAGAAGATATTGGATTATGAGTTTACATTATACGAGTAAGATGACAGGAGAAGAATACAATGAGATGCGCCTAAGCGTCGGCTGGCGTCCGATCACGGAGGGACAGGCGACACGGGGAATTGCGCATACGACGTTTCTTGTGGCGGTAAGGGACGACGAGAAGATTGTCGGCATGGGCAGGATGTTATTTGATTTTGGTTATACGGCTTATCTGGGAGATGTGCTTGTACGCCCGGAGTACCAAGGCAGGGGAATTGGCAGGAGAATCGTGGAAATGCTAATTAACACGACGATGGAGAGTGCACATGAGGAGGAACGGATCATGTTCATTCTGGGGGCGGCAAAGGGAAAAGAGCCTTTTTATGAAAAAATAGGTTTTAAAAGACGTCCCAATGATGAATCGGGCGACGGGATGACGATGTGGAAGAAGAAGTAGGATGTGGAGGAAAAAAGCGGGACATTGGCGCAAGGCTGTCCCGCTTTTTCTAACTGATTACTTTTCCGTACACATATTTTGTCTGTTATGCGCTGCACAGTTCTTCGGCAAGCGCTTCAATCTGCGCTTTATTTTCCTCATTCATGGAAGAACGGATTTGTACGGTATTTTCCGTAAAGGTAATGTTTTTGCAGACTTCTAATTTCGCTCTCATAGCCTTCGCCGCCATAGGCGCCCATGAGCCGTTCTCCATCAGTGCGATGGTGCGGTTCTGGTAACTGCGCTCTACCAGCTCGTTAATAAATTCCCGCATGAAAGGAAACATTTCCGTGTTGTAGGTAGTGGTGGCGAGCACCAGTTTACCATAACGGAATGCATCTTCCACACATTCAGCCATGTCCTCACGGGCAAGGTCTGCAACGACAACCTTCGGGCAGCCTTTTTCGGTCAGTTTTTTGGCAAGAAGCTCAGCGGCGGCTTTTGTATTGCCATAGACGGAAGTGTAGGCAATCATCACGCCTTCAGATTCCACGCCGTAGGAGGACCAAGTCTGATACAGGTTAACATAATATTCCAAATTTTCTTTTAAAATCGGTCCGTGCAAAGGACAGATTGTCTGTATGTCGAGGGCGGTAGCCTTTTTTAACAGATTCTGTACCTGCATACCGTACTTGCCAACGATGCCGAAATAGTAGCGGCGTGCCTCGCAAGCCCAGTCTTCATCGGCATCTAATGCACCGAATTTGCCGAAACCGTCGGCTGAGAAGAGCACTTTATCGAGCGTGTCGTAGGTAACCATGACTTCTGGCCAGTGCACCATTGGTGCGGCGACAAACTGTAACGTATGTGCGCCGAGGGCAAGTGTGTCCCCGTCTTTGATAATCTGGCGCCTGTCGGCATAATCCGTACCGAAGAACTGGCGCATCATGTTAAATGCCGGCGCGGAAGCGACAATCAATGCTTCTGGATATTCTTTGACAAATACGTCGATGTTCGCGGAGTGATCCGGCTCCATATGCTGGATGATTAGGTAGTCCGGCGTGCGTATGCCAAGTACTTTTTTCAAATTCTGCATCCATTCACTGCCGAAATGCGTATCTACCGTATCCATAACGGCAATCTTGTCGTCCATGATGACATATGAGTTGTATGCCATTCCGTTTTCTACGATGTATTGACCTTCAAAAAGGTCAATGTCATGGTCGTTTACGCCTATGTAATGAATGTCTTTTGTTATCTGCATAATCATTCTCCTTCTTCATTTTGTTCAAATTTTCCGATTCAGATTTGCGGCGGAGTTTTAGGAAGCCGTTTTAGCAGTTTTCTCCGCAACGCTCTATTAGTATAACGCCTTTTAAAAAAGTTGACAATATGTTCGTTGCAGTTCATTTGTCTGGTTTGCAGTTCAATTGAATGGAAGTCCGAATCATATATTGACTCTATAGCGCCGACATATTATTGTTTAGGTAATATGGAGACATTTCATGACAGGCGGGAAAAGTGTATGATTTGCATAGCCAGATTATGCGGGCTGGAATGTAAAAAAATTTTTGCAGAACGAGAAAGGACATGGTCATTTATATGGATGATAAAACAGGAGTAGAAAAGAGGAAAGAGGAGACAGAACAATTTTGCAGAACGGAGCTTTTACTGGGAAATGACGCGATGGAACGGCTTGCAGGCGCGCGCGTGGCGTTATTTGGTGTGGGCGGCGTCGGCGGATATGTGTGCGAAGCGCTGGCGCGCAGCGGTGTGGGAGCGTTTGATTTGATTGACAGCGACAGGGTGTGTCTCTCGAATATCAATCGTCAGATAATTGCCACGCATAGTACGGTAGGCAGATACAAGACAGAGGTGATGAAGGAACGGATTTATGATATCAATCCACACGCGCAGGTACATATTCACCAGTGTTTCTTTCTGCCGGACAATGCGGACAGCTTTCCCTTTGAAGAATATGATTATGTGGTGGACGCGGTGGATACGGTGACGGCAAAGATTGAACTTGTTTTGCGTGCACAGGCGTATCATGTGCCCATTATCAGCAGTATGGGGGCGGGAAATAAGCTTGATGCCGCCAGTTTCCGGGTGGCGGATATCTATGAGACGAAGGTGTGTCCGCTGGCAAGGGTGATGCGCAGGGAACTGAAAAAGAGAAAGGTGGAGAATCTCAAAGTCGTGTATTCGGAAGAAGAGCCGGTGAAGCCCACAGAGGGAGTGGATAGGCAGTCGGGCAGCGTGGCGTTCGTACCGTCCGTGGCAGGTCTAATCATTGCCGGGGAAGTGGTGAAGGATTTGGCGAACGGATTGTAAACCGTTATGTTGCAGTTTTTATAATAAATGCGTTTCTAATATGGTGGAATTGGTATGGCAATCCTGTCAGAATCAGAGTGTAGCGGCAGTATGGATTTGTAGATTGAAAAATAAGTTTGATAGCCAATTTTTTGATTAGTGTGAGGGGAATGTTATTGTGACGGAATATCGTCTTGATACAGATATCGGATTCGGGTGCCAAAAGGTGCTTTGTACAAATGGAAAAGGCAGATTGCACAAATTGCTCTCTTGTGTCTGCTTCGTCGAATGGATTTTCTAACATATTCCGGCAAGACATTGACTGACGGACGCATCCGCCCTCAATGAGCCATCCGGGCTCGTTTCGGGCTTTTGCGGACATCCGTGCCCGCAAAATGCTGGATACTGAACGGAATATGAAGAAAATCACAATCTCCTGCGCAAAACAACTGCGTGAGCAATTTGTGCAATCTGCCTATACAAAATCGCCAAAGCACCTTTTGACACCCGAATCGATATCGGAAAGGAAGAGCGACAATGAGCTTGGGGAAAAATATTCAGTTTCTGCGCAAACAGCAAAAAATCACGCAGGAGCAGTTGGCGGAGCGGATGAGGGTATCGCGGCAGACTGTGTCAAAGTGGGAAACGGATGAAGTAGTCCCCGAACTGAACAAGCTGATTGAGTTGAGCGATTTGTTTGGCTGTAAGCTGGACGCACTGATTCGGGAGGAATTGTACAACCGGGATGACATCTATTCGCCCATCGCGATTAAAACCGTGAAGCCATTTAGAATGGGGCGGTATGTTATGGTTACGCCTAATCCGGAAGATGACGTCAATGCCTACATGGATGTATGGGCAAGAAAATCCGGACTTCTTGCGTTGAAACCGGATGCGAAGAGAATCGGATGGGATTTTCCATATGTCTCTTTGGAATTACAGAACCGCTTCGGCTTAAGGGGATATGTGGCGGCGTATGTTCTGCCGGAGGGATTTTACACAGACTATCCGGGTGTAGAATATGCAGAGCAGGTGGAAGCCGACTATGCGGTTGTCACGATTTACGACCCTTTTGCGGCTTATGAACGGATTCAGAACGGCTATAAGCGCATCATGGATTTTTTGCAGGCAAACGGTTTTAAGGAAAAACCAAGGGATGGTGTTTTATCCTGTTTTGAGTATGTCTATGAGGAGAAGGGAATGACTTGCATGGATGTTTACATCCATGTAGACAGCGTGTCTAAGACGGAAGCGTTTACGAATTTTTCTTAGAGAGAATTTGAATAAGTGTCAGGATTTATCATGAAAGGGAAAACATTATGGAATTCATCAGACAAAACAGTCCTACAACCTGCGGACAATGTATTGCCATGATTGCCGGTAAGACAATCGATACGGTTATAAAAGATATGAAAACGGATGGACCGACCAGCATCGGTCAGTTGATAGAGATTCTGGACCGCTATGGAATTGTCCATGCCGAAAGAAATACAAGGATATCCAAGAAAAATCCGCAGCCCTATCCTTTTTCCATACTCACGGTGCACACATACGAAGGGTATACGCATTGGACGCTATTATACGAAGGAAAATACTATGATCCGGAGTTTGGTTTGATTGAAGGGGAGTATCCGTACGGAAAAATTACGTCTTTCCTTGGGATTATGCTTTCATAGAATAAAACTGGTATGTATAAAAATATTAAAACTGGTTATTTCACAAAAGCCAATATGCTGATATATTTCTAGTAATCGCTGTGCGCTTTTTGGGCGGCAGGGAGAAAGGGGATTGCATATAAAACAAAAGGCATAAAGGAGGCAGTGCGAAGTAATGGGTGAAGACAGGTATGCATTAAACAAGCAGCTGGCACAGATGTTAAAGGGCGGCGTGATTATGGACGTGACGACGCCGGAACAGGCAAGGATTGCGGAGCAGGCGGGCGCGTGCGCGGTAATGGCGTTAGAGCGGATTCCAGCGGATATCCGGGCGGCAGGCGGCGTGTCCAGAATGAGCGATCCGAAGATGATTAAGGGCATTCAGGAGGTGGTGTCCATTCCAGTGATGGCGAAATGCAGGATTGGTCATTTCGTAGAGGCGCAGATTCTGGAAGCAATCGAGATTGATTATATTGACGAGAGCGAGGTGCTGTCTCCGGCGGACGATGTTTATCACATCGACAAGCACAAATTTAAGGTGCCCTTCGTGTGCGGGGCAAAGGATTTGGGGGAAGCGCTGCGCAGGATTCAGGAAGGCGCTTCCATGATACGGACGAAGGGCGAGCCGGGCACGGGGGATGTGGTGCAGGCGGTGCGCCATATGCGTCAGATGAACAGTGAGATTGCAAAGATAACCTCGATGCGGGAGGATGAGCTGTTTGAGGAGGCGAAACGGCTTGCAGTGCCGTATGAGCTGGTAGCGTATGTACATGCAAATGGCAGGCTGCCGGTGGTAAACTTCGCGGCAGGCGGTGTGGCGACGCCGGCGGACGCGGCGCTTATGATGCAGCTTGGCGCTGAGGGCGTATTTGTCGGCTCCGGCATTTTTAAATCCGGCAATCCGGCGAAAAGGGCGGCATCTATTGTCAAAGCCGTGACAAATTATCAGGACAGCAGACTGATTGCAGAGTTGTCCGAGGATTTGGGTGAGGCAATGGTCGGTATCAACGAACAGGAGATTGCACTTCTGATGGCGGAGCGTGGAAAGTGATGAAGATAGCGGTACTTGCCGTACAAGGAGCCTTTGCGGAGCACATAGACAAAGTAAGGAAGCTGGGTGCAGAATGCCTTCAGTTGAGGTGCGCGGCAGATTTGGAGCAGGAGTTTGACGGACTCATTCTACCCGGCGGAGAGAGCACGGTGCAGGGGAAGCTCTTGCGAGAACTTCAGATGTTTGAATCGCTGCATGCAAAAATCAGACAGGGGCTTCCGGTACTTGCAACTTGTGCAGGACTGATTTTGCTGGCGCAGGAAATCAGCAATGACGACCACGTCTATTTCGGGACCATGCCGGTGCGCGTGCAGCGCAATGCCTACGGCAGACAGCTTGGCAGTTTCCATACCGTGCAGGAGTTTGCAGGTATCGGCACAGTGCCGATGACCTTTATCCGTGCGCCGTACATTGAGGCGGCGCTTGCGGCGACATCCGATGTATATCATGGGAATGACGGGAGTGCAGAGAAGAATGAAACTGCTATGTGCAGGCAGGAAGAGGCAGGGATATCGAGCAGGGTGGAAATTCTTGCCCGCGTGGACGGACGAATCGTGGCGGCGCGCTTCGCAAACCAGATTGGGCTGGCTTTTCATCCGGAGCTGGACGAGGATAACAGGATTCACGAGATGTTTCTTCGGATGTGTTTATGAATGGCAAATAGTGGCTGTTGCAGCATCGTATTTCTTTATGTTATGGTAAATTTCGACGAATGTGGAAGAATGCAAGGCATTCTTCACAAGATAATCTGCAAAGCAGATTATCTTGTGGTATACTGGTAATATAGTGATACAGACAAAGGAGAAAGCGATTGAAGATTAAGACAGCCAAGATGAGTTACGAGGAGGTGCTCGCACTGCCGGCGCCGGTACATGAAAAGCCTGTGAAGCAGCGGTTTATTTTCAGGCTGTTGCTGGCGGCGCTTTCCGTGTGGGACTTGTGGGCGACACACTTTACATATCGGATGATTAACATGGAGAAGCTAAAGAAAGATGAGCCGTGTCTGGTACTGATGAATCATTCCAGTTTTATTGACTTAAAGATTGCCATCAGGCTTTTGTGCAGCAGACCTTTTCATATTATCTGTACGTCGGATGGATTTGTAGGGAAAAGATGGCTGATGCGAAGCCTTGGCTGTATTCCCGCAAGGAAATTCATGACCGACGTGACGCTTGTGCGCGATATGCTTTATGCAGTCAGGGAATTAAAAAGTTCCGTGCTCATGTATCCGGAGGCAAGTTACAGCTTTGACGGCACCCAGACGCCGCTGCCGGACAGCATCGGGAAATGCTTGAAGGTTCTGAAAGTTCCGGTTGTCATGATACGCACCCACGGCGCATTTGCGAGGGATCCGTTATACAATAATTTACAGCTTCGCAAAGTTAAAGTGTCCGCCGATGTGGAGTATCTGCTTTCGGCAAAAGAGATTGAAGAGAAGTCCGCGCAGGAGTTAAATGATATTCTGCGGGAGAAATTCACCTTTGATTATTTCCGCTGGCAGCAGGAGAACAAAGTAAGGATTAAAGAGGCATTCCGCGCGGACGGGTTGAACAGGATGCTGTATAAATGTCCCAAGTGTAGGACGGAAGGGCAGATGTGCGGGCAGGGAACAAAGATATTATGTAAACAATGCGGCAAAGAATATGAACTGACCGAGTACGGATATCTGGAGGATTCTGCCGGAAACATGCAGGATGAAAGGAACCTATCGGATAAAACACAAAAGCAGAAACGGCGGCAAAGACAAGGCGGATACCAAGATGAGATGAGATTTACGCACATTCCCGACTGGTACAGGTGGGAGAGGGAGTGTGTCAGACAGGAACTGTTAGACGGAACCTACCGGCTGGAAGTTCCTGTGACTATTTATATGATGGTCAACACGGAAAAAATATATCAGGTGGGTGAAGGCGTGCTGGTTCATTCGCGGAATGGATTTCATCTGACTGGCTGCGACGGCAAACTGGACTTTATTCAGGAGCCGCTTGCCTCCTACAGCTTATATTCCGATTTTTACTGGTATGAGATTGGCGACATGATCAGCATTGGCAATGAAAAGGTGCAGTACTATTGTTTTCCAAAGGAGAGTGGAGATATTGTGGCAAAGGCTCGGCTTGCCACGGAGGAATTGTATAAACTTGCAAGAACAGAGGCGGGTCTTACAGCGTAAAGTGAGCAGTTGTACATCCAACTGTGATAGGTTGTATATTGGAACGGTTAGATGATAAGCAGCATGAAAAAGTGAATATGATATCGACAAGTGGCAGACGGCTAAGGCGGATGAAAACGGCTTTTTCGTCTGTCCTTTTTTTGGCATCTTATGACCGGAATCGGGCAGGATAGGTAAGGTGACATTGTGAAATGAAGCGGCATGTGATATGTTTGGTAAGGAAAGCAGAGGGATGCTTTGAAAGGAACAGGAGAATGAAGATAGAAATCAATATAGACGACAAGTTCGAGGAAACCTGCATCAGTATTTCGTGTAAAAGGCTGACGCCGGAGATTCAAAAAATGCTTGCCATGATGCGGATTTTAGACAAGCAGTTTGCCGCCATGCGGGAAGGAGAGACGTTCCTTTTGGACATTTCGGAGATTATTTATATAGAAGCAGTCGAGAGAAAAACCTTTGTATACACAAAAGACGGGGTATATGAGTCGGGGTTTCGTCTGTATGAATTGGAAGAACAGTTGGAGGAGTATGGATTTTTCAGGGTAAGCAAATCCTGTCTGGTGCAGCTTCATGCCATCAGGTCTTTGAAGAGTGATATTAACCGCAGAATCAGAGTGACGTTAGATAACGGGGAAGTCATCATTGCATCGCGACAGTATGCAGACGGGATTAAGAGAAGACTCGGCATTTTGCAGACATAGGAGGAGCAGGACGGATGGAATGTATGAGCCGGGCAGAATGTATCAGGCGGGTATATGAAATAAACAAAATGTCAGCAGTGAAGGGAATATGATGGGAGAGAGGAAATGGTATGGAAGAGAAAAAAACATTATTTGATTATATGGGTCAGATATTTATCACATTCGGGTTCAGTATATTGACGTTAAATGTATTTTGTGTTCTGGTGGGCGAGGAAGCGCAGGAAGTTTCCACGATTTATTCAATGGGAAAAGAAGGTCTCTCCGTGTCAACGATGATGCAGTTTTTTGGGGTGGCGGTCTGCATCACGGGTTTGCGGGCATTATTTTTTACGGATAAGGTGATAAAAAGAATGTCTGTTGTGGCAAGGAGCGCGTGCATGCTGACATCTATCGTGGCGATGGTTGTGCTGTGCGCCGTCGTATTTGGATGGTTTCCGGTTACGATGTGGCAGTCTTGGGCAGGATTTTTTATTACATTTGGATTGTGCTTCGTGGGAAGTGTGTGCCTGATGACAATCAAGGAGAAAACAGAGAACCGCAAGATGGAAGAGGCATTGCAGAAGCTAAAAATGCAGGAAACAAAGGCTGGGAAATGAGAGGGGAGACTGCTATGGAAGCGATTGAAATAAAGGACATAAGACATCATTTCGGGGAAAAAGAAGTATTGAAGGGAATTACCTTATCCGCACAAAAGGGTGAAATTATCGGTCTGCTCGGTCCGTCGGGAGCGGGGAAGACGACGCTTATCAAAATCATTACGGGACAGCTTATCCCATCGGAGGGCAGCGTTTTTTTGTCGGGATATGACATGATCCGTCCGGAGCGGGATGTTTATCGTGAAATCGGGATGATGATGGATGATTTCGGAATTTATGAGAGACTGACCTGTTATGACAATCTGAAGCTGTATGCGGATATTTACCAGATTCATGAGGGTCGAATCAGAGAGGTGTTGGAATGGGTGGATTTGTATGAAGCGCGAAGGTGTCCGGCGCAGAAATTATCCAAAGGTATGCAGGGCAGGCTTAAACTGGCAAGGGCAGTGCTGCACCACCCAAATATTTTATTTCTTGATGAGCCGACAAGCGGACTCGACCCGGCGACGACCAGACGGATACATGATTTGATACACCAGATGCAGCAGGAGGGGACAACGGTTTTTCTGACGACGCATAATATGGCGGAGGCGGAAAAGTTATGTAAACATATTGCACTGCTTCATGAGGGCAGTATCGTAGAGTATGGGGAGCCGAAAGAAATCTGCAGAAGATATAATCACCAGAATAAGCTGCGACTGCTTTTGAACGACGGTACGGTTGTAACGCTGCCGAATACGGGGGAGTCGGCGGAGCAGATGAAGGCATATCTGTCGAATGGGCAGATTGAGACAATCCATTCCACGGAACCGGATCTGGAATCGGTGTTTATGGAATTGACGGGCAGAAGCCTGCAGGATGATTGAAGAGTGGTAGGAGGAAAGACAGGATGAAAAACGCTGCAACTATTTATAGAAAACAAGTAAAGGACACAGGGAAAAATATAGCGCTTCTGATACAGTTTGTTATGTTTCCGATGATGGCGATTGTCATGGAAAATGCCATACAGGTGGATAATTTACCAGAACATTTCTTTGTAGGGATGTTTGCGGTCATGCATATCGGCATGGCGCCGCTCAACGTTACGACTGCCATCATTGCGGAGGAAAAAGAAAAGAATACGCTGCGGGGACTGTTATTTGGCGGCGTCACTCCGCTTGCGTATCTTGCCGGCATCGGGGGATATGTTTTCAGCGCCTGCATGATTGGCGCCGTAGTGTTTGCACTGTTGGGCGGATATCATGGGATAGAGTTTGTTCTTTTTCTGCTGATTATGGCGGCGGGTATTATGGTGTCGATGTTTTTCGGGGCGATGATCGGCATCAGTAGTAAGAGCCAGATTGCCGCAGCTTCCGTGATGACGCCGGTGATGATGGTCTTTGCCTTTCTCCCGATGATTGCCATGTTCAATGAGACGATTGCCAAAGTGGCGGATTTCGTCTATTCACAGCAGATACAGCTCCTTTTAAACGACTTAGCATCACGTACGGCGCCGGAGCCGAAGAGTCTGGCTGTGCTTGCGCTTAGCGCGCTCATTGCCGCAGGAATGTTTGGCTGGTCATACCGCAGGTGCGGACTGAATTAGGGAGGCAGTCTGCAGTTTATGGCACGGCATATGCCGGGCGGCGGGTCAGTCATTAAGAACGGTCAAGAAAATGGATGAAAATCCAACATATAATCGGCAGTGCGACGGTGCTGGCAAGACAGCCGGCAAAAAGCCGTCCGGTGCCGGTTGCATCCAGACATGCTGCAATGAAAGTAATGATATACATTCCGGCGAGCAGAACAGCACAGACAAGCGCGGCAATCTGCTTCGGGGTCTTTTTTTTCATAGGAATCATCTCCTTAGAATCGTATTTGCATATCTCATACTTTATCACGGTTTTATTTCTCAGACAATGCAATATGCTGTTTTTCATGAAATAAGAAATGGAAGACAAAAGAATTTGAGTGACAAACGAAATGATTTCCGATATGATAGAAATTACGATGGAATCATGATTGACACCCTGACTTTATTTAAAAAAGAGCGGCGAATCGAGGCGGCAGACGCCTTGGGAACGCTCCGGAATGGAGAATAGATTGAAAAATAAGCTTGATAGCTTATTTTTCAATCGGCAATTTGAGTCAGAGCCTCAAATATGCCTTGAGCGCAGATGAGAAATCGCCTTCGCGAGTTCCTCATCGCGTGTCATCGCAGCAAGCTGCTCTGACATGGATGATTAGTGTGAAAAATAAATTTTTCACACGCGAGATTTGTGTCTGCGCGCACTTGACACAAACTCGTTTATGCGCAAGAAACGTGCGCAGAAATGAGGAGTAATATGGATAGAATGGTATTAGACAGGAATTGGCAGATGCAGATTGTCGGCAGCAATGTTTATGGAATTTCAGAGGAGTGGATGGATGCAAAGGTGCCGGGGTCTGTGTACGGCAATTTATTGGAAAAGGGACTCATGCCGGACCCTTATGACGGGATGAACGAACTGGACGCGCTCCGTCTGATGGAAAATGATTTTTGCTTCCGGACGACGTTCGTGCTTGATGAAGCGCAGATGAACAGCGATTTTCTTCTTCTTCGTTTTGATGGAATTGATACACTTGCAGAAGTCTGCCTTAATGGTATACTTTTGGGAAAAGCCGATAATATGCATAGAATCTGGGAATTTGACATAGAGGAAGCGGCGAGAGCAGGTGAAAATGAACTGCGGGTGGAATTGTCATCGCCGACCAGATTTATAGCGCAGGAGAACGAGAAAGTGTTTACCGGCGGTTCCACGGATGCCATGCGGGGATTTCCCCATCTTCGCAAAGCGCACTGCATGTTCGGCTGGGACTGGGGACCGAGGCTGCCTGATGCGGGTATTTTCAGGCAAGTTTGCATTCTGTCGGGTGATAAGGCAAGAATTGATGAGGTTTACATAACGCAAGAGTGGCTTCGCGGCAATGCGGTTGACATAACTCCAAAGGGCGTAGATATGCGCGAGGGACTGGTTGACATAAAGTACAATGTTACAATAGAGAATTTTGTGCAGGAGATGACGGATGACCAATATGAAATCAGGACAGCGCTCTATGATGAGACGGGCGCATTGCTTGCAGAGAAGTCCTCAAAGAGCGATGCCTGTGGGGAAGGGTTGCCTTTGGGAGAGGCTTGGGATACCATCACAGTCAGCAATCCGAAGCGCTGGTGGCCAAACGGCTACGGTGGACAGCCTTTATATAGGGCACAGGTCACTCTTCTGGATGCAAATGGCAATGTGCTGGATGTATGGAGCCGCAGGATTGGGCTTCGTACGATGACGGTCAACAGGGAGCAGGACGAATGGGGAGAGTGCTTTGCCCATGAGGTGAACGGGGTGAAGATTTTTGCCATGGGTGCGGATTACATTCCAGAGGACAATATTTTATCCCGGGTGACAGAGGAACGCACAAAGAAGCTGTTACAGGATGCGGTTGAGGCAAATTATAACTGCATCAGAGTATGGGGCGGCGGATATTATCCCGACGACTGGTTTTTTGACTTGTGCGATGAGCTGGGTCTGATTGTGTGGCAGGACTTTATGTTTGCCTGCGCATCTTACGAGCTGGATGATGCCTTTGAAAGAAATGTCAGCGCAGAGATTCGGGACAATGTGAGAAGGATACGTCATCATGCCAGTCTTGGGCTGTGGTGCGGCAATAACGAGATGGAAACGCAGACGCTTGACAAGGCATGGCAGCCGTCCAATAAGCAGAAATATGATTATATTAAGCTGTTTGAATATATTATCCCGAAGCTTTTAGAAGAGGAAGATCCAGCGACCTTCTACTGGCCTTCCTCCCCTTCTTCCGGTGGTAATTTCGATAATCCGTGGGACGAGAACAAGGGAGATACGCACTATTGGGATGTGTGGCATGGCAACAAGCCATTTACGGCGTATCGGAAGTATAAATTCCGTTATGTATCGGAGTTCGGTTTCCAGTCTTTTCCGTGCCTTAAGACTGTAGAAACATTTACCAGACCTGAGGACCGCAATATTTTTTCCAGAGTCATGGAGATGCATCAGCGCAATGTGGCGGCAAACGGTAAGATTATGACCTATCTGTCGGCGACCTATCTGTATCCGACTGATTTTGATACACTGCTGTATGCGTCCCAGCTGCTGCAGGCAGATGCTATCCGCTACGGAATCGAACATTTCAGGAGATACCGGGGCAGGTGTATGGGTACGGTTGTCTGGCAGCTGAATGATATCTGGCCGGTGGCGTCATGGGCGAGCATTGACTATTATGGAAGATGGAAAGCGCTTCATTATGCGGAGAAGAGAGCGTTTGCGCCGGTGATGATATCCTGTGAGGAGACGGGAGAGCTGAGTGAAAGACCGTTCTGCGTCGCACAGCCTGCGCCGATTAAGAAAACAGCGAGGCTGCATGTGGCGAACGAGACGTTTGAACCGGTGAGCGGTGAGGTCATCTGGCAGCTTTGTGCTCCTAAGGGAGAGATACTCCTTACAGGCAGAGAGAAGGTCACGGTGGAACCACTTAGTGGTACATGGCTTGAAAAACAAGATTTTTCGGCGTTTGATGAATTGGAGATTTATTTCAGTTATGCCTTTGAAGTGGACGGAAAAGTAGTGTCGGAGAATACTTGTCTGTTTACGGCGCCGAAACACTTTGCCTTTGAGAACCCGCAGCTTTCCTATACGAGAGAGGGAAGCAGTCTGCTTGTCAATGCGCAGGCGTATGCCAAGAGCATAGAGATTCAGGGAGTGGATGGCGATGTGAAGCTGTCCGACAATTTCTTCGATATGAATCCCGGACAGAAACGGGTGGAAATTGTAGAAGGCGATGCCACAGAGTTCAGGCTGAGGTCGGTGTATGACATCAGATGATACGCGTTTTGCTTTCGTGATTGAAAAGACGTTTGTGTGGTTTGGAGTGATGTATTTGGAAATATTCGTGCTTTGAAGTCGCTAAACGATATTTTGTATATGGTAGAGGAATTAAATGACTTTAAGGGCGGGATGGAAAGTTGATTCCGATAGAGGTTAAGTCGGCGGACAATACGAAGGCAAAAAGACGGTGCCCCTTTATGCCGCCTTCTGCATATAGTCATTTTCAAAGAAATTTGTATAAGTATACTATTATAGGAGAGTTTTGTAAACAGATGCAATGGGACGGCTTATCTATGACGTCATGTAATTTATGCCCGAGAGAATGCCGGGTGGATAGAGAGAACGGTCAGAAAGGGTTTTGTCTGGAGGACGACAGAATCCATGTGGCGAGAGCCGCCCTGCATATGTGGGAAGAACCGTGTATCTCGGGGGAAACCGGTTCCGGCGCCGTGTTCTTTTCCGGTTGTAATCTGCGCTGCGTCTACTGCCAGAATCATGAGATTGCCGCAGGCAGAAGGGGAAAGTATATTTCTGTGGACCGGCTTGCACAGATTATGCTGGAATTGCAGGAAAAGGGAGCGGCGAATATCAATCTGGTGACGCCGGACCACTACGTTACGAAAGTGTCAGAAGCAGTTCTTATGGCAAAAAATGAGGGGCTCACGATTCCCATCGTCTATAATTGCAGCGGCTATACAAAGAAAGAGGTTATCCGGAATCTGTCCGGCATCGTAGATGTGTTTCTGACTGATTTCAAATATATGGATTCCGGACTGGCGGCGAAATATTCGGCGGCGCCGGATTATCCTGAGAGAGCGAAAGCGGCGCTGGAAGAAATGGTTTACATAACTCAAAACACTGTTTTTGATAAAACGGGCATGATGCAGAAGGGTGTCATCGTCAGACATCTGCTCCTGCCCGGTCATAAGCGGAATGCAAGAGACGTGATTTGGTATGTATATGAGACCTACGGTGACAGCGTTTACTTAAGTCTGATGAACCAGTATACGCCGATGACGGCAGCGAAGTGTCAGACAGAGGCGCCGGAGCTTTGCAGGAAAGTGACGAAGAGGGAATATGACGCCGTGGTTGATTACGCTATCGGACTGGGTGTTAAGAATGCCTTCATTCAGGAAGGTGATACAGCGAAAGAAAGTTTTGTGCCGGAATTTGACGGCGAAGGAGTATAAACGATGAATAAATTATTGAGAAAATTTTTGGAGCCGGTAGATATGACAGTCGGTTCGCCTTGGCAGAAGATTGTGTTGTTTGCCGTTCCGATGCTGGCCGGAAATATTGCGCAACAGCTATATAATACGGTGGACAGTGTGGTTGTGGGCAACTATGTGGGGGATAATGCGTTGGCGGCTGTGGGAAGTGCAGGACCTATCTTAAATCTTCTGATTGTTCTTTTCGTGGGTATCAGCGTAGGTGCCGGAATCATGGTGTCACAGTACTTCGGTGCAAAGGAGCGGGAGAAATTGTCCGTCACTATCGGCAACTGTATTACGCTGACGGCAATCGCGACGGTGTTTGTCATGGTGGTGGCTTCCTTGGTGGCAAGACCGCTTCTGGAGCTGCTTGATACGCCGGAGTCGATTATTGACTGGTGCCACTCCTATCTGCTGATTCTTTTTATCGGGTCGGCGGGACTGGCGTATTATAATATCTTAAGCGGCGTACTGCGGGGACTGGGTGATTCCATGTCTGCCCTTGCTTATCTGCTTGTTTCCACGGTTATTAATATCGTGTTGGATTTGGTGTTCGTGGCAAAGCTCGGAATGGGAGTCAACGGGGTGGCGCTTGCTACGGTGATTGCCCAGCTTGTCTCGGCGTTTCTGTGCCTGCTGCGGCTGATGAAGATGAAGGAATTTTTTGATATCAAAACAGGGTATTTGAAAATCAGGGGCGAGTACAGCGGTAAGATTATCCGGCTTGGTCTTCCTTCCGGTATCACGCAGGCGATTCTGTCCATGGCGATGATCGTGGTACAGTCTCTTACCAATAGCTTCGGTGAAATGTTTATTGCGGCAAATGTCATTGTCATGCGTGTGGACGGGTTTGCCATGATGCCGAATTTCTCCTTCGGAACGGCGATGACGACCTATGCGGGTCAAAACGTAGGCGCACGGCGTGACGACAGGGTGGAGACCGGAGCAAAGCAGGGAACATTGATAGCGGTGGTGACTTCCGCCGTGATTACTGCGCTGATACTGATTTTTGGTAAGTCGCTCATGGGAATCTTCACGAAGACGCCGGAGCTGGTGGATTTAAGCCGGGATATGATGGGTATCCTTGCGGTAGGGTATATCGCCATGGCAGTGACGCAGTCGCTCTCCGGTGTCATGCGCGGCGCGGGTGACACGATGACGCCGATGTGGATTTCCATCGCCACGACAATCATTATCCGCGTGCCGATTGCATACGGAATCTCTTTTCTGACAAGAACACCGGAATTGCCAAACGGCAGGCAGGAGTGTATCTTTATTTCACTCTTGGCTTCATGGGTAATCGGCGCGTTGATTACGTTTATTTTCTATAAACGCGGTAAGTGGAAAGAGAAGGCGGTATAGAAATATATTACTCAAAGTAAAACAATTCTTTAAATTTCTTGTCGAGGGCGATGCACAATATAAGCGCTAATTTTGCTGTCGGATGAACTGACCGGTTTCGATGGAACTGATGGTGTTTCTGAAAACGCCTACCAGTTCCGCCAACTGTGTCTGCGACAGCTTTTTTTCTGCCCGGCGTCTTTTAAATGATTTTTTAGAATAAGTTTGTCATTCAGAATGAGAGTTAACTTCTGCGGACAGAATACAGCCATAGGTTACGGAGTTTTTATATGTTTTTTGCGGTATGCAGAGGGAGTCATACCATGTACTTTTTTAAATGTCCTGATAAAATGCTCGACGTTTTCGTAACCAACCTGCAGGCTGATGTTGAGGACGGTAAGGTTTGATTCTGTCAGCAGATATTCAGCTCTGTCAATCCGTATTTTCTGTAAAATCTGTTTGAAATTCATGCCGGTGGTTTCTTTAATTAATTTGGACGTATATTCTGGCGTATAGTGAAATTTTTCTGCAATTTTATCCAAAGAGATATCGGTATAATTTTCCTGAATAAAGCGGATTAAGCCGAAACGCTGAATGTCTGTCTTTTTTACAATAGAAGGCAGTTCTACACTTTTTTCATAATTTCTAAGCAATAGAACAAAAATATTCATGGCGGTATTTACCATAATATTCTGCCAATATTTTTCTCTATTGATATTTTCTAATAGTATGTAAGATACTGCGGTGCGGATATGAAAGTCATCGCCGGAGTGAAAAATGATGTAGTCATTTACATGTTGTGCATAAATACTGTTGATAAAAAACATGGATAGGATATTATCACTATGCAGGAAATTAAAAAATATGTTTTCCAATGTAGCTTTTTTGACCGGAATCTGTATGATGATGCTTTGGTCGAAAACAGAAATAGAATGCTTTACACCGGGCGGCATGACCAAAAAATCACCAGTGCGCATATGGACGGACTGTTCATTGATTTCTTGTTCGCAAGTACCGTCATAGACATACGTTAATTCAAAAAACGTGTGGGAATGTTCGATTGCCGGTGTATAGCAGTTATGTTTGAGCGCAGAAATAGGCTGACCTGCATCAAAAATCCAGTAGTCTTCATAAACAGGAGGAACGGTTTCAGGATACTCCGGTATGATAATGTTATTTTTTAGGACATAGTCCATGTCCAGAGTAGCGAGAAATTTTTGATAAGAGTATTCCTGCTGCTTCGCATAATAGTATTTCTGATAAAACAGTTCTTCATTATTTAAATCATAGAGTTTCTTTTGCAAGGTGTTCATGTCCATAGTAAATCCCCTTTTTTAAATCAAGAATGCTGTATAGAAATAATCAGTTATTATATATAAAATTTAAGATTTTAATTAAAAAACGTCAGTATTATTGATTAAATTAAACAATGTTTATTGTAAATGTAATTATCTACAATAACATTATAACCAAATTGAACAACAAAAGGAATTATTTTCAAGAGAATGAGGTGCGGTAATGAAAATTCAAGGCATTAAAGATGTCAACGCTTTCTTTCAGGTGGTGGATGAATGCAAAGGAAAAATCGAGTTGGTAACAGGGGAGGGCGACCGGTTAAACTTGAAATCAAAGTTGTGTCAGTATGTGGCTCTAGCCAATGTGCTTCACAGCGAGGAAATTCCGGAATTGGAGTTAATCGCTTATGAAAAAGAAGATACATTAAAAATTATAGATTTTGTGTCCGGTCAAGAATAAGAATAATGCACTGGAGAGAGGAAAGAGACTATATGGAGAAGAAAGAAGTCATTGTTGAAGTTAAGCACATGGATAAGCGTTTCGGCTCAACGGTCGCACTTAACGATGTGAGTATCACAGTCAGACGGGGAGAAATCTTAGGGCTGATTGGAGAAAACGGATCGGGAAAGTCTACGGTAACATCCATTATAGCGGGGATGCAGAAAGCGGATGGTGGTGAGATGTTATATGAGGGCAGAGAGTGGCACCCATCCAGCATGATCAACGCTCTGGAAAACGGCATTGGAATGATTGTTCAGGAGACCGGAACGGTTCCGGGAATTACCGTTGCAGAAAACATTTTTCTTGGAGAGATTGAACAGTTCAAAAAAGGCGTTATCAACAGAAAACAGATGATGCGAAAAGCAGGAGAAATCTTGGATAGTATAGGAGCATCCCATATCAAGCCGCAGATGATAACGGGCGCACTTGATTTACAGGACAGAAAATTGATTGAAATTGCAAAGGTCATGAGTAAGAATCCTCAGATACTTGTGGTGGATGAGACAACTACAGCGCTGTCACAGATAGGCAGGGATATTATATACAAAATCATGGAAAAAATGAAAGAAGAAAATAAGGCGGTTGTTTTTATCTCCCATGACCTCGATGAAATCATGAATGTATGTGATTCGCTTACTGTTTTGCGGGATGGAAAGATAATCGTTACCTTTGCAAAAGAGGAGTTTAACGAGGACTTGATTAAGACAAGCATGATAGGGCGCGAATTACAGGGTGATTATTACCGAAGTGATTATGATGGCAGGTATGATTCCGAAGTGGTGTTGGAAGTGCAGGATGGAAACTTAGGAGACCAGTTGATTGATTTCAATCTCCAGTTACACAGAGGAGAGATTCTTGGAATTGGCGGATTATCCCATTGCGGTATGCATGCGCTTGGCAAGGTGCTTTTTGGAGCGGAACATATGGCAAAAGGAAAGGTACTATGTCATGGACAGATGGTAAAAGATGAAGCATTTGCCATGAAAAATAGAATCGGATATGTTGCGAAAGACCGGGATGTTGAGTCCTTATGCCTGAATGCCAGCATCAAAGATAATATAGCAGCGGGCGGATTGGACCAGTTTGCAGTAAGCAGATTTCTTATTTTACCGGGCAGGGAAAAAGCGTATGTACAGAAGCAGATTGATGGTCTAAGCATTAAGTGTCAGGAGATGAATCAATATGTATCGGCGCTTTCAGGAGGAAATAAGCAGAAAGTGGTATTTGGGAAATGGATTGGCAGAGGGAGTGAAATCCTGATTCTGGACTGTCCGACAAGGGGTGTGGATATTGGTGTAAAGCAGGCAATGTACCAATTGATGTATCAGATGAAAAAAGAAGGAAAATCCATTGTGATCATATCGGAAGAGATGGCGGAACTGATAGGGATGGTCGATCGGCTGGTGGTCATGAAAGATGGCAGGATTTCCAAAGAGTTTGAGCGAAGTAATACACTTAGCGAGTCGGATATCATCCAATATATGATATAGCGGGCGTAAGTTTGGAGGGTTGTAAAAATGAGCAAAGAAAAGATAAAGAAACAAATTATGAATCTGGCTCCGGTTGTTGGGCTTCTCCTTTTATACGGAGTCTTCATGATTATGGGAACTGTCAAAGATATCAATATTGCCTATGGTATGAAAGCAATTATCAATCAGTCTATTGTCGTGGCAGTCGTGGCTACCGGGGCTATATTCATATATACGTTAGGATCCTTTGATATCAGTCTGGGCGCAAGCGTGGCAACAAGCGCCCTGCTTGGGGGTATTGTATACAATGCAACGGGAAGTCTTCTGTGCATGTTCTTGGCTAATATAGGAGTGGCTGTTTTCATCTCATTGTTTAATTCGATTTTGGCATCTGTATTTAATCTGCCGGTTTTTGTCACAACGATTGCAATGTTGAGCGTATTAAATGCGTTGGTGTTAGTGCTTATCAAGGTTAATGGAACCGGTTCGGAGATTGCAGTGCCGGCGGAAGCAGTAAAGGCATTAGATACGACGGGATTTAAGGTATTGATTCTGGTTCTATTTCTTGTGTTGTGCATCTTTGTGTTCAATTTCACGAAGATAGGGCGGATGCAGAAAATGCTTGGCGGTAACGAAATATGTGCAAGACTGACTGGCATTTCCGGTAAAAAGATGGCGATTATCGGTTTCGCAATGGCAGGAATCGGTGTGGGACTTGGCGCTTTTGTATCTACCATTTATGCCCCCACATTGACCAAAAATACTGCATCGAGTGTCGGGATGGACGTCATCATCGCCATTGTATTCGGCGGTATGCCGGTATCGGGCGGTGCGAGGAGCAAGATTACGGCTGCGGTCATCGGAGCATTTTCCATGACATTTCTGGGACAGATTATGACCTTGATGAATTTTAATTCCGGTATCGGACAGATGGTAAAGGCAGTCATTTTCATTCTGGTAGTTTTTGTTGCGACCTTTAACCAGAGAAGTAAAATGCTTCCAAGATAATATCGGTATTTAGCAATATGCTTTATACATAAATCAAACAATTTAAGGAGGAAATAAGATGAAGAAGTTATTGGCAATGATACTTTGTATTGCACTGTGTATGTCAACGGTTGTTGGCTGTGGTTCAACTTCGGGTGAAGGGAATGCGGCTGCAGATACAACAAACCAGCCGGCGGAATCAGCGGGTACTGATGAGGATGCGGAAGAACAGACGACGGCGCAGGGAGGGATGGATGCTGTTGCAGAGCTTGATATGAGCAAAACGGTTAAGATAGGCGTTCTGGTTTCTGATTCAACCACGGCTGAATCGCTCGCGTTCCAGAATTATTATAAGGAATATATCGCGAAAAATTATAATGTGGAGTTGATGTATTCTGATGAGCTGGTAGACGCGGCAGGTGAGAAATCTGCAATTGATACTTTTATCACAAATAATTGTAAGGCGGTTATTTCATTTTCATCTTTTGACCGTATGGCGCAGTTGAACCAGTGTGCAGACGCGGGAGTGTACTATGCCGTAGCGACTGGTACTTTGACAAATGATGAATATGAATCTGTGAAGACAAATGAGTATTACGTCGGCGCGATTGGTCCTTCTCTGGATGTGGAGTTTCAAGCAGGTTATGACATGGCAAAGCACTATCTGGATCAAGGCAAGAAAAATTTTGCAATCTTTGGCGGCGCACTGCCATATTATACAGAAATGCACATTTACAGAGCTGCTGGTATGCTGATGGCAATGGTTGAAGCAGGCGGAGAAGGAGCAAATTATCAGGGTGCGACGGATAAAGATGGTATTGTTGGCAAGATTTTTGAGACAGCGACAATTGAGACAGGCTCCATCGGAAGTATTAATATCCTTGGATATGTCGGTGGCTATGACATGGATGAGGCATGGTTTGCAAAATGTGGACAGATGGCACAGATGGACGGACTGGAAGTTATACTTGCGGTAGGAAACGGTTCGGATTTCTTTGGAACAAGCGCACAGGGAACAGATGTCAAGATTGCCAGCGTAGATGCATATGCGAGCGCTTACGGTGAGGCAATGGAAGCCGGCATGTTGGATTATCTTGCAGGAAAATTTTCTGCAAGTATCGGACCGATTTTCGCAGCTACATATAGAGCAGCATTGGGTTCCCCAATCCGCAACTCGGAGGGAAACGCACTGGCACTCGATCAAGGTTATTGGGTAGCAACCTCAAGTGAACAGTTCAATGAGTATTATGCAGTGGACAGCTCTGTCGAAAGCCCGGCATATACAAAAGACATGTTAGATACTTTATTGACAGCGGATTATGCAGCATTTTCAGAGTTTGTCGGGAAATACAGCTTTGATGATATTAAGGCAATACAGTGAGTATTGGAAGTCAGTGAATTATAAATGATAAATGTGCAATGGCAGACAGTGCGAAAGCTGTCTGCCAGAGCAGAAAGGTATGGATGAAAGATGAAAAGTAGTAAAGGCATGATAACAAAGATATTCGGAATTGGAACGATTCCGGTGGCTACGCTCGTAATTATGTTAGCGCTGTGTGCATCTAAAGGTGTGGTCATGTTTGAAACACAGGGAAATTGGATAGCGTTTTTTAGGGCGGTAACATCGGTTATGCTTACTACGTTCGCGCTATCCATTAATTTGAATTCTGGAAGATTTGATTTTTCCATTGGTTCTATCTCCATGATTTCTTCCATCGTGGCGTCACAGATTTGCATTAGTATGGGGTTTACAACACCCGTTATGCTGTTGATTTCACTGGTGTCTGGAATCTTTTTCGGAACATTATCGGGACTGATATATATTATTGTGAAGCTTCCGCCAATCATCGTTTCTCTTGGTGTGACGCTGTTCTATGAAGGATTTGCCTTTGCCATTACAGATGGTTATGGAGTTTCCTTTGTAGCAAATACGGAGCTTACCAGTTTCCCGAGTGTTTTAAATTATTCGATTATCATTTTGGCGGGACTGGCGGTTATCATTTTCTTATTTGATTATACAAAATTCGGCTATAACTATAAGGCACTGCTGTCTGGGCAAAAAGTGTCTGTTAATACAGGTATTAAAGAAGTGCCAAACGCAGTCGGCTGCTATGCGGTTGCAGGCGGCTTGATGGGTGTGGTTGGTTTTATAAGTGCGACCAATACCGGAAATATTCAGATGGCGCTTAACTTTGGTTCGATTGGAGTGATGTTTACCGCATTTCTTCCCATGTTTATTGGTGGCTTCATTGGAAGATTTTGCAATGAAAGAATTGGATATGTGCTTGGGGCGGTAACAACAGCATTGATTTCTCTCATGTATGCGAGATTAAATGTAGATTCTTCTATTCAACAGATTACTACGGCGCTTATTTTGGTTGGTTTCCTGATTTATTTGAACAACGAAGGAAAGCTAAAGAAATTGATAAAAGGATAGGAGGCGTAGAACAAATTGAACTGTAAAGGCATTATTTTTGATTTGGATGGGGTAATCTGTTCCACTGACAAGTATCACTATCTGGCATGGAAGCAGATGGCAGATAGTATAGGGGTTTACTTTGATGAAAACATTAATAACAGGCTAAGAGGTGTAAGCCGGATGGAAAGTCTGGAAATTATTTTAGAGAAATATAATGGTAACTTAAGTCAGGAGGAAAAACAAGAACTGGCTGAAAAGAAAAATGAAATTTATAGAGAATTATTAAAACAGATGACTACAAAGGATTTGACGAAAGAGGTAAAGGAAACACTTGATAAACTTCGTGGTAGCGGAAAAAAACTTGCGATTGGATCGTCCAGTAAAAATGCAAAATTTATATTGCGACAGATAGGGTTGGGAGATTATTTTGATGCGGTCAGCGATGGAACAAATATCACAAAGTCGAAACCTGCTCCGGAGGTGTTTATCAAGGCGGCAGAGTATTTGGCGTTGAATAGTGAGGAATGTCTTGTTGTTGAAGATGCAAAAGCGGGAATTATTGCAGCGCATGATGGTGGTTTTAAGAGTGCGGGAATTGGTGAGGCGGCAGTAAGTGAATTTGTGACATATCCTTTAGAAACATTCAGCGATTTGCTAAAAATATAGATATAGACAGGTCAGAGGCTATGAAGTGCTTTGACCTTTTTTAAAAGATGACAACGGAGGTTAGGAGTTAAATGAGCGATATATCTTTTATGAAAGAAAACCCTTTTTATCTAAGCAAAAAAGATATCGAATGGGTAGAAGCTGCTTATCAGTCTATGAGTCTGGAAGAAAAGATAGGACAGTTGTTTTGTCCAATCGGATATTCAACAGATCCAGATTATTTAAAGCATGAATTGCTGGATAAACATATAGGCGGTTTGTTTTTCCGGGACGGAGCCGGAAAAGAGATGCAGAGTACATTTTCTCTAGCGCAGGCGTATAGCCGGATTCCGCTTCTGATTCCTTCCAATCTCGAAGCGGGAGGAGACGGAGCTGCAACAGATGGAACGCCTTATGGCAAGCAAATGGAAGTGGCAGCGGCAGGAGATGAACTTTATGCATACCGCTTAGGTGAAATAGCGACAAGCGAGGCGGCGGCTCTTGGAATTAACTGGGCTTTTGCGCCGGTAGTGGATATTGATATGAATTACAGGAATCCCATTACCAATGTTAGGACATACGGTTCGGATAAAGAAGTTGTATTAAAAAATGCGCTTGCTTATATGAAAGCGGCAAAAGAAAATGAGGTAGCTGTCTCCATCAAACATTTCCCGGGGGATGGCGTGGACGAGAGAGACCAGCATATCCTTACATCGGTAAATTCATTATCGATGGAAGAATGGGATAATAGCTTTGGATATGTCTATAAAAATCTGATTGAGAAAGGCGCTTTAACTGTAATGGCAGGACATATAGCAATGCCTGCTTATCAAGAGTATTTTAATCCAAAGGCAAAGGATAAGATTGTTCCGGCAACGCTTTCCAAAGAGCTGCTACAGAATTTATTGAGGGAAAAATTAGGATTTAACGGTTTGATTATTACAGATGCGACGCCGATGGTCGGCTATACGTCGGCAATGGAAAGATGCAAAGCAGTTCCGGCGGCGATTGAAGCGGGCTGTGATATGATTCTTTTTAATAAGGATTTGGCAGAAGATTACGGCTTTATGATGGAAGGATATCAGACAGGGCTTCTGTCTGCAGAAAGACTGGAAAATGCGGTATATCGGATTCTGGCGACAAAGGCGGCGCTGAAACTCCATATCAAAAAGGAAAAGAGCAGGCTTGTACCGGATGAAAGTGCACTTTCTATACTGAAATGTGAAAAGCATGTGGCATGGGCGTATGAACTTGCGGATAAGGCAATTACTCTCGTAAAAGATACACAAGATTTATTGCCGATTACGCCGAACAAGTGTAAGAGAGTTCTGTTAGAAATACTTGGAGAATGTCAGTCAAACGACAGAATTATTTATCTGGTAAGCACCGAGTTGGAAAAAAGAGGATTTTCAGTTACTGTTTATGAAAAAGAAGATTTTTCCAAAGGAGTGGATAATGTGACTGCAATCAAGAGCAAATACGATTTGGTCATTTATCTGGGAAATGTGGAAAATGCAAGTAATAAGACTACGAACAGAATTAACTGGTATACCTTTTTTGGACAGGGAAATAATGTTCCGTGGTTTGTAAAGGAAGTGCCGACACTTTTTGCTAGTCTGGCAAATCCGTATCATTTGTTTGATGTGCCGATGATGCAGACATATATAAATTGCTATTCTAATAACCAGTATGCATTGGAAAAGTTAATCGAAAAAATATGTGGGGAAAGCGAATTTCAAGGAGTCAGCCCGGTCGATCCGTTCTGTGGCAGAAAAGAACTTAGATATTAGGACAAAAAATATATTTTTCACACGCGAGATTTTTGTCTGCGTGCACTTGGCGCAAACTCGATCATGCATAGTCTCAATAAATTGAGCCAAAAGCGTGCGCAGAAAAGGGGTTAGGATGAAAAGAGCGAACTCTCAGAATGAGCAGGAGGAATGGTTTTAAAAATGAAAATAATTGATTTAAAAACTAACCATATGGAAAATCCTTTAGGGTATCGGTTGGACTATTTATTCTTTTCGTGGAGAGTTACGGAAACTGCGGGAGAAACAGACAATTGGACAAGAATCTGCATATATGAGGAGGAAAATAGTCAGAGTCCTGTTTATGACAGCGGTAAAATACCGAATATGGGAGTTCCATATTTTCAGGTTCCTTTTATGCCAAAGTATGAAACAAGATATTACTGGAAGGTGGAGATTGAGGATACAAAAGGGGAGTATGGAATAAGCGGTCGTGCATGGTTTGAAACGGCGTTTGCACCGGGAATTTGGGAAGCGGAATGGATTAGTCCTGTAAAAGAGCAGGAAGCAATGCCATGTATTTATAAGCATATTATATTGGATAGAAAAGTGAACAGGGCAAGACTGTACTGTTATGGAACAGGTTTATATGAAGGATATCTTGATGAACACAAAATCGGTGATGAATACTTGATGCCGGGTTATCATTCTTATGATTTAATAAATCAATATCAAACCTATGACGTAACTGATATGCTCCATATGGGAAGTAACTGCTTATCTTTTATTTTGGGCGAGGGCTGGTATAAAGGCAGGTTTGTTTTTGAAGGAGGATATGAGAATCTGTATGGCAACCGTAAGTTATTGACTGCAATCTTGAAAATGCGATATGAAGACGGAACGTCAGAGACGATTGTGACAGACGATACATGGTGCGCAGAGCAGGCGGAGATTTTGTCTAACAATATTTATGACGGTGAGGTAATTGATCGTTGCCGGGTTAAGGAGGCAGTTGCAGTAGAGCGTCTTGAAATAACAAAAGAGAAGTTATCTCCCCGCTTAAATGTTCCTATTCATAAGGTTGGGGAGTATGAAGTAACAGATATTATCAAAACGCCCGCAGGAGATACTATACTGGATTTTGGAGATATGATAACCGGATGGGTGGAAGTGTGTGGAAGTGGACCGATGGAGTTTCTTCTGCAATACGGAGAGCACATGCAGAATGGGGAATTTTACCGCGAAAACCTGCGCACGGCAAAAGCAGAATTTTCCTTTAAAGGGGTTGCCAATGGGGAATGGATAAGACCGCATTTTACCTACTACGGTTTCCGCTATGTCAAGGTTACAGGAATAGAAGTGATAAAGAAAGAGGACTTTAAAGCATATAGACTGATGTCTGATATCGAGAGAACAGGCTTTATAGAAACGTCTGACATAAAAGTAAACCAGCTCATAGAAAATACATACAGGTCGCAACAATGTAATTTTATTGATATACCCCTTGACTGTCCACAGCGGGATGAACGAATGGGGTGGACCGGAGATATTGCTGTCTTTGCACGGACAGGAAGTTTCCATATGCATACAGCGGCATTTCTGCACAACTATATGATGCTTCTTGGTCTGGAACAGGAATTGTTGGAGGGAGCCGTTCCCTTTTTTGTACCAAGACCAAAACCGGCAGCACATGAGGGCATCAATCCTTTTCTGGTGACGGCAGGGGCATGTACATGGGGGGATTCGGCAACAATACTTCCGTGGGAATTATACTTGCATTATCAAGATAAGGCAATGCTGGAACAGCATTATTCTATGATGTGTGCATGGGTAGAATACATAAACGGCAGGGTAAAAGAAAATAGAACTCCGATGTTATGGCAGAATGACAGGCAGCTTGGTGACTGGCTTGCGCTTGATAATGGAAATACCGACAATCCTATCGGCAGCACGGATATGGGATTTATTGCATCGGCATACTATTATTATTCCACCGCGTTGTGCCAAAAAGCAGCACATGTGCTTGGAAAAAGAGAAGATGAGCAGAGGTGGAAAGAACAGAAAGAGAAAATAAAGCAGGCTTTTATTCAGGAATATCTGGATGAAGAAGGAGAACTGCGAGTAAGAAAAACACAGACTTCCTATGCAATTTTGCTGTATATGGGGTTGTATGAGCAGAATAAAAAGGAAGTATTAGTAAGGGGAATGAGACAAACGCTGGAAGAGTATGGATATCATCTGAGCACTGGATTTGTCGGAACAAGCATGCTGTTACAGGCTATGTCAGACAATGGATTGCTGAAGGAGGCATACACTGTTTTGCTGCAGGAAGATTATCCGGGATGGTTGCGAGAGGTGAATCTTGGAGCAAAGACGACATGGGAAAGATGGAATTCCGTCAATGACGACGGAACAATCAGCACTCTGGGGATGAACAGCTTAAACCACTATGCCTACGGGTGTGTGGCAGGGTGGATGTATGAGACGATGTGCGGATTTCATTGGGATGATGAGGCGGAACTTTATATCTGTCCAAAACCGGATAAACGATTTGCATGGATAAAGGGAAAGTATCAGACCATATATGGGGCGTGCAGTGTAAAATGGCAATATAGGGAAGATAAACCGGTATATGAGGTTTCAGTGCCCTTTCAGGCAAACATAGAATTTGTTTTTCCAAATGGGGATAAGCGGATGTTGAAAACCGGGGAATACTCTTTTTTTTAGGCGTAATACATATGGTATACGGAGGCGATTATGAGGATAGCGGTTTTGATTGGTGGACTCTTATATGATAGTCAAAGAACGATGTTAGAGGGTATATCGGATTATGCCGGGAAAAAAGGCGTCAATCTTTTTACATTTACCTGTGGGGGTGACATCTACACTGTAAATGACCATAATACAGGAGAGTTTCAGATTTATAGCCTTCCTAAACTCAAAACATTTGATGGTGTCATTATTGCGCCGGATACAATCCAGAATGAGGAAATTGTAAAAAAACTGGAAAGACAGCTTATATCGGCAAAAGTGCCGTCTATATCAATCGATACGAAGATAGCGAATCTATGTTGCTTTGAAATTGATAATGGAATGGCAATTTATAAAATGACAGAGCACATTATAGTAGAACATAAAAAGAACAGGATTTTATTTCTGTCGGGACCGATAGAGAATCAGGAGAGTGAGGAGAGAAAAGCTGGTTTTCTGGAATGCATGGCAGATTATGGCTATAGCGCGGGAGAAAATTACGTTATTGAATATGGTAATTATTGGATGGACAGTGGAAGAAAAGTAATAGGAAGGTATATTCAAGAGAAAAGGCTTCCGGATTCGGTCATAAGCGCAAATGATTATATGGCGATTGGTGTTATAGAGGAATTAAAGAAAAACGGATATAAAGTTCCGCAGGATATATTAGTGACCGGATTTGATTATTCTTTTGAAGGAAGACACTATGTGCCGCAGATATCCAGTGTTAAAAAGCCGATTTATGAAATGGGATATGAAGCATGCAGACAGGTTGTAGATCAGAGTGAAGCGAGAGAGAAAAAAGCGCGAGAGAGAAAAGTCTTTGAGGTCAGTTATAAATTCTCGGAAAGCTGTGGTTGTGCTACACGAAGAAAAGAAAATCTAAAAGATTATAAACAACAGATGGCAAAAGAAAAAAATGAAAATATAGAGTGGGCAAAAATTTTAAATGCCATGTCAGTTGATTTAAATGAAGTAAATACGCTGGAAGAGTTTATTGATAAACTTAAGATTTGTGTTCAGCAAATGAAATTTCCATACTTCTATTTGTGTTTGTGCAAGGAAAAACAGTTAATTGGAGAAATTGAACTGGCAAATGGAATCTACCGGATGTCGGACACGGATTATGTGGATTATCCTAAAGAAATGAAAGTGGAGATTGCTTATGAGAAAGGGCGGTTTTATCCGTCGGAGATGATAAAGACAGCGGAGCTTTTACCGAAGCGGTTTTACGAGAATGCAAAAGGGGTAACATCTATTATATTACCAATCCACTTTCGACTGCACTGTATGGGGTATTGTGTTGTCGGCAACAGTAAGTTTCCAATGGAGACGATTCAATTTCAGTCATGGATTATGAATTTAGGAAATGGTTTGGAAAATATACGGAAACAGATATTGATGAAAGCAATGATTGAACAGCTAAATAAAATGTGGATTTATGATGCGATGACTGGCGTGCTGAATCGTACTGGATTTTACAGTAAAGCAGAAAGTATCGTGGCATTATGTAAAGCACAGAATCATCCAATTATGTTGTTGTTCATTGATATAGATCATCTAAAGTATGTCAATGACCGGTATGGACACAGTGAAGGGGATTTCTATATCAAAAGTGTTGCGGGAGTATGTCAGGAAATATGTGGTAAGAACGGGATTGTTATGAGATATGGTGGTGACGAGTTTGTAATTTTGCAAAAGAAGGACGACAGTACGGCTGATGAACTGATTGGTAAAATGAAAAAACGAATTTATGAAATAAAGGCGGCTGAACAAAAACCATATCAAATGGATGCAAGTATTGGTTTTTATCAAGCATGTGTTGATAAAGATTTTAATCTGGAAATGCTGTTAACACGGGCTGATCAGGAAATGTACATGATGAAAAAGAATAGAGAATATAGGGAGTAAAAATCGTTAGAGGCATTGAGCATTACATTACCAATGATGCAGGAAATCTTTAGTCTGGATGTACAGATATGTTTATGTGGCAGTGAGAAAACAATTGGCGTCTGGCTCATGCGGCAAACTCATCTTCCATATTATTAAAATATATGATACATTTTTACTAGATGATGTTGGGGACAAAATGAACTTTTACAATCGACGAAACCAACACAAGAGAGCAATTTGTGTAATCTGTCATCTCAATTTACCAAAAGTTCATTTTGCCCCAACATCACTAGATAAAAGTAATGTGGTCTATATTTGGGAGGATATCGGATGAAATACTATGTAGATGTTGAAGCTACACAAGGCGGGGATGGAAGTAAGGAGAAACCTTTCAGGAAGATTCAAGAGGCGGCGGATAGGGCTTTGCCGGGGGACGAGGTGATTGTTGCGCCGGGAATATACAGAGAGGCGGTAAATCCGATAAACGCTGGCACGGAAAGCGCAAGAATCGTTTATCGCTCGGAAGCGGAGCGGGCGGCTGTCATTACGGGCGCAGAGCCGGTCAAAGACTGGGAGGCCTGTGAAGGCAATGTGTGGATGGCAAGAATCTCCAACAAAATGTTTGGGGCTTACAATCCCTACACGACGCTTGTATATGGCGACTGGTTCGTAGCTTCGATGATAGCGCATACCGGCGACGTATATCTGAACGGCAAGTCTATGTATGAGGTGACGGAATACGATAAAGTCCTGCATCCGCAGAAGAGCAGGACGTCATGGGAGCCGGAATTTTCTGTCTATACATGGTATACGGTTCAGGATGAAAAAGAAGACGCGACGGTTCTGTATGCCAATTTTCAAGGGAAAAACCCCAATGAAGAGAACGTGGAAATCAGTGTGAGAAGAAACTGCTTCTATCCGGAAAAGGAAGGCGTGGGTTATATTACCCTGTCTGGCTTTACGGTGCGGCAGGCGGCGACGCAGTGGGCGCCTCCGACAGCTTATCAGGAGGGGATGATCGGACCCCACTGGTCAAAGGGCTGGATTATAGAAGACTGTGAAATCTATGAGTCGAAATGTTCCGGAATTTCTCTGGGTAAGTATCTGCAGCCGGAAAATGATAATAAGTGGTCTAAATGGAAATATAAAGACGGAACCCAGACGGAGCGGGATTGTATCTGTCAGGCGCAGCGGGAAGGATGGAGTAAGGAGACAATCGGTTCCCACATTGTCAGAAGGTGCCACATTCATGACTGTGGGCAGACGGGAATCGTGGGACATCTGGGCGGCGTATTCTCTGTTATAGAGGATAATACAATCCATCATATCAATAATAAGCAGAATTTGTGTGGCGCCGAAATCGGAGGAATCAAGATGCATGCGGCGATTGATGTTATCATACGCCGTAACCGGATTTATCACTGTACCCGTGGTTTGTGGCTTGACTGGCAGGCGCAGGGCACGAGGGTGACAAAAAATCTGTTTTTTGATAATTGCCTGCCGGAAGAATATAATCATACAGAGGGAAATGAAATCGGAGAAGATATTTTTGTGGAAGTATCGCATGGACCGACACTGATTGACCATAATGTGCTTCTTTCAGATTGTGCGCTGAAGCTTGCCACACAGGGAGTTGCGCTGGTACACAATCTGATTGCCGGCTCTTTTACGGCAGTAGGACGCGGCGTATTGAACGGAACGCTTACCAAATCCGCACCGCGTTACACGCCCTACCATGTGCCGCACCGCACGGAAATTGCGGGATTTATGACGATTCTGCACGGGGATATGAGATTTTACAATAACATTTTTGTCCAGAAAGAAATCCGTCCGGATTTGAAGAAAATGGCGGATGCGATGAAGGACAGCGAATGGACGGATGGCAATCTGCTTACGGGGACGGCTCCCTACGAAGACTATCCGACTATGGAAGAGTATAAAGAGCAGTTTGCGGGCTATTGCGGGATGGGGTCTGAGCCGAGCGACAGATATTATAATCCGCTTCCGGTATGGGCGGAGGGCAACGTCTATTTTAACGGTGCGAAGTCGATGTCGAAAGAAAAGGCATTTGTGGATGGGACACACAAAATTTTCATCTGCGTGGAAGAAAGAGAGGACGGCTTTTTCTTAAAGACAAATTTGTATGATTGTATGCCAAAACTGCAAAACAGAGTCATCACCACGGAGGTGCTTGGTATGGCGTTTGAGCCGGAGCAGAAATATGAGAACCCGGACGGAATACCCATCGTGTTTGACGAGGACTATTATGGGAAAGCACATGGCGAAATGCCGATGGCAGGTCCGTTTGCAGAAGCGGGCGTGCTGAAGGTTTGAGGTGAGTGTAGGAATTTTGTAATCAGTTCAGCCTTCCATTAAAATTCCATTTAGGCGTTTGCAAAACGCCACAATCCGCATAAATACGGCATGGTTTGTTACTAAAATTGAGATAACTCCTCACTGGATATGGTATGACAGGAGCACAGATATTTGATACGCCGTCAGCAGGAACAGAGGCAGTCGAAGGACAGGCGGGTGAAACAGGATCGGCTGATACACAGTCAACGGTAATACAGCCAGAAGACAATTCAACGTTTCAAAGTGGTGAAACGATTGCAGACACTGCGCAGGATGTGGATAATTATACAGACATGCCTGTCTCCGGTGAAACTATAACGGAAACAGTTCCGGCGGCAGAACAGAGCAGTGCGATATATGATAACCCTGCAGATACCGCAGTTGATAATATCGTAATCCTTCTCATACAGGATATGGCGGAGAGCGGGACGGGCACTGTGTCTGCTACGGAATCCTTAGCTAATGTAACGCCAGCAGGTGATAATGTACAGTTATGGATGCCATAATTTTATAACATGACAGGTAATGCTCGGACAGAGGATAATATCCCCAAGGACAAGAGTCTGATAATGGAGATATTTTCCGGGTCTGGGCATGATTTCTTCCGGAGGCAGGGGAGCAGGCGCCTGTCTCTTTCTATGTCGGGTTAATGCCAGAATGGATTAACGTTTTTTGTAGGTTTCATATTTCTCCATGATGCCCAGGATGGAAAATGCATTCAGGTAGCTTCTGTACACAGCAAGGCATTCACGGCATTTCTGGCGGTTTTCTGCCCGGTTCCCGGAATGGGCGGAAAGATAGTATGAATCCCTGTTGTTTATAAAACGGTTTTTCTGCTCTTGTGTAATATACATGATGTTCTCCTCTCATGATGGGATTTCCTGACGGCGCCTGTCCTCCGCCAACTTACATGCGTAGAATACTATATTTTAAACAAATTTTCTTTTCATTACAGAAATAAGGCTATATAGCAGCTGTGCATATTAAGTTTCATGCCGGTTATTTTAAGAGAAAAAGGGATAGGAGAGAATAAGGATATGAAATCAGGCAAATATGGAATAATAAGCAGCAGGGATTTATTGCGGCATTGAATGGCGATGCATGGATTTTATAGGCTGCCCGCAACAAACAAATGTCCGGTATGACAAAATGTCCCTGCTGGAAAAGAATGTACAAGGAGGAGCCGGCATGGAAAGCATCCTGTGTGTGGACATCCCGGTACAGATGATTTCATGTACCGATACGGATGGAAAGATTACACCTATGAGGTTCCGGTTCCGGGACAGGAATGGCGAAATCATTACGATCACCATAAACAAGATTTTATCCACAGATCAGGACAGGGGATCCCTTGGTGCAAATTTTGTCGGCATGGCTTCCCTGTACGGGACACAGAAGACCTTACGGCTAAGGTATAATTACCATGCCCATGAATGGAGGATGTCGGGGCTCAGCGGATAGGGACGGCTGTTTTTTTTCGGCGCCTTCAAAGATGGAACCTGTAATCTCATAGATATCATTGAACGGTATGGCTGTTCCGTTTCGCATGATTACCTTATGTCCGGTATCATCCAGTTTCTCCACGATTCCCCTTGCCTGAAGATAGGTCCCGCCTTCTTTTTTGGCATCAGCAACAAAATACGTGATGGCAACCTCCGGCTTCAGCGAAATGTGTCCCCGTATCATCTGCAGGCATTCATCCAGCTCCTGTTTTCTGTCCTCATCCAGTTCCATTCTTGCCGCTGTCAGTCTGGCAGTTTCATTGATCGCGGCTCCATGCCCGGTCAGTGCGGCAAAGGGCGAGAACTGGGCAGCCCTGTCTAAAGCCGGCATCCTTGGATGTGTGGCGGATTCATGGTGTGGCAGGTTGATGATATCGTCATAGTTTCCCATTATGCCTTATGCCCTCCTATCTGGTTGTTCCTTTCAGGAGTCGTGGCTCCTTCTTCAAGATTCATCCCTTTCAGGAGTGCATTCTTTCCATATTTCTTTTTCACGGACAGGATGGCTTCCTAGATTGCCCGCTCTCTTTTGCTGCCGCCTCATCTATCAAGTGGTTGGCTGTGACATTGATCCGGCGGACCAGAAGATTTTTGTCCACAATCCGGTCATACAGTTCCATGGCTGCATCCATGATGAGTCTTGTGGAGGAAGTATTCCTTCCTATATTGGCGGTGCCATGGCGTGTTTTGGAACCCTCCGCCCGTAATGATCCACTGTCACCTCGCCCCTGTACATCCTGCTGATTTCAGGGTTGGAAAGGTTTTCGATGTCATATCCGATGGTGAGCACTATCTGGTCTGTTACCAGCCTTTTTTCAACTAAGTTCAGTACAAGAAGGTCGGTCATTTCTTTTACGATCAGTTTTGCCTTATTGAAATCATAGGGGCACTGGAGGACCTGTCCTGAACTGAGGCAGTTGGTTTCGGGCTTATACTGCTTGATGAGGTCTATTGTTGTGGGTTCCCATCCCCATGCGTGGTCTATCAGCAGTTCTGCATTGACGCCGAATAGCCTGTAGAGCAGATCTTCGTTATAATAGCCCCTGCCGCTGCCGACAGAGCATCTTGCGATATCTCCCATGGTGAACATGCCGTTTTCAGCTAATTTCCGGGCATATCCCCTGCCGACCCGCCAGAAATCAGTGACCGGCTTATGGTCCCATAAAAGCTCCCAGTATTTCATCTTATCCAGTTCCGCGATCCGGACTCCGTTGGAAGCGGGTTCGACATGCTTTGCAACGATGTCCATGGCGACTTTGCACAGGTACAGGTTTGTGCCTATCCCGGCAGTGGCAGTGATCCCGGTCTGGTTTAATACATCCAGAATCATTTTCTGTGCCAGTTCTCTGGCTGTCAGGGAATAGGTTTTCAGGTATGCAGTGGCATCCATGAAGACCTCGTCTATCGAATACACATGGATGTCTTCGGGGGCAACATACTTTAAGTATATCTCATATATCTTTGTGCTGTATTCCAGATAGTGCGCCATTCGCGGCGGCGCGATGATGTAGGAGAGGGAAAATTCAGGATGCTCATCCAATTCATCGGCGAGACAGGATTCCCCGGTGAACTGATGTCCCGGAGCATGGGATCTCCTCTGGAGATTGACTTCCCTGACTCTCTGGACGACCTCAAAAAGTCTGGCACGGCCTGATATGCCGAAAGACTTCAGGGAAGGTGAGAAAGCAAGGCATATCGTTTTCTCAGTCCGGGATGCATCTGCAACAACCAGATTTGTATTCATGGGGTCAAGCTGCCTCTCGACACTTTCCACGGAGGCATAGAAAGATTTTAAGTCAATTGCGATATAGATATGATTTTTTTCCATAACCTTTATGCCTCCGGAGGATTTTATGATGCCTTGTTTTATTCTAATATTACCATATCCGGTTATATAATTCCATCGGCGAGGGGAGGATGGTGGAATAGCATGGTTTTGTGGTTCGAAAGCCGTGTTGTCCGGATTTCATATCCAGACAGACTCCGGTCCCTCCATGGTGCCATGATCTGGATGGATGGGCAGGACCGTGTGGCTGTGAAGAACCTGTGGGGCAGAATAGGGCGGCAGCGGATGTACAGAAGCAGGCATATCCATGACAGGGTGGTTTTTCATATTTCCCTGCAGGATAAACAGAAGGCTTATAACCCGTCGGTCATTTTTTCTGTTGTTTCGTTTGTGATCTTTTTTATTTCTTCTTCCGTATGCGTATAGTAAAAAGACGGGGGAACAGTTCCCAGCACTTACCGCCTGCTGAGCGCCACATATCATCCATCTTCCATAATGCTATCCTGAACAGCACCTTCTGTTTCATTTTTTTTAGTATGGCGAGACATTTTTTCATGGCTGCCATTATCCACATATTCTGTTGCTTCTTTCTGCCGTAGTCCTGTGCCTGTTTTTCTGTGGGATATCCCCCTCCTTATCAGCCATTCCAGTCTGTCCGTGATGGCTGCGGTGTCATCAGGTTCTTTCCCATAAGCGGAAACAACCTTTTTGCATTTTCAAAAAACAATATCCCTGCTTCTGTATCATCTTTGGATGGTGCGGCTGCCAGACTGCAGTATTCCTGTTTCTCTCCTGTTCATTTAGTATATCGCTATTGCGAAGATATTCGGGTATCAGAATATATCCTATCCTAGGGGTAAGAATGAAACTGAAGGGGCCTGCATGTGATCGACTATCTTCCATTCTGGGATACTCTGGAAAAATCAACTGAAAACTGGTACACGCTGACGTACACCCATCATTTATCTGACAGCATGCTTCACCGGTTAAAGCATAACAAAGATGTATCAACAAAGACGTTGAATGACTGGTGCCTAATTTTAGGCTGTGACATAAAAGATGTTGTCCGGTATATCCCCTCAGAAAGGGAGCAGAAATTATAGCAGGCGGCAGTTTGCCTGATTGCTGCCGCTTTATTATTGTCCCGGTTCCTGTTTTACGTCTGCCGGCAGGTTTTTTCAGACTATTTGGCTTACACTTTCCATACTCCCCAAATGGTCAAGCATATTCATTTTTACGGATATATTTAATTACAGGGATATAATTTATCCTATGTTTAAAGAGGAAATCAAAGAAGGCGCTGGATGTGATCGACTATTCGCCATTTTGGGAAACCATGGATAAATCTAATGAAAACTGGTATACCTTGACAAACAAACATCATCTGTCACACAGCACGCTCCACCGCTTAAAGCACAACAAGGACGTGTCAACGAAAACACTGAATGATCTGTGCCGGATTTTAGATTGTGACATAAAAGATATTGTCAGATATATCCCTTCTGAAAAAGACCAGATCTTATAAATCTGCGGCACTGTTTTTTTCTGGATGCTGCCGCCTGAATTTATTTTCAATATCATTTCCTTTTCTTGCAGCTTATATTCTGGCTGGCTGCAGTTCCCTTTTTATCGTTTAAAGTTTTGTAATCTTATACCGGCTCTTCCGTATGGAAGTAGATTTTTCTCTGATCGTACCCGGATAATTTTGCCTTTGGAAGCAGGGGCAAAAATAATTAACTGTGTGGCGTGATATCCGGCTGTGCGGCAGAACAGGAAGGATATCGTAATACATATTGCGTACCGGCATCATACGGAGAGGACTGACTGGTGCAGACGGCAGGGGAAGTGGTCTTAGGGAATGAATACCGTTTCAGGTTAAATAATGCCATCCAGAACCTGCCGGGACAGGCTGCAGGGCTGGTATGGCTTTTATATTTGGGGGAAATCACGGTAAAGAAAGCGGCAGGTATTTTGGGCTGTAACAGGAAAGCAATCCAGACCAGCCGTAAGGTGATAAGAAAGGTTTTGCATAATATGATGCTGGACTGAAGAGCTTTGTTTGAAAAATAGAAAAGGCGGGTATATAATATGATAAGGAACAAGCTAAAATCATAGTTATATAATCGGAAAATTAAGATATGCATGTTTGAAATGCGGAGGCGGGGAATAAAGGGATGCTCCATGCAACTTTAGAGAAAAAAGGCAGTGCAACTTATATATGTCCTGAAATATCAGGGGTAAATCCGGTAAAATACGAAATCATTAATGTGGAAGGACTGTATGAGTCGATACATAAGGGTGTTCCGCTGGCGCTGGACCAAGTATGTGTGGAAGGTTTTTCCATGACGGAATACCGCAGCAGTTATGGCTATGGTAAAGAGGAAATCATCGAGATCAAGGTTGATTATATTACTGACAGTATATTTTGTGGGAAAAATGGTATAGCGGCAGATTTTTCATGGTGTAAGATGATTGCTGCTGATACCGTGTCTGGCATTATGCTGGATGATAATATCTTTTATTATGGGAAAGTGGATTTTTCATACAGTGATATGGGAAATGCAGATTTTTCCATGAAAGGCTGTCAGTTCATTAACTGCAATGTATATTTTGGATGCACGGTGTTCGGGGACAAGGGGATTTATTTTGACAGGACAGTATTTGGCGGTGGCAAGTGCGAGGTGGTTTTTTCGGGGACGGATTTTGGGGAGGAAGGCGGGATAAGCTTTGACTATATGAAAGGCATAGACGGAAGTGTTGAGTTTTATGAGTGTAATTTTGGCACGCAGCCCCTGAGTTTTGCATATATGGACTGCCCTGAAGCACAATTCAGCTTTTGGGAAGTGGAGACGCCGCCAATGAAGGTTGACTTTGTCGATTCAGTTGTCAGAATGATCCTGATGTATAAGGCAAACGTCAATGGACTGCTTGATTTTAGGATTTCCCGTGCAGAGCATATAGTAATACAGGAAAGTGTTATCCGCGACTGTGTCCTGTTAGGCAATCAGGGATATAAAAACTATACCTGCTATTGCTTGAAAAAGTCTACTTTATTGGGAAGGCTGACGATCCAGAATAAATTCTCAAAGCATCTCTTCCATAAACAGCTGCAATATGTATACGACCCGGAACAGGATGAAATTGTCTTATGCCGGACTTCCGCTACTGACAAGGCAAACCAGTTGATAATCCTGTCGGAGAATTACCAGAGCGAGGGGGAATCGGATAATGCGGATGCGGCGTATGTACTCAGTAAGCGGTACCGGAGCATGGGCAGGGTACACGATGTCTGGACCGATTATGCCGCAGTTGGGAGGAGTACGGAATACAGTAATTCCATGCTGAAAAAATCATGGGCATATACCACAATCACAATAAGACTGCTGGGCGCCTCTGTGGCATGGGTGTTTGAGAAATTGTTTCTTGATATATTGTGCGGTAATTATGCAACGAAGCCGTCAAAATTCCTGTTCTGGATATTGGGGATCGTTATAGGGTTTGCATGGATATATTCTTGCTGCATCGGGATAAATACCACAAACTTCCAGATAGAAGGAACCTTATACCAGACAATGGATGAATGGAAGACGGCATGGATATACAGCCTTCAGGTGTTCCTTCAGATAGAGAGTGGGGAGCTGATGCCCAGAATCCTAAGTGCGTATTACTTTATGGTTGCGGAAAAAATTATTGGATTGTCCATGTTTTCTGTTTTTGTTGTTTCCTATACAAGGAAAGTGATCAAATAATGGAGACAGATTGGAGAAAAAATGCTGCAGGGTACATATGATTTTGATGATATTGTAAAAATTGACTGTAATAATGCATATGGGGAGATAAACGTATATGTCCATGAAATGGCACATTGGGGGCTGGCAAAAAATACTCTGTTTGGAATACTGAGTTTTCTGGTAAAACAGATCAGCGAAGAACCGGGTATGGGAAAGCTGTACGAAATAGGCAAGGTATTGCATGATGCCTCTGAACGTACAAATGAGTGCTATGCAATGTGCAGTGAACTTATTTTCGCAGAGTCACAGAGACCGGATTTATATGATGGGTTTTATGGTAAATTCAGGGAGCAGCAATATTACCTGCAGTACCAGTTTCAGGAACTGGATTTTCTGATGAGTTTAAATATGGATATTGCAGAGAAAAGTAATTTAATTGACAGAATATTTACGTTAGCAATGAACATTGACATAACGAAATATACAGAAGCATCTTGCTGGAGTTCAGCCGAAAACTTGTTACATTTTTTTCTTTCAGAGGGGAAAGGATGCTATCCTGATTTCAGGTTAGAAAAGATATTACAGGCTTTAAAAGGATTGATGCTTTCCGGTAAAGATGTGGATATTTCGGATGAAGATATTATTGCACACGGTAATATCATGCAGGACGAATGGTCAACTGATAATGTAGTTTCATTTCTGGAAAATTTGATGGAACAGTTTAGGCAAAACAGCTTTTCAACCGGATTGCTTGAAAGAAATGTCGAAAATTTATTGAAGAATGGAATTCAACTGGGCTATAATTTAAAAAGGAAAGATAATTTTGAGCGACAGTTTCATGAAGCAATTTTGCCAGACTGCCTTACTCAGAAATATGTATTTGAAGCGTTGGAAAGTGACATAGAACTTATTGAGCAGAAGAATATTTCCGTGGCAACGATATATGATTATGGAGAGGATACTTTATTGGAGTTAACGGATACCCTGCAGGGCAAGATGTATAGTATGGTTTCTAATAGAAAAGATGTATCAAATGGTCAATGGTCAGATAAATGCGGAATGGTTTTCTATTTTGACGATATAAATAGTGTAAAGGGATATTGGAAAAAGGTATTCAGACGGAGATTATTTTATCAGTTAAAAAACAGGTATTCTGAATTTAAAAGCTATATTGAACCATATTGTACAAGCTCTAAACATATTTTTCTCTATAGATTGAATCATGGAGCTTTTTTTGTTTTTGTCATGGGGAAGGATGATGACGTGTTTTTTACATGTCAAAGCATGATCAATTTGGATTATGTGCGGGAAGACATCGAGGCAGGCTTCTATAAAATGGTGGAATTTGAGGATACGGACTGTATAGATGGCATTTTTTGTAGAAATATTGATGATTGGAAAATATTTTATAATATCGTATTATATGCTTCACAGGTAAAATGCGGCATGGGATCGAAGCAGGAGTTCTTGGATAATATCATGACATATTAGGAGAATTGAAATGGAAAAGGAATTAATGGCAGAATGCGCAATATTTTTAGAAAAATATAATGTGAACGTATTTAAACTTAATGAATGGCGCCAAGTGGTAAGAAATGAAACATTTTCGGAAGACGCATATATGGAGATAGTGGATTATTTTGCCATTGATGTACTGCGTCAGGGAAATTCATTTGCTTCCTCAAAGAGTGATATAAAAATCACATATTTTTTGGGGAATGAATTATATCAATTTCTATCTTCAGAAAAAAACAGAGGGAAAGCGGAGATATTAACATCATCGCTTATTAGTACTATTGCAACAGACATGGCTAATATGTATAACATGGATGTGTTCATTGTAACAGGCATCACAAATTTAATCGTGCTGGGTATAGTTAAAATGGGCATAAATGCGTGGTGCAGGTATTTTGAAGAAAAGTATGAAAAAGAACCGAAAAAGTAAATCCGTATGTTTGCTATATTTACAGCCCTTGTGACATGGAGGATGAACATAAGGGCTATATGTATGGAGATTTTTGCTTGAATAAAATTTTTGCTTCATCATTTTTTATAATGTGTTATAATAGTCCATAAAATTTGAACATATGTAGAAAGAGAAACAGTGATGCATCCAAACCCTGCCGTTTGTCTGGCTGAGTAAGGCTAATAGGCAGGCGCAGAGAGCGGGAAACTTAGGGCATGGACAAAAGGCTTGGGTGATTGCATCGGGATGGATGATTAAACTGGTGATACAAATGAAAAAGATTTATTTACATTTAAGGACGTTTTGGGAAAAAGTTCCTAATTGGTTACAAGAGGTTTTGGCATTTATAACATCATTGGTGTCGCTGATCGGTATTGTGTATGGCGGTGCACAATTACTAATTAGAGTTGTATCCCAAATAGTTCCACAAATTCCAATTGATTTGCCGTGGTTAATATGCATACTTTTAATAATAATTATGATGTTTATGAGGGCAAAAATGAAACAATATAAATCGAGTCTGTGGACTAGACTCGGAAGTGATGCGGCCAGTTACTATAGTATTTTGCATGATTTTAGGAATTTCTATTTTGATATATTGAAATATCATAAAGATAAAGATTTAAATAAGGAATTTTTAACAAGGATTACCCGTGAATATTTAATTGATATGCTAGACAAATTATGCAATATATATAAAGCATATACAGGAAAAGATATGAATGCCTGTATTAAGCTTATTGGCAAGGATAATGAAAATATAAATTTTGATAGAATAGACAAAGAAAATGCCACGGTTTATACGTTTGTCAGGTCTAAAAATATTTCAAAGCAGAGAGAAGATGCATCCCATAATCAGGCAGTTTTGATTAGCAAAAATACAGATTTTTCATACATTATATCACCGCCTGACTTTTATAATAAGCAATACTTTTATGAACAGGATATCCATCTGTTTGATGAGAAGTTAAGGAAACATCAGCAAAAATATGAAAATACATCAGAAAATTATTGGGATTTTTACCGTGCAGCCATAGTGGTCCCTATAAGGATAGCGCATTCCCATCTGCATTTTACAGAACCTAGTGATTCTTTTGACTATCACATAGTTGGCTTTTTGTGTATCGATACTAAGTCAACGCATGCATTTATACCAGAATATGAAGAACAATTTATTCAGATTGCAAAATCTTTTGCAGCAGTGATTTATGTAATAATGAATAAATATAATTTTTATCTTCAGAAATGTAAGAATGGATATGCATCTAGGAAAAGAAACACAAAAAATGTTAAGGGAGAGAATGAAAATGTTACGAAAGTTAAATAGGAGTTTAAGAAAATTAGGTAAATTTATATTTTTTGGTAATTTAAAGGGGAGAACTTCATCGCAAATAGTGCCATTATCACAGCTGCCAATCAATTATTATATGACATCGGTCTTTCCTGATAAGGAAACAAAAGATGAGATATTACAAACCATCCAGATGTATGAGCAGCAGTAGGAAACGGTGCAAAGAGTAAAATGCTCCCTATATATTATAAACTATGTTGTGCATGCCGTTTTTGTTTTGCATAGATGCCGGGGCTTGCTGTTGCCCAATGGTATGGAGTGAGTCTGTTTGATGGGATGTAGATATTGGTACGGACAATATCTAATTCCTTCTGATAATTCCGATAATAATAATTTTCCTGCGCATCTTTTTCTGCCCTGATTTTTCTGTGCTGTCAGGAGCTTTCTGCTGATGTATGGGAACGTATGCCCTATGGATATTGCTTTCTGGTATTATTTCTTTTTGAACAATTTGTCTGTTTCCTGCATTTTCAGGATGTAAACTATTTTCACTCCATCCCATAACTGAATCTCTTTCATAACGTGTGCCAAGGCTCCTTCCGGTGGCTTGCCTTTTCCGGTATGGGTTGGGATATCCTTTTTTCAATGGTGGTGCGCGGCTGCCATCAAACGCACCCGCTTGTTTTACCTGTTACCACGGCTATTCCAATACAATGGGGAACTGCGCAGGCAGAGTAAATGTAGTGTTTGCGGAGCCGTATATCCTCTGGCAGATGCAGGATAAGTTTAAGACGAGGGGAGCTGGAAAAAATCCGATGGAAGAAAAGCACAGGGGAGGAAGGAAAAATGCAAACCGCATGGCAACTGTTCTGATACAAGTACAAGATTAACGTTCACAACAGCAACTGCGTTGAAAAACAGGGTATACAGATGCAGGGAGATATTTGTCAAATACTTCCAGCAGGGTATAACCTTATTCTTTATGTCTATATCTTCTGTCATCTGTAGCATTCATTAGCACCAGACCATCGCCGTCAGAGAAGGGTATATTCCACACCTTTCTAGCTCCATGTGATATACAAAAGAAAAACGATGTTACGCCTGTCCCTTCTAAATTAGCAAAGTTTAAATCTGAATTTTTTAGACGGATTCCTTTTAAATTGGCATTACTAAAATCTGTGTATTTCAAATTGACGCTTTCGAAATTGGCGCCTTCTAAATCGGCGCCAGTTAAGTCCGCATAGGATAAATCAGCACCATTTAAGTTACTGCCTCTTAATTTTGCATTTTTCAGACATGCGTGCTCAAACCTCGCTCCGCTTAAATCATAGTTATTTAAATCGATTCCCGCTAAATTAGCCCTGCTAAAATCAGCATTAACAAATCTGACGCTGGAAAATACAGTGCCCGTAAAATCACTTCCTGAAAAATCGCAGTCGATAAATTCACAGTCTGATATCCTCCTGTTTGAAAAGCCTGTCCCATGCATTGCACAGGAAACAAAAAGATGAAAGGAGACATTTAAATGGGGAGTTTCCTGTAAATTTATCCAAAATGGTAAACATTTCTCTTTCAAGAACCGTTTTACCATTTCATGCTGCCTGACTTCATCCCATGGGACAGGATTTTCGGGTGACCAGTTTTCGTATATCTGGTTTGCAATAAAAAATTCCAATATGCTTTTATGCGCAAACTTGTAATCACCATTAACATTCCTGTTTAACAGCGACTTGGACCTTGCTTCAATGGGTTTCAGGTTGATCCCGTATTTTTTACATAATTTTTCAATATCCGCCGGGGAGATATATATAGTCCTGTCAGCATACATCTGTCCGGCTATTTTGTTTGAGAACTCATATAATATATCATGGTCAACAGCTTCCCGTTCGATCCACTTGGACACCAGTGCACTATATATTTCATATGCCGTGCTATACTGTTTTGTACTGTCTTCAAGCAGGTCATCAATATATCCAAGCAGCATGGGACGTATCATCAGGTCGGGACAATTATTGATTATCATTTTCGACTTTTCGATCTTTCGCCCTGCAGACAGACCTTTATATTTTTTCTTCAGATATCTGTCAATTTCCTTTTCACAAAACGGGGAAAGATAGTATTTTTTAAAATCATTGCTCTTTTTACCAGTGCCATACCGGATTTTATCCGTTTTACGGGGTTCACTTTTGCCATCAGGGAAAAATTGTGTGCGGCAGGTAATGACCACTTTATAGAAAAGTTCTGTCGCATCACAGATTTCTTTCCGGCGTCTGATATAATCGTCCATTGCATGTCTGTCTTCATCCAGCCCGTCCAAAAGAAGTATGGTAGAAGGCTTATTTTCTATTTTATTAATCATTTCCATTGCATTTTCAAAAGAAAGCGGTATTAGGACAATGTCGTACTTCCACCGTATTTTTTTATAGTATTTCAAAAACAGATTTAGCAGGAATGTTGTTTTACCCATTCCGGAATCTGCCAGGATGATAAAATATTGTTCATCGGATTTTGGAAATATATGCTCAAGGAACAAATCCGTCAGATTGAATGAATCGTTTTTTGTATATTCCTTCCCCGCACTGGGATCTGTCAGCTGTCCTCTTGTCGGGATATAATATTTCATGGATTGCCTTGTCGCCCGGTCTATGGGTATATTAAGGAATTTATACCGGTTACATCTCAGTTTTAAACGTACAAACCCGGTAATCATCCCGATGAAAATAACAGCGATTCTGACTAAAAACTTTATTAGAGCTGTCAGTGAATCAATATTTGAAATATTATTCCATATCCATAACAATATCTTTTGCATATGCCCCATCACCTTGTCTCAAGCTTGTACTATACATATAATGAAAAAGTATAATATTTGGATGGATAAATTTCAATATGCAGATCCTGCATCCGCCCGTCATCCACCCGTCAAAAACACCTGCCCTTTAGCATTTTACACGCATGGGCACACCGCAGGATTGCTGTGCGGAAATAACGGAAAATACCATAGGCAGCGGCAGGCTATATTTGTGCACAACATGAATCCGTCATGGCAGCATGCACACTGCCTGTCAGTACTAATGATAAGCCGGTGCCGGTGGTATCACTGCCCCTGCCGGCATATATGTGCAGAATGCTTACTATTTCCAGATGGATTTGCCTTTGGATGCAGAAACAAAAATAATAAAATATGTGGTGGGATATCCGGCTCTACAACAGAACTGGAAGAATATCGCAATGCATACGGGGTACAGGAATCATGCGGATAGGACTGATCGATGCAGACGGGCATCATTTTCCCAATTTACCATGAATGAAATTATCGGCGTGGCATAAGGCAAAGGGTGACAGCGTGGAGTGGTACATGCCGGTCGTGCATGGCTTTCCGGGTACCCCGCTGGATATCGTATACGTCTCAAAGATATTCAGTTTTTCACCGGATTACCCGTATGGGATCAATGCCGGACAGGTCATCAAAGGCGGCAGCGGTTACAGCATAAAACTGCCGGGCGGGAAAGAAGTGTATGACGGCAGGCGCGACATGCCCCTGCCGGATGGGATAGAGACAATTTATCCGGATTATTCCTTATATGAAAACAGGATTCCGGAAGTACGGGAAACAGCATACATGTGGTACTGCTCGACCCGAATATCACTGCATGCCCGGACTGGGAGGAGCTGTTTATCCAGCTTGTGGAAAGCAGGGCGTGGATTGATTTTTCCCAGGGACTTGATATACGGCTGATGAATAGGAAGAAGACGGAAATGCTGATGGAAATGAAAGTCAGGCAGGTGCACTTTGCATGGGACCGGTATTCTGACAAAGATTCGATCGTGCAGAAGTTTAAGGAGTTCAGGGAAGTGACCGGATGGGGCTACTCTAAGATGACGGTGTACGTACTCTGCGGCTATGATACAACGATCGAACAGGATCTGGACAGGATCTATACACTCCGCGACCATGGGTACAGCCCATATGTGATGCTCTACAATAAAGCACTCCTTTCAAAGGGTCATGTCCTGCGGCATCTCCAGAGATGGGTATGCGACAGGAGAATATTCAAGGCATGCAGGAAATTTGAGGAGTACAGACCGTGAGCTGCCGTGGTAAAGCCTTGGAGGCATCTGACCGGCTTATTGCAAAGTAACAAAAGAAGATTAAAAATAAGATAAGGTTCGGTAGTAGACGGGCAATTCATGACTGGATGCATTTATAAGCCTCCTCCTTAAATTCGATATGGTTTGTGCCATTTGTCTGGTGTACCTATCAAATGGGGCGTATGGCAGGTCTTAAAAGGGAGTATGAGAGTCCTGCAGGGCGCAATCAGGAGATAGGCGATACCTTTCCCGGTTTTTATTCGGACAGGGCAGAGGGAGGCCAGACAGGGAAGCGTTTCCTAAAGCTGTCGGACGTAGTGGAAAAGGAAAAGAACCCCGGATTGTATATAATTTTGTCGGGGAACTGTAAAATAACTGGATGCTGCAGCATTTAACTGGAAATAAAGTTGCAGTAGATGGGTACTTTATTTCGCTGCGTTGCAATCTGTATATATCGAATGGTATAAACCGTTATCTTCCAGAGCATTTTTTGAGAAGGGGCTGTGGTATGTCCGGCTTGTGCTGGAAGGGGAGGACAGGATGTACCCCAGCCAGCAGACCGGGGATTAGGAAAGGACTGTCTTTTATAGTGCCGTATTGCAGGAGTGGAAAGTGTTGGGAACTATGGGAGAAGATTCATTGGGATACTTTGGGGACAGGGTGGAAGGGGCAGAAAAATTTATCTGGAATGGTATCATCCAGAACGGAAAGGGCGGTATCAGAGGGAACGGGATTGAAAGTATGGTGGATGTAGTTTGGAAAATTCCACGAAAAAGGATATTTCTCGGATCAGGCAGTCTGTATCGGGGATACGGCGGAGAAAATGATTTTAAGGAATGAATAACGTGATAAGTCAATAAATGTCCTTCAAGGCTTGCCGGGGCAGGATGCATGGCTGATACGGCTTTTATGTTTTGGGATGCCATTGTAAAGAAAGCGGCGGTTTTTGGACATATGTGGATTGTATGGTATGAATGATTAGAATGCTGGAGGGATAATGGTTGTTTACTATTTTCTAGTTGTCTCTTAGATGGAGATAAAAGAATTAAGCTGTCAGAACTATTTTTGTAAAAATAGATGTTCTTTTTCGACAAACATGTTATAATATTTTTGATAGCTTTTTGGGGAGAAAAATGATTGATAATTGTTTATTATCGGTTGGATATCCGAATAAGTAAATGCAATTATGCTATTTGGTGGCGGATCTGCATGTCCATTATCGGGCATGTATATAAGGATGAAAAAGTGAAGATGAAGAAAAATAAATATAAAAGAAAACAAGATTATATTGTAGATAGAGAAGTTGAAGCAAGAACTATAGCAGATGAAATCGAGAGCAACGCAGGAAGCAGAGTTAGATTTATATATTCTGCTACTGCAACAGGAAAAAGCACCTTGTCTGAAAAAGTAATAGCATTCTTAGATCATTCGAATACTTTCCGAATTAAAACATTGAATAAAAATAAAAGAAATAATACTCTTGCGGGAGAATATTTCTGTCTATTGTTTAAAAAAGTATATAGTTCATTGAAATCACGGGAAGGGTATTCTCTGGAATACTATATCAAAAATAAGTTAGATAAAAACATACAAAAGGAGTTAATATCTTGTTATTTAGAGCAATGGGCAACAAGGGCTAATATGTTTACTGTTCTTTTTACAGGAATATTTTATTTTATTCAGAAATTTTTTAATATTGGTTTCTTTGATTTAAACAATATTATTTCGGGAAATTCATTACTTTCTAAGAAAATACAATATCATTATATAGTCTATGTACTAAGTGCTCTTCCTTGTGTCATAATTATTGAAAATTTTCAAAATATTGACCGGCAATCTTTTGATGAAATAATTAATTGTATTGATAGCACAAAGGCCGCAAAGAATTACTATATTTTTGAATATACTTTAAGTGAAAATACTTCTATGGAAGATTTAGAAAATATGAAGGATTTACTAGCTGACTGTGGTGTTGAAATAAAGCTAATGGAACTATGTGATTTAGACTCTGCTTATTTGCCAGATTTTATTGAGAACCATTTTGAAACAAATATTCTATCAGAAAATTTTAATACTGATTTACAAAACTTTTATGCCCATTTGGAAACTGGAAATTTAAGAGAAGTTATTGACTTTACTTTAAACTATGATGGTAATTTATCTTACGGCGAAGAAGGAGAAACTCTAAAATTAATACAGGGTCTTTCCCAAATTGAAATTATGCTTCTTTTTACTATAATTTATGTTAATGAAAAATATTCGGAAGAACAACTAATTGATTTTTGGGCACAAAGGGGCTTTTCAGAGAAAAATCAAAAGAATGCTTTAAAAGTTTTAACTGAGTATAGGTTGATTGATTATACTGAAAATAGAATTACGATATCGCATGCAAGTATTTTAGATATATGCATGAATAACAGAGAATTATTTGAAGATATAAATAGCATGACATATAATAATTTAAAAAATTATTATATGTCTGTATGGAAAAATTCAAATTTGCTTGATGCAGAATGCATCAATGTATGGGATATTATCTTACAGTTATTTTATTACAA
>CANOEC010000020.1 GCA_947564735.1 uncultured Lachnospiraceae bacterium | reverse complement strand
GCAAACAATACAAGTAATAATGTAAGAACTTCCATTATACTCATAGGGCATCACCTTCTTTCGCAAGACTAGAGGGCATCCATCGGAAAATCGCATTTTTATGCGATTAATGCAGTATCAAGTGGATGATTTACTGGAAAATGAAGCATTTTGCAAAGGTGTACAGGTTGGAATAGGGATTCACCAACAGAGAGTTATTGCGGCGCGTGAGAGGGGTGAACCGATCATGATAGGCGATATGCTGTTTTTCACTCTGCAATTTCATAACACCCAAGAAAAATCAATACTTTTTTATAGGGATCTTGTGAAAACCCTTGATTTTCCTATATTCTTTACAAAATGTATACCGAAAATACGCTATTTTAAAGCAATTCAGCGACCACATGAAACGAAATAAGAGTATACTAAAATGATTTAACAAGCGTTAAATGGACGGCATGGGGATAATATTTCAAAGGAGAAAACGAAAATGCACAATTTCCAGTATGTATCAAGAAAACAACTATCCCATGCGAAAAAGGATTTAATACAGATTAGGGAACAAACATAGGTTATGACTTTGATGTAAATATACAAGTCCATGATGATGAATGTAAATTTTCTGCAAAAGAGATTAAAACCAAAATCCGTCTTGCTCTTGATAAGGCTACTTATAACTATGGATATGATAATGCTGAAGATTCTACAAGAGTTATCACAATCAAAGTTATAGACAGAAAAAATTCAAAAATCCTACATAGTTGCGATTTTGCCATAGTAAATGAATATGTAGATGATAACGGCTATGAACGCCAGCAATATATTCATTTTAATAAGAAGCAAAAATCATATTCATGGGAAGAGCAGCCGGACGGATTCTATCTTTTAGACGAAAAAGCTGAGTGGATCAAAGACAATGGTTATACGGGCGAAATGAGAGAATTATATTTATATAAGAAGAATCACAATAATAACCCACATAAACATTCAAGAAGCATTTACGCTGAAACTGTACATGAGATTTGTCAGAAGTATGGTTATTACGATTCATAACCGTAAATTTATGAAGCTTTGAAAACACGATTTCATAGCCGATCATAATACCCAATACCAAAACGATCCAACAAAGGATAGAAAAGCTCTCGAAACATATGTATCTCTTAGAGGATATAAACATGGTGAAATAGGTAAAAACCATTCTCAGAAAGTTCAAAATGGACTCTCTGAAAAAACAACTCTTCATGGAATTGCGAAGGAATTAAATATGTCAAAAGCCAATTTAAAAAGAGCTTTATGTATAGAGCGTAACCTTACAGATTCAATGAAAGAATTATTAGACACAGGTACAAATATAATATTTTTTTAGAATAAATAATCTTAAAAGCATTGATAATATATGCAAATAAAGATATAATATGACTATATAAACGCAAACTAGGAGGAATCCGCATGGAAGCAATCAGACCATCTTCAGACTTAAGAAACCATTACAGCGAAATTTCAAAACAATGCCACGAAGAAAGAAATCCAGTTATTATTACGGTCAATGGGCGTGGTGATACAGCTTTATTGGGATTACAGGACTATTATCAAATGAAGTCAGAACTTGAATTGTTACGTACACTGGCAGAAGCGGAAGAGGATGTTGTGAATGGAAGAGTAGCTCCAATGCAGAATACATTCGATGATATACGCAAAGTACTTTTAGAGAGGAAATCCGATGAAGTATAAAATTATTAGGACAGATAAAGCGGATGAACAGTTAAGGGAGATCATCTTTTATATCGCAGACGATTCCGGGAGTGCTGACATTGCGTTGAATTATCTGGATAAGATTGAAAAGGCGATCGGTCGTTTAGAAGAATTTCCTCTGTCCGGGAATGTTCCAAGATATTCTATTTTACGAAAACAAGGTTATGGGGTTCTTATTGTAGAAAAGCATTTAGTATTCTATAAAGTAAATGAAACCGAAAAGGTTGTTACAATATATGCAATTGTAGATGGCAGACGAGAATATAAGAATTTGATATAAAAATGTTGATTCCATATTTGAAAATAGAACTACCAACGGGCAGAGTAAATGTCTGATGGTAGTTTTTTTGTGTTCGTTTTAATGGACATCAAATCTATTACAATAGAATAGGTAAAAGAATTTCCAGAAAAAGAACAAACATACGTCCAACAAAACTATTGACAAATACGAACGTATGTTCTGCACTTATCATTGCTTCCACTACAGAACAAAGCAAGAAGACCTATCCAATCATACAAGCGGTGTTGGCGCACCTCTGATTTGAACAGGTCTTCTCATACATACACACAAATTCAATGCCGGAAAGGCTAGAATTTGAAGAGCAGAAACGCTCATGACTATTTAATCATTTTTCAAGTAGCAAGTCGAGCGTTTCGCTATGTTTCCATTTGACGGTTTGTGACAGTGCCTTTTATATAAACGATTTGTAGAGGTGAAAAGCTATAGAAAATATAATGGAATTAAATAACCTGCAATATAGTCAGCATACGCAGAATGATGATATATTGCGGTTCATTATAAATAGTGGTATGATTGACATCGGCGATGTACAGAAGAATATGGAAGCTATGAAGAGAGAAGAATTATTAGAGAAGCATCCGTATAAAATCTGGCAAGGAAAGGATGAAAAATGGTATACATATCTACCAGATGATGGGGCATACGGATATTCTATGTACGGAGGAACACTATCATAGGAACAGGAAAAATATTGATAAGAAAAGTGAGATTATCAGTGAGATTCCGGAATTCAAGGCAAACTAAAAAAGATAATCGAACATATGTCTGATTACCTTTTAAATTGCAAAGCCGTAAAACCCTGTAAAATCAAGGGGTTTCAAGAGCGGATAACGGGAATCGAACCCGCCTCTCCAGCTTGGGAAGCTGGCATTCTACCGATGAACTATATCCGCATGAATATAGTATAACAGCAAATGAGCAAAAAGAAAAGCATTAAATGAGAAATATATGTAAAGAAAGCAGATAGGATAACAGAATGTTGTGGATACCCTTAGTTTTATTATATGGCATTCTAAAAGGCGTCAGAGAAATCGTCAAGAAAAAGGCATTGGGGAAAAACTCTACCATTGAGGTATTGTTTGTGTATACTTTTCTGTCATTCCTAATAGTATTGCCGCAAATAAAGTCGGCAATGGGGATGGAAACAAAGTATTATTTCTATGTAGCGTTCAAATCCTTTGTGATTTTTCTGGCATGGATGTTCAGCTTTAAGGCAATTAAGAGGATGCCGATTAGTCTGTATGGCGTACTGGATTTATCCAGAGTATTGTTTGCAACGCTGCTTGGTGTCATTGTGCTGCAGGAAGTATTGGACATATCGCAGATGATAGGGCTGCTGTTTGTATCGGCTGGACTGATTCTGCTCAAATACAGACCGCGCAGCATGCGGGAAGCGGCGGCAGGTACACAGAGCGTAGAGATGAAATATGTGGTGATGTCGTTTGCCTCCTGCATACTAAATGCAGTGTCGGGGCTTCTGGATAAGCTGCTCATGAAAGAAATCAACAGCACGCAGCTTCAGTTCTGGTATATGCTTTTTCTTGTGACAATGTATGCCCTGTTTATCATATGCACCCGGACGCCCGTACAAATCAAAAGCGTTGTGCGTAATCAATGGGTATGGATTTTGAGCATTCTGTTCGTCATTGCGGACAGGGCGTTATTTATCGCCAACGGAATGCCGGGGAGCCGTATCACAGTGATGACGCTTTTAAAGCAGGCGGGCTGTGTGGTGACGATTCTGGCGGGAAGATACATATTTAAAGAAAAAAATACGGCGCATAAGATGGTCTGTGCGTTGATTATTATCATGGGAATCGTCGTCGGGACAATTTAAGCCGTTTGTGCAGCTTTGGAATGGAGGAAATGAGGAAAAGAAAACAGGGTAAGATGACTGCCAAATTTGGCTGTCGAGGACGGAAAAATGTTGTAGAGTAATTATAAGATATGGTATACTTGGCATAACACTTACAAGAAAGGGGAAGAGAGGGTGACGAAAGAAAAAAAATTTAATGAAGGCAGGGCAGTCAATAAAGTAGCGCTTGCCTGTCACATTGTTCTCGCAGTAATTTTGGAGGCATCTTATTTTTTGGAAGTGATGAAAGGGGCAAGAACTGTTCCATATTACATTGCTTTTTCAATCTTGGCGTTGGGACCGGTCATATGGGAGATTATTGTTTTTAGCAAAAAGCCGGACAGCCCGCATCTGAAATACTACATTGGAATATTTTACAGTATTTTCTACATATTTGTAGTATTCACAACGGTAAGCGTGATTGCGTTTACGTTTATCATTCCGATTTATCTGGTATTGATTCTGTATTCTGATTTCAGACTGTGCGCCAGTGTGTCAATCGGCGGCTTTGTTGTCAATATCATATTTCTTGCAAGCCAAGGATTAAGCGGAAATTTGCGAAGTGAGGATATGGCGACGTATGAGATTCGTGTGGCGCTGCTTCTGATTATGGCAGTGTTCATCTGTCTTGCGACGAAGACGCTGGAGAAGGTAAACCATTATAAGCTGTCCGAATTAGACAAAGAGAAAGAGAATGTATCGAATCTTTTAAATAGCGTGATGGAGATTTCAGGTCAGATGTCGGAAGGTATCGTGGATATGACGGGACATATGCAGGAACTTGGCAGTGCGGTGTCAGAAACGCGAAATGCTATGCAGGAGGTATCGGAAGGCACGAGCGATACTGCGGAATCCATTCAGAACCAGCTCAGTAAGACGGAAGAAATCCAGAATAATATTGAGCAGATGGCGAAAGTGGTGGAGAGTATTGCGGACAGCATGACGCAGGCGAAGGAGAATGTGGGCAGCGGCAGGGAGAATATAGACATGCTGTTGAAACAGATGACTGCTTCGGAAGCGGTCGGTAAAGAAGCGGTAGACGATATGAAGGTTCTGGAGGAGTACACGCAGAACATGCAGTCTATCATTGATTTGATTACCAGTGTGGCAAGCCAGACCAGTCTGCTTTCACTAAATGCCAGCATAGAGGCGGCACGCGCAGGAGAGGCGGGCAGAGGGTTTGCAGTGGTGGCAACGGAGATTTCCAATCTGGCGAACCAGACGCAGGATGCAACGGTCAAGATTACCGAAATGATACAGAATGTGTCCTCAAAATTACAGATAGCAGTGAATGCAGTCGGACAGTTGATGGACAGCAGCAGAAAACAGAGCGAGTCGGCGGTGCAGGCTTCGGACAGCTTTGGAATGATTGCAGAGAGTACAAACCGGGTAGATGAACAGAGCGCTTATCTGAATGATGCGGTATCAAGGCTGGCGGTGGCAAACAGCGGCATTGTGGAGAGCATTCAGACAATTTCTGCAATTGTAGAGGAAGTGACTGCGCACTCTCAGGAGACATACACTGTCAGCGACCGGAATACGGGAATCGTGCAGGAAGTGAGCCGGCTGGTGGAGAATTTAAACGAGCAGGCAATGCAGCTTAAGCGGGATATGTAAGCGGAAGATCTGGCGTTGTTTAAGAAACGAACAGAAACAATAGGGGAGCAGACAATACTAAAAAACAAGACGGAGGGTATTATTATGGGAATTATGACAAGATTCAAGGATATTATGGCTGCGAATGTCAATGCACTGTTAGATAAAGCGGAAGACCCGGAGAAGATGATTGACCAGTATCTTAGAAATCTGGAATCTGATTTTGCAAAGGTAAAAGCAGAGACCGCATCCATCATGGCGGAGGAAAAGAGCGCCAAGAGAAAATTAGACGAGTGTGACGAAGAGATTGCAAAGATGGGCGAGTATGCCAAGAAAGCGGTCGCGGCGGGTAATGACAACGACGCCCGTCAGTTCCTTACGAAAAAGAGCGAGCTTGCGCAGAAGAGAGAGGTGCTGGCAAAGAACTATGAGCTGGCGAAAGATAACTCTGCCAAGATGCGTCAGATGCACGACAAATTGGAGAGCGATATTTCCGAAATGAAAAGTAAGCGCGACATGCTGAAGGCAAAAGTAAAAGTGGCTGAAACGCAGAAGAAGATTAACCAGATGGGCGCGGGACTTGAGAGCGCCGGCAACAATGCGGCAGCATTTGACAGAATGGAAGAGAAGGTCAACAGGATGTTAGATGAGGCGGACGCTATCGGGGAGCTGAATAAGTCCGCTTCCGGTAATGATATCGACGCTCTGGCAAGCAAGTATGATGATGCAGGTGCAGGTTCAGATGTGGATGATGAACTTGCGAAGTTAAAAGCGGAAATGGGTATGTAATGTAGTACTTTCGGGATGAATTTATTTGAGAAGATGGATGGAGGAAATAGATGGGCTTTTTCAAAAATCAGTTTTCTAACTTGGTAGAATGGAATGAGAACGGTGCAGGCGTGCTGTTCTATAAATGGCAGAATCAGGAGATTAAGAAAGGTTCCAGACTGATTATCCGTCCGGGACAGGACGCGATTTTCTTATATAACGGCAGAGTGGAGGGGATCTTTGAGGACGACGGGGATTATGATATCGAATCGGAGATTATCCCTTTTTTGACAACGTTAAAAAGTTTTAAGTTCGGATTTAACACGCCGCTTCGGGCGGAAGTTTTGTTTATCAACACGAAGGAACTGCTGGTGAAGTGGGGCACGAAGAACGCCATCAATTTACAGGCGCCGGGGCTTCCGGGCGGTATGCCGGTTCGTGCCTTTGGCACGTTCAACTGCCGCATCGTGGAGCATGATGTGGTGATTGAGAAGCTGGCTGGTATCAGACAGACCTATACGGTGGAGGATGTTAAGGAACGTATCATAGCAAGTCTCGACCAGCTCCTGATGAGCTGGATCAGCAAAGAAGGCAGAGACATGTTCAACCTGCAGGCGGATGCGAGAAATATTGCAAAGGGAATCGAGTCCGATCTGGATATGGATATGCGCAAGCTGGGCATCGGCATCTCAGATTTTAAGATTGAAAGCTTCTCCTATCCGGAAGAAATCAAAAAGATGCAGGAGAAGGCAGCGGCACAGTCTATGGTGGGCGATATGAACAAATATGCCCAGATGGCGGCGGCAGACGGTATGGCAAAAGGAAGTCATGGCGGGAGCGGTCTTGCCTCTGATATGGTAGGACTGCAGATGGGGCTGGCGATGGGACAGCAGATGGTCAATCAGATGAATATGAATGGCGGTATGCAGGCGAATGCGCAGATGCAGGGAATGCAGCCTTCGGGGGCTACAGGTGCGGGACCGAAGTTCTGTCCGAACTGCGGAACGCCCACCACAGGTTCCAAGTTCTGCGGAAACTGCGGAAATCAATTATTGTAAAAAGGGTGAGAAATTACACTGAGGTGCTGATTTTTCACAAGCTGCTCAGTAATGAGGATTAGAACATAACAATGAGTATATATGACACTTTAAACGACAAACAGAAACAGGCTGTCATGCAGACGAAAGGTCCCGTGCTCATTCTGGCAGGCGCAGGTTCGGGTAAGACGAGGGTACTCACCCACAGAGTTGCGTATCTGATTGAGCAGGAGGGCGTCAATCCTTACCAGATTATGGCGATTACCTTCACAAACAAAGCAGCTGGGGAGATGAGGGAACGTGTGGACCAGATTGTAGGATTTGGCTCCGAGCAGATATGGGTATCCACGTTCCATTCTACCTGTGTCAGAATACTGCGCAGGTATATAGACCGGATCGGATATGATAACAATTTCACAATCTATGATACGGACGACCAGAAGGGCGTCATGAAAGAAATCTGCAAGAAACTGCAGATTGATATGAAAACCTTAAAAGAACGCACGATTATGAGCGCGATATCTTCCGCCAAAGATGAACTGATTGACCCTTTGCAGTATGAGATGCAGAATGGGTTTGATTTTCAGGGAGGCAGGATTGCCAAGGCATATAAGGAATATCAGGCGGTTCTGCACAAGAACAATGCGCTTGATTTTGACGATCTGATCATGAAGACCGTGGAGCTTTTTAAGGCGGACGCTCAGGTTTTGAACAATTATCAGGAGCGTTTCCGCTATATTATGGTAGACGAGTATCAGGATACGAATACGGCGCAGTTTGAACTCATCAGACTGTTGGCGGATAAGTACCGGAACCTTTGCGTGGTAGGTGACGATGACCAGTCCATCTATAAGTTCCGCGGTGCAAATATCCGCAATATCCTTGATTTTGAGAAAGTTTATCCCGAGGCGTGCGTTATCAAGCTGGAACAGAATTATCGTTCCACGCAGAATGTTCTGGATGCCGCCAACGCGGTGATTCAGAATAACAGAGGACGTAAGGATAAGGCGCTTTGGACGGAGAAGAAGGACGGAAGCAGGATTCATTTAAGGCAGTTCGACACCGCCTATGAGGAAGCGGAATATATCGCGGGCGATGTGGCGAAGAAGAACCGTGACGGGAAAGTAAACTATGGAGACTGCGCGGTGCTGTACCGCACCAATGCGCAGGCGCGTCTGCTGGAAGAGCGTTTTATTATGGAGGGCGTACCGTACGATGTGATTGGCGGTACGAACTTTTATGCCAGAAGAGAAATCAAGGATATTCTGGCGTATCTTAAGACGATTGATAACGGGCGGGACGATGTGGCAGTCAAGCGTATTATCAATGTTCCCAAACGTGGAATCGGCATGACGACCATTGTGCGCGTGCAGGAGTATGCGGACAGCAGACAAATCAGCTTCTACGATGCCTTGAGAGAGGCGGATCAGATTATGACAATCGGACGGAGTGCGTCCAAGCTGCAGCCCTTTGTCACTTTGATACAAACCTTCCGCAGTAAGCAGGAATTTTACAGCCTGTCTGAGCTGGTAAAAGATATTCTGGAGACGACCGGCTATGTGAAGGAATTAGAGGAATCCAACGAGGAAGATGCGGCGGACCGTATTGAAAATATCGACGAACTGATTAGTAAAGTGGCAGCTTATGAGGAGACCCATGACGAACCGACCTTGAGTGAATTTTTGGAAGAAGTGGCGTTGGTTGCCGATATTGACCGTGTCGATGACGGGGACAACAGAGTGCTTCTTATGACGCTTCATTCGGCAAAAGGACTGGAGTTTCCCCATGTCTATCTGTCAGGACTGGAAGACGGTATTTTTCCAAGCTATATGACGATTATGTCCGACGACCCGATGGAGATTGAGGAGGAGCGGCGGCTTGCTTATGTGGGTATCACGAGGGCAAAAGATGACTTGACGATTACCTATGCAAGACAGAGGATGATACGGGGGGAGACCCAGTACAATCCGGTCAGCCGCTTTATCAAGGAGATTCCGCCGGAACTGATGGATGATAAATTACCTGCGCCGAAACGCAGGGATGATATAGAATATGATGAAACATCCAGCGAGAGGGGATTTTTTAAGGCAAAACCTTTCGGAGTGGGAGCGGCAGAACATGAGTCCTACGGGGAGAGAACCTTGCGACAGGCACAGACACCGGTTCGGGAAGCTTCTTACAGGCGGATTCCGGATACCGTATTTGACAAACCGAAGTCCGTTACAGTGGTGCAGGGAAAACCGAAGCCTGTTACAGCGGTGCAGGGGAGACCGAAGGCGGTGGTTCGTCCAAAGCGCACAGCGATAGAGAATCAGCCCTACATCACAAGAGCCACGCAGGGCATCGGCGCGGTGTCCTTGGAGCCTGCAGGAAGTAAGTCGCTGGAATATGGCGAGGGCGACAGGGTGCGCCATATGCGCTACGGGGAGGGTACGGTGCTTAAAATAGAACCGGGACCGCGTGACTCCCAAGTGACGGTGGTATTTGATGAAGCAGGACAGAAAATTATGTATGCAGGCTTTGCCAAGTTGAAAAAAGTATAACCCGTTTTGGGAAAAGCAAACCACAATAGAAAGTAAAACGGAAGGAGAGAATGCAATGTCTCTGACGCCGGTCAGAAATCTTCAGCTTCATAATCAGATTGAACGCGTGCTTCATGTGCCGGGCAACTACAGAGGCGGTATACTGGAGATGACAATGGTGGTTGACCGGGCGTATGACAGGGAAACCGTAAAGATACTGTGTGCGGATATCATGGAGTCCTGCAAGAAGCAGAGTGACATTTTCCGCAATATTCGTCTGAATATGGTCATGTGGGGCAGCGAAATCGTTACGCAGACTGTGGCATCCGCCCACATCCTGATGGGGACGTTTTTTGACGGTTATGAGGCGGAGAATACAGAAATTGCCAAATCCACGGAACAACTGATGGAATATCTTAAGAAATTTCACGCCAGAAGCAAATTGATTCTGGCGGTTGTACATGACAGGGATCGGTTTCATGAGACGACGGATGCGGCACGGCTGAAGGAAGCGCTGAATCCTTTTCTCAAACAAAAACTGGTGATAGTCTATCCGGACGAAATGGAATCGGGAACAGAATTTTTTATAAAAATATTATAGTAAAAAGAACAAAGAAGTGGTATATTATAAATAATGATGGTTTATTTATGGAAACAAAAGTAGATGAAAGGGAGGTTTTTGCCATGAGCAAGAGAGAGATTATAAATAAATTGGACGACATACTGGAGAATGCCGGAGTGAGTGAGATACTCGGAAGAAAGAAAGAAGAGGAGAAGAAGTGCAATACACTTCTGTGGGTATTGGCAATCATCGGCGCTGTAGCAGCAGTTGCGGCGATTGCTTATGCAGTATACCGTTATCTGACCCCGGATTATCTGGAAGATTTTGATGATGACTTTGATGACGATTTTGATGATGACTTCTTTGAGGATGAAGAAGAGGAAGAGTCTATTAAGATTAACGAGTAAATGTCTGTATGACGGAGAGTTGCGTGTGGGGTATCCTGAGAGACTATGATAGCAAGAGTGTATGGTATATGGGATACTTTGTATAGGTTGCGTAATGCAGAAATATTATGTAAACTATAAGCGGGGTGTTGTCAAGCATCCCGCTTTTGTACTGTAATAGGAAATTGTGCCAAAGAGCAGAAGAACCGAAGGTTATTCCCAAGATAATTTGCGAAGCAAATTTTCTTGTGTACGCTCATATTATGTGTGACAGGAGGCGTGAGTCGTCTTGCCATTGGCTGCTGTTTTTTGGAGACCGGGGCAGTTATCTGGCGAAGCTGGGATAGGCAGAGGCAGGGTTTGCGCTATCATTTTAAAAAATAACAAATGGATACGGAGTTTCAGAATGAAAAAAGGTCAGATTGTAGAAGGAACCGTGCGACGCGTGGAGTTTCCCAATAAAGGGATTGTGGAAACGGAAGACGGAGTATGCGTCGTAAAAAATACACTGCCGGGGCAGCAGGTGCGCTGCAGTGTTAATAAAGTGCGAAAGGGAAAGGCTGAGGGAAGACTTCTTGATGTTCTTGCGCCGTCGGCGGATGAGTGTGGCAGTCCGTGCCCGCATTTTGGAATTTGCGGCGGCTGTACATATCTTTCCCTGCCCTATGAAAAGCAGCTTCAGATTAAGGAAGAACAGGTAAAAAAACTGCTTGACGGTGTACTCGTAAAACAGCAGGGAGCGTGGCAGTTTGAGGGCATCAAGGCAAGTCCGGTCTGCTACGGATATCGCAATAAGATGGAGTTTTCCTTCGGCGATGAGAGAAAGGACGGTCCGCTTACACTCGGAATGCATAAGCGAGGCGGCTTCTATGATATCGTGTCGGTGACGGAATGTCAGATTGTGGATGAAGATTATCGCAGCATTTTAAAATGTGTGAGGGATTATTTTGCAGCTTTGCAGGAAAAAGGGATGGATATCCACTTCTATCACAGGCTGCGCCATACCGGCTATCTGCGCCATCTTCTTGTGCGTAAGGCGGCGGTGACGGGAGAAATATTGATTGCGCTTGTGACGACCACACAGACTGACGGGTGGGAGAAGAAGCCGGAAGTGATACCGGACAAGATAGATAAAGAGGAAGAAAGCATGTGTGCGTGTGGGATGGACAAGCTATGTGCAGAGGAAGAGAGCATCCATGCAGGCGGTTTTGACAAGGGATACAGGAAAGAAGAAGAGGTTCTGAGCGGCATGACAGATAGTCTGCTTGCATTGCCGCTTGCGGGAAAAATTGTCGGGATTCTGCATACAAGGAATGATGCGGTGGCAGATGTGGTAAAAAGTGACGAGACGAGGATTCTTTATGGACAGGATTTTTTCTATGAAGAGTTGCTGGGACTGAAGTTCAAAATCTCCCAGTTTTCTTTCTTCCAGACAAACAGCCGTGGAGCAGAGGTGCTCTATGAGACGGCAAGAAGTTATATTGCGGATTATTTTGAGCCTGAAAAAGAGGGGAGTGGAGCTGATACAACAGAAAAGGTTTCTGAAAGTAGCCAGATAGGGAACAATAAGATTGTCTATGATTTGTATAGCGGTACGGGAACGATTGCGCAGCTGATGGCGCCGGTGGCAAAGAAAGTAATCGGTGTGGAGATTGTGGAAGAGGCAGTGGAAGCGGCGCGGAGAAATACGGAACTGAATGGTTTACATAACTGCGAATTTATTGCAGGTGATGTGTTAAAGGTGCTCGACGAAATTGAAGAAAAACCGGATATTATCATTTTAGACCCGCCCCGCGACGGCATTCACCCTAAGGCGCTTGATAAAATCATCCGCTATGGTGTAGAGCATATTCTCTATATTTCCTGTAAGCCGACGAGTCTTGTGAGGGATTTGGAGGTCTTTCTGGAGAGAGGATATGAGGTGGAGAGGGCTGTGGCGGTTGACCAGTTTCCTTGGACGGCGAATGTTGAGACGGTATGTTTATTGTCCAAACTTAATGTCGAGCAACATATTGAGGTGGAACTCACGATGGACGAGCTTGATTTGACGGCTGCGGAGAGCAAAGCCACTTATGAAGAAATCAAAGGTTATGTACTGGATCATACGGGATTGCAGGTTAGTAATCTTTATATTGCACAGGTAAAGCGGAAGTGCGGGATAATAAAGCGTGGGAATAACAATAAACCAAAATCAGAGGATGCAAAGATTCCAAAGTGTCCAATGGGGAAAGAGACAGCAATAATGAAGGCTCTGAAACATTTTAAAATGATTTAAAAGAAAATAGTGTGTTTGAAAATGTAAATAGTGTGTTGAAAAAGAATATATGTTAAAATGCTTGAAAGTGGTAGATAATGCACAGTTGGAAAACAAAGTTTTATTATGTGACAGTAGTGATGCTAAAGCAATTTTCAGATTTTAGATTAAAGCAGTATGGAAAATAATTATCAGAATTTACAGTACACAGATGATGAAAAGGTAATGGAATATATTAAGACAATCATTAAAGTGGTTGATATGACGCACCAAGTGTCTGCAAAATCACAAATGAAGAGCAAGAAAACAAGAGAAGCAATTGAGAGTAAAGATAAAATATTTATGTGGAATACGCTATAGGAATATCTGCATAAATATAAAGATTTTATAAATACAATGTTGGAATAGATTTTTACAATCAAGCTACTGTGCCGGAAATAGAGAAACAGTTAAAAATCATGATTAGTGTTATTTACGATTACGAGGCGAAACATTGCATTTATAATAAATCAAAATGAAAAAAATTACTGAAGATGAGTGGAGTGTTTTCAGATAAAGAAATAGAACGCCTTTTATTGTAAAAGTGGTTATTGCATTTGAAGGAGAAAAGAACAAATGAGTAAAATTTTAACTGAAATTATTAAAAAGTCTGAATACAAACTGACACAATTTAGTGACAGCACAATAGATGCTGTTGAACAAAATATTGTGAAGAAAAATGATCAAGTGTACATAAAATGCCTTGTTAGAAATAAAGATGTGAAACTGACACCGGAAGAAATTGTCAGGCAGTTATATATCTATAAACTGGTACATGAGTATGGTTATCCGATAGAGCGAATGGAGCTTGAAAGGGCGATTACATTTGGGCGTGAAAAGAAACGTGCGGATATTGATATTTTCAATAAGGTTCATGTTACATCAGAGGAGATTATTGTCGAATAAAAAAAACCAAAGTTAAAAGATGGTAAGGAACAGCTAAAATCCTATTGCAACGCTACAGGTGCAATTATTGGTGTATGGACAAATGGAGATCAGATTTCCTATTATCATAGAAAAGATCCGAATTTTTTTGAAGACATACCCAATATTCCGAAAGAAAATCAAAAATTAAAGGATATTTTGACAGAACGTTGGACAATTGGAGATTTGGTTGCAAAGGACAAGCTGGTAAGTGAGAAAAAATCTTTAAAAGGTCTTATTGAGGAGATGGAAGATGAGGTTCTTGCTAATGCTGGTGTTGATGTATTTGAAGAAGTATTTAAGCTGATATTTACGAAGCTCTATGATGAAATGGAAAGCGGCAGGGACAAGTCGAGGACGCTTGAGTTTCGTAATTATGGCGATACGGACGAAGATTTGAAAAGCAGTATACAGGAACTTTTTAACAAGGCAAAGAAAAAATGGGCAGGTGTATTTAATGATGATGAAAAAATTGCATTGACAGCCTCTCATTTGGCGGTGTGTGTAGCCAGTTTGCAGGATGTAAAATTGTTCAATTCTAATCTTGATGTTGTGGATGATGCGTTTGAATATTTAATGAGTAAATCGCAAAAAGGTGAGAAAGGACAGTATTTTACGCCGAGATATGTAATTGATATGTGTGTAAAAATGCTCAATCCAAAAAAGAATGAAAAAATGATTGATACCGCTGCAGGGAGTTGCGGTTTCCCTGTACATACAATTTTTCATGTATGGAAAAGCATTCTTACAGAAAAAGGAATCCCTCAAAGCCATCTTTTTACACTAGAAAAGAAACCACCAGAGTGCGAAGATTATGTAAGGGATCATGTATTTGCGATTGATTTTGATATAAAGGCGGTGCGGGTTGGCAGGACGCTGAATTTGATAGCTGGCGATGGAAGAACAAATGTTATGCATCTGAACACGCTGGATTATGATAGGTGGGATGATTTTACAAAAGACGAAGAATGGGAAGATATTTATTATGACGGTTGGAGAAGTCTTAAGAATATGCGAAAAACCAAAAATCAAAACAGGGATTTTACGTTTGATGTCCTTATGGCAAATCCGCCGTTTGCAGGAGATATTAAGGAAAGCCGCATTATTTCAAAATATGAGTTGGGCAAAAATGCAAAGGGAAAATATCAGTCTAAAGTCGGAAGGGATATTTTGTTTATAGAGAGGAATTTATCATTTCTAAAAGATGGAGGACGGATGGCGATTGTCTTGCCGCAAGGAAGATTTAATAATGCTTCTGATAAATATATTCGGGATTTTATCGCAGAGAGATGCAGAATACTTGCAGTTGTAGGGTTACATGGAAATGTTTTTAAACCGCATACAGGAACGAAAACCTCAGTTTTGTTTGTACAAAAGTGGGATGATGAGTTGTGTCCGAAAAAAGAGGATTATCCGATTTTCTTTGCGACAATGCGGGAACCGAGCAAAGATAATTCGGGGGATAAGATTTATCGCGTGAATGAGGATGGGTCTTATATGTTAGATATGATTTATAAGAATGAGGATAAATTATGAAATATTCGATAAGATTGGCAGTAAAAGATGATTACGATAAAATCGTACAGCTTTACGAAAAGGCATTTGAGCATAGCGAAGGTATAGTTGCGAAATATTATACAGGATTTAATGAGTATTTGTCCTTTTTTGTTGATAAGAATAACGCATTTGTGGTGGAAGAAGATGATACGGTTTGCGGCGCTGTATTAGTGTATGAAACACCGGATATGTTTTGTGGTCGCTCATTATACATTGAGTTTTTGGCTGTTTTGCCAGATTATCAAAATAAAGGCGTTGGTAGGGTATTGATCGAATATGTATGTGATGAGGCACGCAGAAGGGGGATTACAGAAGTGTCTATCCGTACTGTCTGTTATAAAGATGCATATTTGGTATATCGACACATGGGTTTTCGGGATTCTCAAAGCGATTGTCGTTTTTTAACGATGAATTTGAAGAAGATAGATTCAGATGTAGACAAAGTATGATTGCTTTTTTCATTCGTATTGAATGAAGACCAATGAGTTTATAGGATGAGGAGAAGTTTTTTGAGTGACAAAAGAAATGACTTTATTGCAGGGAATGATTTTGCGTTATATGGAGAAAAAATCATTGTAAGTTCGCTGAATCAATCAAATGTGGAATGCTATTTAGCTACATATAAAAGAGCTTCTGCATTTTCAAAAGTTTATGAAATGATGCCGGATTTTTGGGTGACGCAGCGTCAATGGATTGAAGATTATGCAGCAGGAGAAAAGAACGCTAAAGAAAGATACTTGATAACTGAGAAGATATCATTACATGGGTGCGGCTATATTGAGTTAAACTATGAAAATCCGAAGATGCCGGATGTAGAGATTGCTGTTCTTGAGGAATGTCAAAGAAGGGGATATGCGTTTGAAGCATTTCGAATGCTGCTTGATTATGTCCTAGAAAAAGAGACAGTAGAGTGTATTGTCTGGAATGCGTTTGCTTCAAACATTGCAAGCCGCAGACTTGCTGAAAAATTAGGCGGCGTGGTTGTGAAAGGAAAGAATTTGATAGTGGAAGCCATGCATGAAGCAGGGTTTCAGATGGATTCAGTGGACGATAAGGAAATTCCTAAAATGGTGACATATGAAATCGGGCGACATCGCTAATGTTGAGGGATGGTATTGCGTATAAGTGATGTATAGAAACAGAATATAAAGATAGTGAATACCAATTTATATAATACAAAAACAGTGATTTTGAAGAGAGAGCCAAAGTCACTGTTTTTGTGATATGAAAATATGGTATCTGAGTGAGATTAAAATTTTAATCTTTTATGGTCTGATTCCTCACGGCTCTGTTGCGAAAAGTTTCATTTTTTAATTGTAGATGCACAATGTTTGTGCGGTATTTACGACAAATTTGTTTATGTACATAGTCTTGATAAAGTTAAGCTATTAATAAAGCGTGAAAATAAAAAAGACAGAGATTTCTAATAGAAAGGGGTTAGGGGATTTCCCTTATGTAAGCCAATTTTTACAGACGTTCCGAAAAAGAATACCTGTGAAAATTCTGTCCACGGACGCCCGTGAGCAGTGCTTGTTATTCCAGCAATAGAATGTAATTAGTTTTCGGACTTCTGATCAAATTACAGATAATATGACTTTGTGATTTTCTAAAATCTATATAAATCTTATTTCAAATCTGGATAAAAAAATCTAAAAAAGATTTGGTAAATAGGAAGGTTTTTGCATATTTACCATTTATTATAATAATGGGACTGACACACAAGAAGCTGGTGTTAGTGACCGAGTGATATATAAAGATATTATGAACAGATTAACAACTGAATACCGAAAAGCATACAGGACGTGAGGATATGTGTAGCCACTAAGTAAGTGCGCCATGATGTGTCTTGCCTTTGAATGAAAAAGTAAAAGCACGGAGCGATAAGAACCTGACAAAATGTACAGCAGTTGTGCGGGGCGATGAAGCATATTCATGATAATGATACTTCTGAAATCAGATAAAGATTTCAGTCATAAAATGACGGTGCAATTCCGATGTGGGCAGCGTAATGACCTGCCACTTGTATGCGGAATAATTTTATTACAGAGAGACGAAAAGCGAGAGAATTTGTGATTTTTTGAATTGTAAAAAACAGCGTAAGGGCAGTTATGAACGTAACAGTTTATAACTGTCCTTTTTTATGTTTGAAGGGGGAGTGCTTATGGTTGATAAATGGAGTGGATTAGCAGATTTGCTTGCGAATTTGATTGAGAAATATGCATCAGATTTAGATATTGCCAATTTGCCCGATATCGAAATAAACATTAGCAAGGAAAATAGAGAAGTAGTAGATGGATTGAGAGAATAAGAAAATTCTCTTGTGGAGGAGTCCACTATGCGATATAATATACGTGATAAAAATGTCCAAACTAATAAAGATTTGAAAGAAGGAGAGCATATGGATAATAGAAAGCACATGGGAAAAGATAAAGAAGGAGTGATTTTTCCAATTGCTCCAAATCTTTGTGAAATGGGTGACAGTTATTTGGAATTTATAGAAGAAATCAAAAAAGAAATTCAAAGACAACGAATTTCTGTTGTTATGAACGCCAATGCAAGTATGATTTGTCTTTACTGGAACATTGGCAGGGCTATTTTGACAAAACAGGAACAAGAGGGCTGGGGTGCAAAAGTTATTGACCGCATGTCAAAGGACTTAAAAGATGCATTTCCGGAAATGTCTGGTTTTTCTCCAAGAAATATTAAATATATGCGCAAGTTTGCTCAATGCTGGCAGGATTATGAAATTGTGCAACGGGTCGTTGCACAAATACCGTGGCGAACAAATATTACCTTGATGGACAAATTAAAAACGGTGGAGGAACGCGTTTGGTACGCTGGAAAAACAATAGAAAACGGATGGAGCAAAACCATACTTGAATTACAGATACAGGGTAGATTGATGGAACGGACTGGAAAGACTGTTAATAATTTTCCGGTTGCATTACCACCGTTTGATTCTGATATGGCAAACCAGATTTTCAAAGATCCCTATTTATTCGACTTTTTGGGAACTGATATGCCGAGACGTGAAGTGGAAATAGAGAGGAAACTAACAGAGCATATTCAAAGTTTTTTGTTAGAATTAGGACAGGGTTTTGCATTTGTTGGCAGACAGGTTCATTTGGAAGTTGGAGGACAGGACTTCTATATTGATCTTCTGTTTTATCATTTAAAATTAAGGTGCTACGTTGTGATAGAATTGAAAGCTTGTGATTTTGAACCGGGGTTTGTCAGTCAGTTGAATATGTACCAGAATATTGTAAACGATATTTTGCGTCATCCGGATGATAAGCCGACAATAGGACTTTTGCTTGTTAAGGGTAAGAATAAAACGGTAGTGGAATATTCTTTGGCAGGTTATCAGAATCCGATTGGCGTTGCAGAATGGCAAAATAAAATTACACAATCTTTGCCTGAAGAGTTGCAAAGCAGTTTGCCGTCTATCGAAGAAATAGAAAAGGAATTGGAATAACTGAGATAATTCAAGGAAAAGTGCAACGTCCGTTGCACAAATGGAGATGATGAAATGCAGCAAGGGAAAATTAGGGTTTATACTTATACAAGGGTATCTACAGCCATGCAGATAGACGGTTATTCCTTAGATGCACAGAAAGCCAGAATGAAAGCGTTTGCCGATTATAACGATTATGAGATTGTCGGTACATATGAAGATGCTGGAAAATCAGGCAAGTCTATAGAAGGGCGAATGGAGTTTAATCGTATGATGGAGGATATAAAGGCAGGAAAAGATGGTGTGTCATTTGTCCTTGTTTTTAAGCTGTCCCGATTTGGGAGAAATGCAGCGGATGTGCTTTCCACATTACAGGTCATGCAGGATTTTGGGGTGAATTTAATCTGTGTGGAAGATGGAATCAATTCTTCCAAAGATGCAGGCAAACTGATGATTTCCGTTTTGTCGGCGGTTGCGGAGATTGAGAGGGAAAATATTCGAGTGCAGACAATGGAAGGGCGTATTCAGAAAGCTCGTGAAGGAAAATGGAACGGTGGTTTTGCACCCTATGGTTATCAGTTGGTAGATGGAAAATTACAGATTAATGAGGAAGAAGCGGCAGCTATCCGAGTAATCTTTGACCAGTATGTACATACAGATATTGGCGCTAACGGCGTGGCAAAATATCTTGAAAATCACGGCATACGCAAAATACAGCGGCAGAATGGTAAAAATCCGCTTTTTGATGCACACTTAATCCGGCTTATCCTGAAAAATCCTGTGTATTGCGGAAAAATCGCATATGGGCGCAGAAAAACGGAAAAGGTGCATGGAACACGGAACGAATATCATCTTGTGGAGCAGGATAATTACATTTTGGTGGATGGATTGCATGAGGCGATTGTTGCGGAAGATATCTGGCAGACGGCACAGGTAAAACTGCTTGCACAGGCGAAGAAGTATGAGCATGTAAATAAGGCAAAGGATACGAAGACACATCTGCTTTCCGGCATTGTGAAGTGTCCGGTCTGCGGTGCCGGTATGTATGGCAACAAGAGTATTAAAAGGAGAAAGGACGGTACAAAGTACAAAGATTTTTATTATTATGGCTGCAAGCACCGCACCATGACCCGTGGGCATAAGTGCGATTATAAAAAGCAGATTCGGGAGGAACTTTTGGATGATGCGGTGGCGGAGGTCATTGTAAAGCTGGTCGACAATTCTAAGTTTGCGGCAATGATGCAGGAGAAGATTAACAGAAAGGTGGATACTGCCGCAATAGATGGAGAACTTGCAGATTTTGAAAAGCAGCTGAGGCAGTATTATGCGGTCAAACTAAAACTGGCGGAGGAAATAGATTCTCTTGATCCGGATGACAAACACTATATTAAGCGAAAAGCTGACCTTGATGACAGATTATACCATATGTATGATAAGATAGAAGCGGTAGAAACGAAGCTTATTGAAACAAGGGCGAAAAAACAGGCAGTGGAAGCCGAGAAACTAACAGGCGACAATATTTATAAAGTATTGATTTATTTTGAAAAGCTGTATGCCGTGATGAATGAGGAGGAAAGGCGGCAGCTTATGGAAGCGTTGATTTCTGAAATACAGGTTTATGAGACCAGGCAGCCGAGCGGACAATGGCTGAAATCCATTAAATTTAGACTTCCGATCATAGAGGAAGATATGGACTTAAGTTTAGATAATGATACACATGTTGAAACGGTCTGCCTTCTAAGTCGGAAACCGCAGTAAATCAAAGGTTTCTGCGATTCATAGGGGTAGAGGGAAGTGTGTTTTCAGTTTCCGGGGAGGGACTATGGGGAAATTGATTTACCCATGGGGTAAAAGCTGTAGAGCAAATATTAATGTTTTGCACAAGAAAAATAAATGGGGAATACATATGGCATAAAATTCAAAAAATATGGTTTATTTAGTGCGAAAATACCAGAATGCGTAGATCAAGCTCTATCTAATTTGACAGAACAACCGACAAAGATAATAGGAAGTGCAATATCAGATGCAATGTAAATTGTTTTATGATTTATTTCTTAGTCGGCTATTGATTGAAGTAAACAATTTAAATGTAACCGTAATCAGAGAGCCAGACGTTTTAGACGCAGAGCCGATGAACTTGTGAGATACATCACAGCTCATCGGTTCTGTTTTTTAGGAGAAGAAGTTTAATTAGTAATGCTTATTGCGGCGGGCTGCTTCTGCATTTCATTCAGTTTTTGATGGAGCGGTATTGCCATAAATACCGTTATGATTGCAGAAAGCACGTCAGCAATTGGTTGGGCATATAAGATACCGTTTAGCCCCCAGACAATAGGCAGGAGCAGGATAACAGGAATGAAGCAAATCCCCTGTCTGCAAGCTCCAAGGAAAAATCCCTCTCTGCCTTTTCCTAAAGCGAGGAATAGGGAGGAATATACGGTATAAAACCCAAAGAGCATGATTGAAATGCCGTTTGCCCTTAAAGATGTCGCTCCAATGCGAATCATTTCGGCATCGCCCTTTGTAAACCTCGAAACGATAGCCGCAGGGAACAGAGCCAGTACCAGACCGAAAACCACACAGAAAACCGTAGACCAGAGAATAGAAGTCTTGATTGCTTCACGCAACCGGTCAAACATTTTCGCCCCATAACTGTATCCTGCAATGGGCTGAAATCCTTTGATAAAACCGAATACTGATAGGCTGCCCATTGAGATAAGGCGGGTGACAACGCCCATGCCTGCAATCGCTGAATCTCCATAACCGCCTGCGGCATTGTTGATTAAGGAAATGGAAATGCTCGTCAATATTTGGAATACCAGTGTTGGGATGCCGATTTTGAAAATCTCAGACATGATTTCCTTTGTATATGTGCAGTCCCTCATCCGAAAATGAAATACGCTTTTCTTCCGCAGGATATAGGTCAGATAAACACAGGTGGAAACTACCTGCGAGATTGCAGTTGCTATTGCTGCCCCTGCCACGCCCAAGTCAAACATATAGATAAACAACGGGTCTAAGGCGATATTGAGGATAGCTCCCGTCAGCAAGGCACACATGGTTGTCTTTGCTGCTCCCTCGCTTGTCACGATATTATTCATGGTGACATTGAACACATTGAAGATGCAGGAAACAATGTAGAGCCTCGCGTATGTGGCGGCATAAGGCAGGATGCTGTCGGTTGCCCCTAAGAGTTTCAGAATAGGGCTTAGGAAAACCATAGAGATAATAATGATGACCGCTCCGACGGACATGCTGCTGTATAGCGCGGTGCTTACAACCTTATCCGCATTTTCTTTATCGCCCCGACCTAATAATCTGGAAATATAAGAAGCGGCTCCGTTGCCGAACAGCAGACCCAGACCGACAACGACCTGTCCGAGTGGGTAGACAACGGAAATTGCTCCCATCTGGCTTTCTCCTAACCCGCCGACAAAATAGGCGTCCACAAGGTTGTAGAAAGCGTTTACCAGCATGCCAATCATAGTCGGGATGCCCATTGCTAAAAGTGCTTTTGGAATGGATGCATTGCCGAGCAGCTCCATTTTTTGAAGAGCATGTTTTTCAGTGCCTCTTTTTTGACTGTTCATTGTGATTCTCCTTTCACTAGACATATGGTTTATAATATAGTACTATAAAATATAGTAATTGCGACGCAGAGATTATAATACTATAATTTATAGTAGTTGTCAATAGTAAAGGAGGAAAATTGGATGGCGACCATTGATTTGATTGTATTGGGAATGTTGAAAAAGGAATCCTTGAGTGCCTATGACATTCAGAAACTTGTGGAATACCGAAATATTTCAAAATGGGTAAAAATCAGCACACCGTCTATTTATAAAAAAGTCCTTCAGCTAGAGGAAAAGGGGCTGATTTTAAGCCATACGGAAAAAGACGGGAAAATGCCCGAAAAGGCGGTATATACTCTGACAGATGTGGGAAAAAAGGAATTTGAAAAGCTGATGTTTGAAATATCTTGTAAGCCAATCCACATATTTTTGGACTTTAATGCCGTTATCGTGAATTTGGAGAGTATGCCAAAAGAAAGCCAGAAAGAATGTCTGGATAACATCGAAAGCAATATGAATGTTCTGAAAACCTATCTTGAAGAAAATATCGCATTGAAAGAGGATGCACCAGATATTCCCGTTACTGGTATGGCAGTTTTACGCCAGCAGTTTCTTTTGGTACAGGCAATCGAACAATGGATTGCAACGCTGAAAGAAGAATTACAATAAAACACAGCAAGAATCATGAAACGGCTGCGATATTTCAGGCAACCGTAATTGAAAACAACTGTCGATGGAACTGAAATTCCATCGGAGGATAATCAGTCTGATTTTGGAAGTGGGTTTGGGAATCGGTAATAGAACCGCCTATCCCCTCCAAGGACCCTTCCGATAAAAAGTAACGGAGAGCACCGTAGCGATTGTCCAGCCAATTGGCCATGCGCACCAGATGCCGATGTACCCCACCTGTCCGGCAAGAACCTGCGCCAGTATCACCCGCAGGATTAAATCCGTAAAAGTAGCAATCATGAAGTTTTTCATCAGACTTGCACCGCGCAGAATGCCGTCGGCAATCAGCTTGACGGAGACGACGAAATAGAAAGGCGTCACGATATAGAGAAAGCGTGTGCCGGAAGCCAGCGCAAGCTGCGAGGGTTCGTTGATAAAGAAGGAGACAAGTGCCTTTGCCGCAGACAGATATAGGACGGCAATGGGAATGCACAACAGCCACACCATCTTGACGCCGGCTTTGAAGCCTGCTTTGATGCGTGGTAGAATACCTGCGCCCATGTTCTGTGCCGTATAGTTGGACAGTCCGTTTGCCAGCGTGGTGAAAGAAGTAATCACCAGATTATTCAGTTTGATTGCAGCGGCATATCCGGCGGTGACCTCCACGCCGCAGTCGTTGATGACACTCTGGATGACGATATTGCCCACAGAGATAAAGCTCTGCTGTAAGATGCTCGGCACTGCGATAACTGCTATTTTCCGAAACATATCAAAGGAATATAGCTTAACAGCTTCCTCGGTCTGAATGCCAGCCAGTCTCTTTAATACAACAATCATTGCCAGTACACAGCTTATGCCTTGACAGAGGAAAGTTGCCCATGCAACGCCTGCAACGCCCATATGAAAAGCGGCGACGAACAGGATATCGACTATGATGTTGGCGGTTGAGGAAAATGCCAGAAAGATGAACGGTGTCTTGGAATCGCCCAGCGCCGAGAAAATTCCGGTTGCTATATTATAGAAGAAAAGAAAGGGCAGTCCCAATATATAAATATTCAGATACAGTCCGGAATCGGCAAAAATTTCTGCAGGTGTATGGATGATTCTGAGCAGTCCGCCACTGCAGACAAGACCGAAGACCATTAGCGTCACACATAAAACCGCGCTGGATATCATGGTCGTATATACTGCGGTTTTCATTTCGTTATATTTTTTGGAACCGAACAGTCTTGATACGACGACCGAACAGCCGATGTTGCAGCCGAAGGCAAATGCGATAAAAATCAGTGTAATCTCATAACTGTTGCCCACAGCAGCCAGTGCATTCTCTCCGATGAATTTACCGGCGACCAAGCTGTCGGCGATATTATAAAGCTGCTGAAAAATAATGCTTCCGAACAGTGGCAGACAGAATTTCCAGAGTACGGTTTCCGGTTTTCCCACAGTCAAATCTTTATTCATATGTAACGCCTCCTAAGTCAATTATTTCGTTGCAGACGTTCCGGCACGTTATGCGGTGCGCCGGATGCTGTGATTTCCAAATTCCTTATTATACTCTTTTTCTTTCAAAATGCAAGAAAAGTATATTCTGTCCCCACAACTCGTCCTGATTGACAATTTATGCAATCTATTTTGCAATGATTTGCAATCGACAATGGGAGAATTATAAGATAAAATTATACATGAATACAGGAGTGTGGCAGGAGGTGGCTTGTATCGGGGCATCCTTATGTTTATGAAGACGAGGATGGGAGCGTGTATTTATTTTATCAGGGTAACAATGGTAACGGGAAGTCGTGGTATCTTTCAAAGACTGAAGTGGGGTATAAGAATGAGACCATATATCATGACTTGTCATGACAATGTATAAGGAGAAGAGAATGAAAGAATATATCAGAGGAGCGAATCCATATATGCCGCTGTGGGAGCATGTTCCAGACGGCGAGCCGAGGGTTTTTGAATATAAAGGGGAGAAAAGAGTTTATGTATATGGGTCACATGATACCGAAAGAACAAGTTATTGTGGAAAAGACCAAGTGGTGTGGAGTGCACCTGTTGATGATTTAACAGACTGGAAATGTCATGGTGTCTGTTATACTGCAACAGATGGGTCAGTCCTTTTTGCGCCGGATGTTGTCCAGAAGGGAGATACCTTCTATCTGTATGCGGCTGAAAGCTGTGGAGGGAGGATTATGGTTGCCAAAGCAAAGAATCCCGCAGGACCTTTTACCAATCCGGTGAAAACGGAGCTTGGATTTGATCCCGGCGTTTTAGTAGACGATGACGGCAGGGTATATGCATATTGGGGATTTAACAGTGCAAATTGTGCTGAATTGAATGACGATATGGCAACGATTAAGGAAGGGACGCTCCATAGAAATCCCATTGGGCATACAAGAGACGGAAAGAATGACAATGATGGATTTCTCAGTCCGGAGGATGCTTTTTTTGAGGCGTCTTCTCCGAGAAAGGTGCTGGGAAAGTATGTGTATATTTATTCCAAAAGATATTATACGCCTGTTCCCGAATTAGGCGTGTACAGTGCAAATAATGGGTTCCTTTCCTATAAAGTAAGCGATAAACCGCTAGAAGGCTATCAACCGGGCGGGGATATTAGTTTTAACGGCGGTGAAATCCTTCAAAATATGGATGGAACGGGCACGATGACATATCAGTGGGGCAATAATCATGGAAGCATTGTGGAGATAAACGGCAAATGGTATGTATTTTATCACAGGCAGACTGGCGTCAATGAATTTTCCCGTCAGGCAATGCTGGAGCCGGTTGATGTTGCAATGGATAAAAATGGCAGGGTTTTTATTGGCGACATTATTTATGAGGATGGGGAGCCAATCGCTTCAAAGCCTGTTGAGATGACATCACAGGGCGCCCATGTCAACGGTCTTGACGCCTATAAAATGATTTCTGCAGGCTATGCCTGCCATATTTACGGCGGCATAAAAAGGGCGTATGTCGCGGCGGTTTATGAGAAGGATGACAACATTTCAGCTCCTGTTGTGGATATTACAAACGGAGTGACGGTTGGATTCCGGTATTTACAGTTTGGCGCATGTACAGCCAGAACGGTAACGGTTGCGGCATCTGCATCGGAGGATATGACTGTAAATGTACGGCTGGATGGGTATCAAGGCAGAGTTGTGGCACGTATGTCGATTGAAAAAGGGGAAACGGAAAAAACTGCAGGGCTTACAGCAGGCATTGTTGGAAAACATGCGGTATACTTTGAGTTTTTGTCAGAAGCGGAGAGCTGCGTTGCAGTATTTGATAAGTTTACGTTCGACCGGTAAGAGGAAGAACGGTTTATAAAATAAAAATTTTATAGACGGCAGGGGACGCAGGAGGACGGCGTTTAAACAGCACCAGTGTCAATACATGGACATTCAAAGCAGCATTGACACTGTATGTAATAAAAAATGTTCTGGGGATTACGCCGTCTGGTCCTGTTTTTTCCTTTTCTCCAAATACATATTTCTGTCTGAAGCGGTAATGTACATATGGAAATTATCCATCCGGCTTTCCATGACGGAAACACCAAATGAGATACTCAGCTGACGGTTCTGAATGAGGAACCGCTTCTGCTTATCTTTCATCTGATTTACGAGGAGCGTGGCGGCTTCTTCTGAGGTGGCAGGCAGCAGAATGAGAAATTCATCTCCGCCCATGCGGAACAATATGCGGTCCTGCGGTAAAACCATTTTGAAAAGGCTTACGGCGGCCTTAATATATTCATCTCCCGCAGTATGCCCGTAGGTGTCGTTTATTTCCTTGAGCTTGTCACAATCGGCGGAGATAATAGCGAGTGGATAGCAGCTCTCATTGTGCGTTTTGATAAATTCATCCAGAAAAGCTCTGTTATACAGGCCTGTCAGTTCATCGGTGATTGCCTGTTCCCGGAGCTTCTTTTTGAGCAATTCGTGTTCCGTTACATTGTTGATCAGACCAATGATACCGGTAACGAAGCCTTCTTTACTGAAAAGAGGCTGTTTTATAATCTGGAAAAATTCCTGTATCCCATCTTCATTGATTTCAATCGTATAGGTCATTCCTTTGCCGGTTTCAATGATTTCCATGTCTTTTTTGTGTGCTTCTATGGCATTTTGTTTGTCTTTGCGTATCTCAGGGTCAGTCTTTCCGCGGATTGACCAATTGGGATCATTTGATGTTTTCAGATGATGCCAATACTTTGTCGAGAAAACATACCGGCATTCATTGTCTTTGAGAAAAATGTTGGATGGAAGCTGCTTGAGGATTGTTTCTATTCCATAGAAGGTCATGGAATCCGTAAATGCAATAGCGTTTGCAATCCTGTTTTTGACAAGTTTACTGATAAATGGTTTGGTAATGCAGTCGATCACACCGTCTCCAAGACATGATAACATGTCCGGGGAGCATTCTTTGTCGGTATAAATAAGGATTGGTATGGAGATAAGCTTTTTGCTGTTCTTTACATATTCGACTGCTTGGAGGATATCCTTCTGCAAATCCGCATGAATCAGCAACGCATTGAAATCCGCTTTCCCATGTTTAAGGATATCCTTTGCATCTTTCATATCGCTTACAACTGTTATATTATACTCGTCGCTAAGAATTTGGCAGAGCTCTTCACAGGTCTGCCCGTTATCAATAAAAAGTAGATTTTTTATTATTCTTGTGTGATGCATTCTGCACTTCCTTTCAAGTTAGTTTTTTTGCCATAGTTTGTCTCAACAAATATATTTTATTATACTGTAATATGGAAAAAAAGTACATTGTCTATATTTATGTAATATATCTTAGTCACATGATGTTGGGGTCAAAATAAACTTTTGGTAAATTTAAGATGGCAGAGCGCAAAATCCGAATTGTAAAATGAAGAGACGGCAATTATAATATAAGAAAAGCGGTGCAAAAAGCAGCGCAGAAATGGAGAGAAATATGGGCGAAATTGATGACGTAATCAATATGTTGGACAATATGGCAAAGGGCGGCGTAAGCCGCATCAAGGTGGAGACATCGGAGGAAGTAGCGGACGGGGCAGTGAAGAAGGCGTACCATCACGGGCGCTGCGATGTGGGAAGCCCCTTCGCCAGCGGACAGTTATTTGATGCCAAGGAGCCGGACTGCGGCTGAGACGAATCGGGAGAATAGCAGACGAAGGAATCGGGAGAAAAAGGATGACCATACCAGTCAATATAAACGCAAGAAGAATAAAAGGAATACGAGACATCATGCTCTACGGGCATTTCATAGAGCATTTTCACAGACAGATTTATGGCGGAATCTACGATCCGGGCAATGCCTTGTCCGATGAAGACGGATTTCGGACGGATATTATCGAGGCGATGAAAAAGATTAAAGTGCCGGTACTGCGCTGGCCGGGCGGATGCTTCGTATCCTCATATCACTGGAAAGACGCCGTCGGCGCGCAGAGAAAGCCTTTGTTTGACAAGGCGTGGAGGGTGGAAGACCCCAACACATTTGGTACGGATGAGTATATCAGGCTGTGCCGGAAAATAGGATGCGAACCGTACATTTGTACCAATGCAGGAACGGGTACGCAGCGCCGTATGGAGTAAAATACTGGAGCATTGGCAACGAAAATTACGGTTTTTGGGAGATTGGAGCAAAGAGCGCCGATGAATGGGGACGGCTTGTGCGCGAGTCCGCCAAGATGATGATGCATGTGGATGCAAGGGTACAGCTTTCCGCAGCGGCGCTGGCGGATATTGACTGGAACATCAATCTTCTTAAGAACTGCGGTCCCTATCTGGACTGGATATCCATTCACCAGTATTGGGATATGATGGCGGAGGTTCATGAACCGGCTTCTTATGAGGAGTGTATGGCGTTTACGAAAGATATCGCCCGTTCGGTAGACGATGTCCGTGGGATTCTGACGGCGATGCGTCTGGAAGACAGGATTAAGATTGCGTTTGACGAATGGAACCTAAGAGGCTGGCATCACCCGAATGTCCATACCATTAGGCAGGGTGTGGATGTGAACGATTATGTGACGCCCAGAGATAAGAACGATGATAACAGCACCTACACCATGGCGGATGCTGTGTTTACGGCATGTTTCTTAAATGCGATGAACAGGAATTGCGATATTGTCGGTATGGCAAATTTTGCGCCGATTCTGAATACGAGGGGCTGCATCTACAGTTATGATAAGGGGATTGTACTTAGGAGCACGTATCATGTGTTTGACTTGTATGTGAATTATCTTGGCGATACGATTGTTGATTTATGGGCGGAGGACGAAGCACCGACAATGGACGTGCGGAGCAAATCGGGAGATACGGTATCGGTAGAAGCGCTGGATTTGCTTGCAGCGAAATGGTCTGACCGGGAAGGCATGTCATTGGCGGCGGTGAATAAAGATGCCCATGCCAGTCATAGTATTACGCTTTGTTGTGAAGCAGAGAATGCCGAGGTAACCATGTACAGCATAGCCGGTCAGAGCACGGATTCTTATAACGACAGGGACAGAACCGAGGTCGTCATTGAAGAGAAGAAGCTGGGGAGGTTTCAAAGCGGTATGCAGATAGAGTTTGCGCCGCACTCGGTGAATGTGATACAGATTCTTCCGATAGAATAGAAACATGCAGATAGAAACAACTAGAATAGAAACAGCATGTATCTGGCGGGAAATCCGGCGGTTCCAAATCGGTACGGAACGGTTGGCAGGGAGTAGGGGACGGATATGGGAGGAAGGATAGGAGAGATAATATTGCAGATTGTTTCTCCATATGATAGTATGAAATCTGTACCGGAATAAAAAGCGGATTCCGGATTCTGCGGCATATATGTTTTGTAATCTTGCATATGCATTCGGAATAAAGGGAAATGAAGAAACGAATCATACAATTATTTCATAACAGGATAGGTAAAAAGGAAAAAAGGGAACCGGACAAAGGCGGTACGGCTGTCGAAATAGACAGTCTGAATGGTGACAGTGAGGGTAAAATGCTGAATGCCGCTGTAGAATCGGGAATACATGCAGATATCAATTTGCAGAATGTCTTGGATAAGGTGGCGGAACAGAGGGAATTCTACAGGGTTGTCGATGCGACGATTCGCGACGGTCACGGTCGGGGATGCATTTTAATCAGTGATTTAGATCGTTTTCGGGAGATTAATGATTTGTATGGACGTGCTACGGGAGATGCCGTACTGCGAAATGTGGCAGGCGTATTGTATACTCATTTTGAAGGGTGTGCGTGCATTGCAAGAACAGGCGGTGATATTTTTGCATTATGGATTCCGGACATGAGCGGAGAGGAGGCGGAGGCTGTCCGCAGACAGGTCGGCATGGCAAACGACAGACTGTTGCATCCGCAAAAGGAGCTGCCGCCTGTTTCTATCAGCGTCGGCGCGGCATTCTATGAAGAGGGAGACGATTGCCGCAGCCTTGGGAAAAAGGCGAACAAGATGCTTTATGTGGTCAAGGAGAGCGGACGATGCGGCTGCGAGATATATGATGGCAGTAGGGTGTCATAACGTGTCGCGAAAAGGCGGCAGAGATATACAGTATGCGAGTAGCACAACTGGGACAGGAGACATGAGAGGAGTATAGTATGGGTGGTTTTTTTGGAGTAGCGGCGAAGGAAGATTGTGTGTTTGATTTGTTTTTTGGAACGGATTATCATTCACATCTGGGAACAAGGCGGGCAGGTATGGCGGTTTACAGTCAAAAGGAGGGATTTGACAGAGCCATTCACAATATTGAGAATGCCCCCTTCCGCACAAAATTTGATAAAGATGTCAATGCAATGCACGGCTGTATGGGTATCGGCTGTATCTCGGATTATGAGCCGCAGCCGTTAATTGTGCGTTCCCATCACGGTACTTACGCAATTACGACGGTTGGGAGAATCAATAACAAAGATGAAATTGTGGAAGAACTGTTTCGCAGCGGTCACGGTCATTTTTTGGAGATGAGCGGTGGAGATATCAATGCCACAGAGCTTGTTGCGGCGGTGATTAACCAGCGTGACAATCTGATTGAGGGAATCCGTTATGCGCAGGAGCTGATTGACGGTTCGATGACGATGCTCTTAATGACAGCCAAGGGAATCTATGCGGCGAGGGACAGATATGGCAGGACGCCGGTTACGGTCGGTAAAAAAGAGGGTGCGTGCTGTGTATCCTTCGAGAGCTTTGCCTATCTGAATCTCGGATATATGCCGGAGAAGGAGCTTGGTCCCGGCGAGATTGTGATTGTCACGCCGGAAGGAGTCAGATCCTTGATGGCGCCGGGCAAAGAGATGAAGATTTGTACGTTTTTATGGATATATTATGGGTATCCGTCTTCGTCCTATGAGGGAATCAGCGTGGAAGAGATGCGATATCACTGCGGAGCGATGCTGGCAAAGAGGGATGACGCGCATCCCGATATTGTCGCCGGGGTACCGGATTCCGGCACCGCCCATGCAATCGGATATGCCAATGAGTCGGGGCTGCCTTTTTCCAGACCTTTCATCAAATATACGCCCACGTGGCCCCGTTCTTTTATGCCGACCATTCAGAGCCAGCGCAATCTGATTGCCAAAATGAAGCTGATACCGGTGCATGATTTAATAAAAGACAGAAGCCTTCTTCTGATAGATGATTCGATTGTACGGGGCACACAGCTTCGCGAAACAACCGAGTTCCTTTATCAGAGCGGAGCCAGAGAGGTACATATCCGTCCGGCGTGTCCGCCGCTTCTGTTTGGGTGTAAATATTTGAATTTTTCACGTTCGACTTCGGAGATGGAACTGATTGCCCGCCGTGTCATCGAAGAGATGGAAGATGGGAACAAATATCCGAATCTGTCGGTGTATGCTGACCCGGACAGCACACAGTACGGCGATATGCTGGAAAAAATAAGAGAGAAGCTGAATTTTACTTCTCTCCGCTATCATCGTCTGGACGATATGATTGCATCCGTCGGTATTGAGAAATGTAAACTGTGTACATACTGCTGGGACGGACGGGAATAGCCTGTATTATTTTGTATTGGAATGCGGGTCGATATGCTGTTGTTGCAGCCAGAGCTTCATCATGAGCTGCTGCGGCAGCAGTTTGGCGCCTATATGGCAGAAGTTGACATAGAGGCTGTAGATAGAGATATCTTTGCCGCGGTCAGCGTCTGCCATTGCTTTTTTTGCAACCTTGTCGGGGGTGGTCATGCCACAGAAGCGCTTTGTTGCCTTTGCAGCGCCGATGTTTGCCCGCTCATACAGGTGGGTTTTGATCCAGCCCGGACAGACGGCAGTGGCTGTTATGCCGCAATCTTCCAACTCCACATTTAACGCCCTTGTATAATTGCGCACGAAGGCTTTCGTGGAACTATACAGATTCTGGTAAGGAAGCGGCTGAAAGGCAGCCTGCGAAGCGATATTGACGATATGGCTTCCGGACGGCATGTGAGGGATACAGACAAGTCCCATTGCCACGACACCGCCGATATTTAAATCAATCATATTCAGGGAATCCGCTACATTTAAGTCGTGATAGGAGCAAAATTTTGCGTAACCGGCGTTATTTATTAAATAACGGACTTCTACATCGCTTTCCGACAACATTACGCCAAATTCTTCAATGCGTGCACGGTTTGACAAATCAATGGAAAACGTTCTGATTCTGTTTCCCAGTTGTCTGCGCAGTTTATCCAGCTTGTCTTGATGTCTGGCAATCGCCCAGATTTCTTCGATTTCCTTTTTCTCTAAAATAAGTTTCACAAATTCTCTGCCAAGTCCTGTGCTTGCACCGGTGATGATAGCGATTTTCTTCACGTTTTACCTCGTTTCTTTATGGGATGGTTATGAATTGTTGTTTTTACCGATATTAATATATTAGTATAACAGAGAATGTGCGGAAAAGGAAGTTTTTATTCAGGCAAGTCAAGACTGTTATTTTGTCATGATTTCTGTTAAAATAAAAAGGAATTGACAGAAAATCAATACCGTACATAGCAGATACCGGGAGCGGCGGCATTACACTTTGCGTTAGCAGAGCTTTGTTCTATAATAGGAAATTTCTCCAAAGCGTGGAAGAACCGCAGGTTCTTCCCAAGATAATTTGCGAAGCAAATTTTCTTGTATGTCGCGTAAACACTCCGGGATGGGAGAGTGGGATGTTATTTAAATGTAAAAATTGTGGCGGAAATGTTGTATACGAGCCGGGCAGGGCAAAAATGTACTGCCCTCATTGTGAGGGACTGGACAGTGAAGATATGGTGCAGGGCGGTTCTTTGACGCAGTGTGTCAACTGTGGCGCGCCGATTCAGGTGCAGAATTATACTTCAGCATCCAGATGTGAACATTGCGGATGTTATCTCATATTTGAGGAACGGGTGCAAGGCGTCTACGAACCACATTTGATTCTGCCCTTTAAAGTCAATAAGGACATGGCGATAGGGGCAATGGAAGCGGAGTTTAAGCGGAGGATGTTTACGCCCTCGGATTTTATGTCGGCAAAAAGTCTGGAAAAGATGGTCGGCATCTATGTTCCGTTCTGGCTGTATGACTATAATGCTTGTTATGATTTCGTCGGCGAAGGAACGCGGGTCAGGAGCTGGACCAGCGGGAACACTGAGTATACGGAGACTTCTTATTATGAAGTGGTTCGTAAGATGGATGTGGACTTTGATAAAATCCCCGTGGATGCCTCCTATGCGATGGAAGACGGCGTAATGGATTTGATGGAACCGTACAATTACCAGATGCTGCAGGGGTTCGAAGCGAAATATATGTCGGGTTTTTACGGCGAAGTCTACAATCAGAGTGCGCCGGAGCTGGAAGGCAGGGCGCAGGTGAAGGCGCGTAATTCGTCTGAAGAATTGATGCGTCAGTCCCTGCAGGCATACAATACGGTCAAACCTCTGCGTAAGGATTTGAATTTGCAGCGAAATGGCGTGGGATATGCGCTGATGCCGGTGTGGCAGTATTTGTACAGGTATAAGGGCAGGACGTATCAGTATCATGTGAATGGACAGACGGGCAAGGTTATTGGCATAACACCTGTTTCCATGGGGAAAGTCATCGGTTACGGGGCTTCCGTCTTTGCGGTTGTGACGGCAATCTGTTCCCTTGCGATAAGGGCTTTGGAAATCTTATAAAAGGAGAAAAACAGTGAGAGAATATTTTCATTATTTTAAGTGGCTCTATATCGTATTGGGCGTTATGCTATGCATCTACGGGCTGCTGGCGGGCGGACACTGGATGACTTCCAAGGCAGCGGGGCATCAGAGAACGAATAAAGAGTGTACGACAAAGGAACGGGTATTTGATTATGGCGATGTACTGACAGGCAAAGAGGAGGAGAAGCTGCGCCGGCTGATTGCGAAGCGTGAGAAGCAGACAGGATGTGACATCGTACTGATTACGTTGAATGAGTCTTTGAAGGAATATGCCCGGGCAATCGACCCTTATGCAGATTATGAAGAATTTGTCAGAATCTACGCAGAGGCATTTTATGAGGATAACAATTTCGGATATGACAAGCCAAACGGTGACGGCGTCCTGCTGATAGATAACTGGTATCGGGAAGACGACGGCAGTATTTATACATGGTTTAGTACGACAGGTAAGGTGAAGGATGCATATGATTACATGGATATCGATCATCTTCTGGACAATGTGTACCGGTATGTGGAGCACAATCCGTATAAAGCGTACAAAACCTATGTCAATGATTTTTATCATGATATGACGGGGCTGCGGGCGTTTCATCTGTATGTGCCGGACATTGTTCCGTGGGTGATAGGAATCATTTCGGCGGCTGTTTTTATACTGTGTAACAGAAGGGCAAAGAGCGGTGCGAAAACAACGACAGCGATTACCTATGTGAACGGGCTGGAACCGCAGTTTCGGATAAAAGAAGACAGATTCTTACGCAAATCCGTAGTGACGCGCAAGATAGAATCGAGCAGCAGCGGCGGTGGTGGTCGTAGTGGCGGCGGTGGTGGTCACAGCGGAGGCGGAGGCAGCCATGGTGGCGGCGGTCACAGTAGATAGAATTTGGAACAAAAAAACACTTCCCATGACGGTAGGAAGTGTTTTTGTTTTGTAATAGAAAATTCCGCCAAAGAGTGGAAGAATGCGAAGCATTCTTCCCAAGATAATCTGCGAAGCAGATTTTCTTGTTTTACGCCATCTTATTTACGGCAAGAGCAAGACGGGATACTTTTCTTGCAGATGTATTTTTGTGATATACACCCTTCTTAGTAGCCTTGTCAAGTGCGGACGTAGCGGCAGTAAGCGCTGCCTTTGCAGCTTCTTTATCGTTAGCTTCAATCGCAGCATATACTTTCTTCACTGCGGTCTTCACGCCGGACTTGATGGATTTGTTTCTCTCAGCCTTGGTTCTGTTTACTAAGATTCTTTTCTTTGCAGATTTAATATTAGCCATGATTACACCTCCGATTCATTCTGTATTGTTTTCTTTGTTTCATAGGAGATTCCTACGCTAACGCACGAGTTCGCGAAGCGAATCTCGCAAACGAGCGGAGCTCGTTTTTTTATAATGGACGTGTCTCATTAAAGCCGGACACGGACGTTTTAATGGAAACACACGCATATTATTGTAGTTTATGAGAATCGTGATGTCAATACATATTTTGTTTATTTTTGCAAAAAATAGAAAAGAAAGTTGTAAGTACCAAAAGGGAGGAAGGAACTAACCTATAAATATACGCATATAGTAAGATAAAATGCGGGAAATGAGGAATATGACATGGATAGCTGGCAGGCAGTTAGGACAGATTTGGCGCTGGAAGCCAGAGAAAGTATTGAGGATAAGGCGGAAGGGCTGCACGGCGTCACAGTGGAGGAAGATTATGACGAGACATGTGACGTGCACATTACCAAAGTCATCGTAGAGACAAAGAACGGGGCAAAAATGTTAGGAAAGCCGATGGGGATTTACATTACGCTGGAAGCGCCGGCGATGACGGAACCGGAGGAGGACTATCATCAGGAGATATCAGAGATTCTGGCGAGAGAAATCCGCGAAGTACTGCCGGAGCCGGACAAAGAGCAGTCGATTCTGGTGGTGGGGCTTGGCAACCGGGAGGTGACGGCGGATTCGCTTGGTCCGAATGTGGTAGATAATCTGTTTATCAACAGGCATATCGTGCGTGAGTATGGCAAGAATGCCTGCAAGGTTGCCTATAACAGATCCAAGATGCATCAGGTCAGCAGCCTGATTCCCGGCGTCATGGCGAAGACGGGTATGGAGTCAGCAGAAATCATAAAAGGTGTTATTAATGAAACGAAGCCGGATATGGTGATTGTGATTGATGCACTGGCGGCGCGCTCCACCAAAAGACTAAACCGGACAATACAGATTACCAATACGGGGATTCATCCCGGTTCCGGTGTTGGAAATCACCGCAATGCCATAACGCAGGAAAGTCTGCATATTCCCGTGCTTGCCTTGGGGGTTCCGACGGTGGTTGACGCGGCGACAATCGTGGGAGACGCCATGGGAGAACGTCCGGTTACGCTGAAAGAACTGAATAACATGTATGTCACGACGAAAGACGTTGACCAGCAGATTCAGCAGATTAGTCATATTTTGTGCGATGGAATCAACAAAGCGCTCAACTGTCTGGAAGAAACGTAACCTCTGGTGTAACGATGGTATGAAGTCGTGTCCGTACTGCATATATATAGATAAGAATGAAAAATCTTTGATTTTTCATTCGCAAATTTGTGCCGGCGCTTATAGCGTCTTGGCTTACAAATTCGCAGGCTGAGAAAAAGGCATGGGCATTAGTACGGACATGAAAAAGAAATTCATAAAAATAATTATAGTAGCACTTGTTATAGTATCGTGTATCTTTATACTGCTGGAAATGGCGAAAAGCGGACCGGAGGAGGAACGTGGGAAAAGCGTGTTTGCAGGATGGATACAGGATGTGATGCTGGGGACATACCTACCTGCCGTCCGTATGATTCATCAAGGGACAAACAATGGAATAACGAGTGATATATATGAACAGTGGATTCTTGCGGATTATCCGGTATTTCTGTACAGCCTGATGGATGGCGAGGGGGAAGAAAAGGCGGCGGAGAGCGATTATGCAAGACTTCTTATGATGGAAGGCAGCGATGAAGACCGCAAGTCAATTGCAGAGGAAGATTTGGAATATGATGAAAATGCGATGCATCTGGAACAGGGTCTTGCGGATGCAATGCTTGCCGAGAACGGGATGTATCTGGAAAATCAGCCGGTGGAAGAAGTTGTGGAGGAGGAAACGCCGGCAGAGCCTGTGGTGGCGTCCTTTATGCCTGTGCAGGAAAAAAACTACAGTTACAAATGGGACGAACTGCGGGATTATGAGTCGCTTGTCAAGGCATTCTACGCTGTGGATAGTACGACAAGAGCGGGTGACGGACTTTTGCAGGTGGATGCGCTGCTTGCCAAGGATATGCGTATGCAGGGCGGTGCGGATAATCCCCAGATTCTGATTTATCATACGCATTCTCTGGAGGCGTTTTCAGACTCCGCTGCCGGAGACGAATCCACGAGCATCGTCGGCGTAGGCGAGTATCTGGCGTCTGTGCTGCGGGAGAAATACGGGTATAACGTGATGCACCACACCGAAAGCTACGATAAGGAGTCAAGGGATTATGCCTACAACAGTGCCCTTCCTGCCTTGGAGAAGCTTCTGGCGGAGTATCCCAGCATTGAGGTGGTGATCGACCTGCACCGGGATGCCATGCCGGAGGAGAAACGGCTGGTTATGAATCTGCAGGGAAGACCGACGGCACAGTTTATGTTTTTTAACGGTCTAAGCCGCACTGCCAAGGGAAACATTGAATATCTGGAAAATCCTTATCTGGAAGATAATCTGGCATTTTCTTTTCAGATGCAGGCGGCATGTAACGAGTATTATCCGGGGCTGGCGAGGAGAGTTTACCTGAAGGCATACCGTTATAATATGCATTTGTGCCCGAAAACCCTCTTAATTGAGCTGGGCGCCCAGAATAATACGGTGGAAGAGGCGATGAATGCCTGCGATCCGCTTGCCCATGTGCTTCATCTGGTTTTATCCGGACAGGAGCCGGTGCGGTAACAGTAGACATATTTTTCCCGATTTGTTATACTGATTTTTGTATGACGAGGAGGAAATTATGGCGGCAATAGACCAGAGTAAAATTAGAAATTTTTGTATCGTGGCACATATTGATCACGGAAAATCCACATTGGCGGATAGAATCATAGAGAAAACGGGACTCCTGACCAGCAGGGAAATGCAGGCGCAGGTGCTTGACAATATGGAACTTGAGAGGGAGCGCGGAATCACCATTAAGGCGCAGACGGTGCGTATCGTCTATGAGGCAAAGGACGGGAACGAATATATATTCAATCTGATAGATACGCCCGGACATGTTGATTTTAATTATGAGGTGAGCCGTTCGCTTGCAGCGTGCGACGGGGCAATCCTCGTGGTGGATGCTGCGCAGGGAATCGAGGCACAGACGCTTGCAAACGTATATCTTGCGCTGGATCATGACTTAGATGTATTTCCGGTAATCAATAAGATCGATCTGCCCAGTGCGGAGCCGGAACGGGTGAAGAATGAGATTGAGGACGTTATTGGCATCGAAGCACAGGACGCGCCGTTAATTTCGGCAAAGAACGGTGTCGGCATCGAGGAGGTTCTTGAGGCAATCGTAGAGAAAATTCCCGCGCCCGGCGGCAGTCCGGACAACCCCCTGCAGGCGCTTATTTTTGATTCGGTTTACGATTCCTATAAAGGCGTGATTGTGTTTTGTCGTATCATGGAAGGAAGAGTTTCCAAAGGAACCACAATCAGGATGATGGCGACCGAGGCGACAGCGGAAGTTGTGGAGGTGGGTTATTTCGGTGCCGGACAGTTTATTCCGTGCGACGAACTGTCAGCCGGCATGGTAGGTTATCTGACGGCTTCGATTAAAAATGTAAAAGACACTGCGGTGGGCGATACAGTGACGGATGTAAATAACCCTTGTGCCGAGCCGCTTCCGGGATATAAGAAGGTTAATTCCATGGTGTACTGCGGCATGTACCCCGCAGATGGCGCCAAGTACCCGGATTTGCGCGATGCATTGGAGAAATTGCAGTTAAACGACGCTTCGCTCAACTATGAACCGGAGACCTCCATTGCGCTTGGGTTTGGTTTCCGATGCGGTTTTCTGGGACTTTTGCATCTGGAAATCATACAGGAGAGGTTGGAGAGGGAATATAATCTTGATCTGGTGACGACCGCACCGGGCGTTATTTACAGAGTGCATAAGACGGATGGAGAGATGATTGAGCTGACGAATCCGTCCAATCTTCCGGATCCGGCGCAGATTGCCTATATGGAAGAACCGATGGTCAGCGCAGAAATCATGGTGACCATGGAATTTATCGGTCCCATCATGCAGTTGTGTCAAGAGCGGCGCGGACGCTATATCAGTACGGAGTACATTGAAGCTTCCAGAGCCTTGTTAAAATATGAGCTGCCTCTGAATGAGATTATCTACGATTTCTTTGATGCATTGAAATCCCGCTCAAGAGGATATGCGTCCTTTGATTATGAGCTGAAGGGGTATGAAGAGTCTAAGCTGGTGAAGCTGGATATCCTGATTAATCATGACGAGGTGGATGCGCTTTCCTTCATCGTTCATGCGGACAGCGCCTACGAGCGCGGCAGAAGGATGTGTGAGAAGTTAAAGGACGAGATACCCAGACACTTGTTTGAGATTCCCATTCAGGCGGCTGTAGGCGGCAAAATTATCGCCAGAGAAACAGTCAAGGCGATGCGTAAGGATGTGCTTGCCAAGTGTTATGGCGGTGATATCACCCGTAAGAAGAAGCTGTTAGAAAAGCAGAAGGAAGGCAAGAAGCGTATGCGTCAGGTGGGCAATGTGGAGATTCCGCAGAGCGCATTTATGAGCGTGCTCAAGCTGGATGATAAATAGATGAAGGAGCTGAGTATTTATATCCATATTCCTTTTTGTAAAAGGAAATGTCTGTACTGTGATTTTTTGTCTTTTCCGGTTGAGGAGCGAAAAATAGGGCAGATGCGCGGACAGCAGGTAGATTGCGGAAAGATAGAAATAAAAAATTATGTAAACCTATTGTGCCAAGAGCTGATGTCATCCGCGCCGCAGTATCGGCAATATCAGGTGATATCCGTATTCTTTGGCGGGGGGACGCCGTCTCTTCTTCCGGCAGAGGATTTTGCACGTATTATGGATACGGTAAGGGAATATTATCAGATTGTGCAGGATGCGGAGATTACGACGGAGTTAAACCCCGGAACGGTGGATGGGGAGAAACTGAAACATTACATAACATGCGGTATGAATCGTATCAGCATCGGGCTGCAGTCTGCGGATGATGAAGAACTGGCACGCATCGGCAGGATTCATGACTATCGGACGTTTCTGCGCACATATGAGCTGGCGAGGGACGCCGGATTTACGAATATCAACATTGACGTGATGGCGGCGCTGCCGGGACAGAGCGTGTTGTCTTATGAGCGGACCCTTCGGGTCGTGACGGCGCTTTCGCCTGAGCATATCTCGGCGTACAGCCTTATCTTGGAGGAGGGGACGCCCCTGTATGAGCGGCAGGCGGAGTATCTTTTTCCGACGGAGGAGGAAGACCGTGAAATGTACGCACTCACCAAAGACTATCTGGCGTCCTGTGGTTATCACAGATACGAGATATCCAATTATGCAAAAGAAGGGTTTGAATGCCGCCATAATAAGGTGTACTGGCAGCGCGGGAATTATGCCGGGTTCGGGCTTGGCGCCTCCAGCATGGTGGAGAATGTCAGATGGAAAAATCCGGAGGACATGAAAGCCTACGAAGCGTATGTCTGGACAAGGCACGGGAAGGACATGGACGCGGCAGATATGCATGGGAAAGATACGCATGGAAAAAATATGCATGAAACAGATATGCATGTGGCGGAACGGCAGATACTTACAAAAAAGGAACAGATGGAAGAGTATATGTTTCTCGGTCTGCGCATGATGTGCGGTGTGGAACGCCGGGAATTTGAGCATCTGTTTGGACAGCGGATAGAGGAGGTTTACGGCAGGATACCGGATCGTTTGTGCCGGCAGGGGCTTCTTACGCAGGATGGGAATCGTATCTGGCTGACAGACAAGGGAATTGACGTAAGCAATTATGTTCTGGCGCAATTTTTATTTGACTGAAATGGATTGTTTTTTTTCTGATTTCTCTATTTTTTTGGTTATTTGATATCATTTGTGTTGTATTTTAAAAGCTGTCTTTGTATAATATGCATATGGAAACCTTGAAGTCAACTCTTTTTCAGGTGGAAAGGCACTTCAGATGCCGCCGGGTCATAGAATAGAGTAAATGGACTTTGGGGGCTTCTTTTGAAAACATTTAAGCAACCATTAACTGCGAAGGAAGAGGCCGCATACTTAAAGCTGTTGCAGACGGGCGGGGGCGCGGAGCAGGCGGACGCGAAAGAAATGCTGATTGAACATAATCTGCGGCTGGTTGCCCATATCGCGAAGAAGTATCAGAACGTGGACGAAGAGATGGAAGACATGATTTCCATCGGGACGATAGGTCTGATTAAGGCGATAGATTCCTTTGACGCCGGCAAGGGGAAACTGAGCACGTATGCTTCCCGGTGTATCGACAATGAACTGCTGATGTTTTTACGCGCGAAGAAGAAAACTTCCAGAGAGGTGTCTCTCTATGAGCCGATTGGTACGGACAAAGAGGGCAATGAGATTAATCTGCTGGATATTATTGAACAAGATCAGATTGACGTGATAGACAGAATGGAAGCGGAGGATAAGCTAAAAAGACTGTCTGGTCTGATTCATGACAAATTAAATGACAGGGAACGGGAAATCATCACGCTGCGTTATGGTCTGACCAGCGAATATGAAGTGACGCAGAGGGAAATCGGACGTAAGCTGGGGATTTCCAGAAGCTATGTTTCCAGAATAGAGAAGAGGGCGCTTGAGAAGCTCAGGGAGGCTTTTGAGGCGTTGTAGCGGCACAGCGACAAAGGAGGAAAAAAGGGGGATGCTTTTTGTAAAGAGGGATGATTTAAAGACAGGAATGCGGCTTGCGCGTCCTATCTATAATAAAAACGGTGTTTTGTTGTATGAGAGGAACTCTAAGCTGACAACGCAGGGGATTGTGAGTATCAGAAATTTCGGTCTGATTGGTATTTTTGTGCTGGAACCGGCGGAACCCGTTCCGCCGATGACACAGGCGGATATTGATTTTGAGCGCTTTCAGACGATGTATGTTTTTTCCATACAGGAGGAGCTTGATAAGATTCTGCAGACGGGAAGGTTCTACAAGATGCCTGCGATAGCTGCAAACATTGTAAAAAGTTACGGCCACATAGATAAGAAAATTAATTTCGTCCAGAATCTGCGGAGTAAGGAAGATTATCTGTATAAGCATTCCCTGAACGTGGCGATTCTGTGCGCTATGGTGACGCACAAAATGAATATGAGACTGGATGAGCAGGCGGATACCGTGCAGGCGGCGATCGTCCATGACATCGGCAAGCTGATGGTGCCTAAGAACATTAAAGAGAAAGATATTCTGACGGAGGAAGAGCAGGAAGCCGTCCGTATGTCACAGATACAGGGACACAATCTGATTGATATGGTATTTTCATCCAGCCCGAATGTCAAGCGTATCTGTTCACAGGCGCAGAGGGCGTTGGAGAGCCTTGAAAACGATGAGGACATTTCCTCCATGAAGACAGTAAGAGGAGCCAAGGTTCTTGCAGTAGCAGAGACCTATGACACAATGACGGCGATGCAGGTCGAGAAGGAGCCGGAATCCGAGGTGGCGGCAATCAAGCATCTTCTGGAGAATCCGCAGGTATATGACAGCGATGTTGTGAGGGCTTTGATACGTTCCATCAATATTCTCGCGCCGGGCGTCAGCGTGGAGCTAAATACCGGCGAGAAGGCGCTTGTGCTCAATGCCAATGAACAGAATATTTTGGAGCCGATGATACTGATGTTTGGCGATAACAGCATCGTGGACTTAAGCGACAGAGAGATGTTCGGGGATTTGGAGATTAAGGATATCATGAAGACGATGGATAATCGTTATGTGATGGATATTGATTTACTGAAGCGGCAGGGATTTAAGGTGGAAGAACCGGAGTATGTGGCAGTGCAGGATACGAAGTAGACAGCCGGGCTTAAGAGGCGGCTGATACAAATATACTATGTGAAAAGGGGCAGGGGAAGGAAATGCCGACAATAGAAGAGATTATGAGAGTGGCGTGTGATGCGAAGGCATCTGACGTACATATTACGGTGGGAATACCGCCGAAGATGCGTGTAAACGGTAATCTGATTACGATGAATTACCCGCGGATGCTGCCTGCGGATACACTGGCAATTGCCTATTCTATGATGAGCGATGTGCAACGAGAGCGCTTTGAGGAACGTGGAGAGTATGATATGTCCTTCTCCATACCGGAGCTGGGAAGATACCGTGTTAATGTGTATAAGCAGAGAGGTTCTGCGGCGATGGCACTCCGTCTCGTGGGAACGAAAGTGCCGTCGCCTGAGGTGCTTGGCGTGCCGGATTCGGTTATCAACCTCTATGAACGCAAAAGAGGTCTGATTCTGGTCACGGGACCAACCGGAAGCGGTAAATCTACGACGCTTGCAGCAATTATCGATAAGATTAACAATAACAGGGACGCCCATGTCATCACATTGGAGGATCCCATCGAATATCTTCATCAGCATAAGATGGCGATGGTCAACCAGAGGGAAATCGGTCTGGATTCGCAGAATTATGCCAATGCGCTTCGTGCCGCGCTGCGTGAGGATCCGGACGTGATTCTTGTGGGTGAGATGCGTGATTTTGAGACCATCAGCGTTGCCATTACAGCGGCGGAGACGGGGCATCTGGTACTGTCAACCCTGCATACAATCGGTGCGGCGAGTACGGTAGACCGTGTTATCGACGTTTTTCCTCCCCATCAGCAGCAACAGATTCGAGTACAGTTTGCGAATGTATTGGAGGCTGTTATTTCCCAGCAGTTGATTCCTACGGTGGATGGTCACGGACGGGTGGCGGCATTCGAGGTCATGCATGCGAATCACGCGGTCAGGAATCTGATTCGTGAAGGCAAATCCCATCAGCTTGCGACGGTGATGCAGACGAACCGCAAGATGGGCATGATTACGATGGATGATGCCATCACGCAGCTTTTCTATGAAGGGAAAATCGACAGGGAGATGGCGATCCAGTTTGCGCAGGATCCCGACGGGATGCAGAATAAAGTGATGTAGGATATATTGGAATAGAGATGACGGTTCGGACTGCTGCATAAATATGTCTCTGAGATTATATAATTATAATACGTTAAGGACTTGACAAGAATGCCAAGTCCTTTTATGATGTAAAAATGATATCTGTCGTTCTGAGAAGATTCTATTGTTTCCGGCGTATCGCCACCAGATTTCAGACTTACAGACATTGATAGAAGCGTTTTTGTGAAAAGATGCATCTGATTAAGACAATGAATGAAAAGGAGGAGAAGAGTTGTTTAGTACAATTACATCAGGGGCAATTTACGGTATCCGTAGCTGTCTTGTCCAAGTGGAGGTGGATATTTCACAAGGTCTGCCCTGCTTTCAGATTGTGGGGCTTCCCGGCTGTGAGGTGAGGGAAGCCAGAGAGCGCGTCAAGGTTGCGCTCAAAAATGTGGGTGTGGTTTTGCCGCCAGCCTGCATCAATGTGAATTTATCCCCGGCAGATATCCCAAAGAGCGGAACGATGTTTGACCTTCCGGTGGCGGTCGGCGTTATGTGCGCCTTATCCAAGCTTTCTAAAGAGGCGGTAAAGGATACACTGTTTATTGGCGAACTTGGCTTGTCGGGGGAAGTCAAGTTTGTAAAAGGCGTGCTGCCCATCGTGCGTGAAGCAGCCGGCAGAGGGATTAAGCGTTGTATTCTTCCGCAGGACAATCTGTGGGAAGGACAGCTTGTGAAGGAAATGGAGAGCATCGGCGTAACGGATATGAAGGAAGCGATAGACATCTTGACGGGGAAACTTTCTTATGTACCGGTACAACGGAAAGAAACGCCGGAAGAAGATGGGATGGGCGGCGAGGATTTTGCGGATATCAATGGACAGGAGCGAATGAAACGTGCGGCACAGATAGCGGCGGCGGGTTTTCATCATCTGCTGATTGTGGGAGCGCCGGGAGCGGGCAAAACAATGCTTGCACGGCGCATCCCCTCGATTCTTCCACCGATGTCCATGGAAGAAAGCATGGAAGTGTCTTCCATCTACAGTATTTCCGGTCTGCTGCGGTCTGCAGGCAGTCTTAGGAAAGAACGTCCTTTTTTAAATCCCCACCATACGATTACAGGACGCGCACTCGCCGGAGGCGGACGGATTCCCATGCCGGGCATTATCAGCCTTGCGCACCGCGGGGTGCTTTTTCTGGATGAATTACCGGAATTTAAAAGAGAAACGCTTGATATCTTAAGACAGCCGCTGGAGGATAAACAGGTACAGATTGCCAGAAGCGCAGGGACATATGTCTATCCGGCGGATTTGATGCTGGTCGGGGCGATGAACCCATGTCCTTGCGGTTATTATCCGGATATGGCGAAATGCCATTGTACGCCCTATGAAATCAGGCGCTATCTGCGGCGTGTGTCGGGACCGGTTCTTGACAGGATAGATATCTGCGTGGAGGCTCAGCCGGTGGCATTTGAGGATATTGCAGGACGGTCCGCCGGCGAGAGCAGTGCGCAGATTAGGACAAAAGTGATGGCAGCCAGAGACAGACAGATGGAACGCTTTGTGGGTACGAAGCTGTGCTTTAATTCGGAAATGAAGGCTGCGGATGTGGAACGATTTTGTCCTTTGGACCATGAAGAGAGACGTTTTATGGAAAAAGTATTTAGCGCGATGAAGCTTTCCGCCAGAGGCTATCACAGAATCCTGAAGGTTTCGAGGACCATCGCCGATCTGGATGGCTGTGGACAGATTCGGGAAGAACATCTGGCGGAGGCAATCAGCTACAGACAGATGGAGGTGTTTCAGTGATGATACAGGAGGCAGAGAAGGCGTACATTCATTGGCTGTACCGGGCGGTGGGAGTAGGAAGCAGACAATTGTTTCGGGAACTCAGGAAGCTTGGACGGGCAGAAGAAGTCTATGAAATGGCGAAGAGGGGACAGCTTGCAGAGAAACTGAGCGGGCGCAGTAAAAAGAAGGCGGAGAAAATCACGGCGGCGGCACAGTGCGCCGATGTGGTAACCGAGTATGAGCAGATGCAGGCAAGGGGCATATCGTTTATCACAGCAGAGGAAGAAGGTTTTCCGAAAAAACTGACGTCCGTACCCGACGCACCGTGCGCCCTCTATTATGTGGGGAAATTGCCGGATGACCGCCAAAAATCGGTCGCCGTAATAGGTACCAGAGAATGCACGCAATACGGCAGGATGATGGCGAAGCAGTTTGGTCAGATGCTGGCAGAAGCAGGGATACAGGTCGTAAGCGGCATGGCGAGAGGAATTGACGGGATCGGGCAGCAGGCGGCGCTCCATGCAGGCGGTTTTTCCTTAAGCGTGCTCGGCAGCGGTGTGGATATCTGCTATCCGCCTGAGCACAGAGCGCTGTACGATCAGCTGATAGTAAAGGGCGGAATCTGCTCCGAATATCCGCCGGGAATAGAACCGAGAGCGTTCCTTTTTCCACCAAGAAACCGTATCATCAGTGGATTGTGCGATGCGGTGTTAGTCATTGAGGCAAAAGAGCGCAGCGGTACGCTGATTACCGTGGATATGGCGTTAGAGCAGGGGAGGGAAGTCTATGCGCTGCCGGGGAGAGTGACCGACCCGTTCAGCAGCGGGTGTAACAGGCTGATTAAGCAGGGGGCGGGGATTGTCCTTTCGGCACAGGACTTGTTGAATGAATTAAAGCCCGGATATGAGGGCGGTATTGTCTGTGAGCAGCAGACTTTTTTTCCCATAGACGGCGTGGGCGGACAGCTTGTGCGTATATTGGATTTGCAGCCCCAGTCCATACAGACGTTACAACAGACTTACGGGGAGGTCTATGGACAGTCTATCACGATTCCCAAGCTGTGCCACGAACTGCTGCAGCTTTGTGTGGCTGGATATGCCGGTCAAGTAAACGGGAACTATTATATGCGGAAAATATAGAGCTTATGGAAAAAGTGCAATTTGCCGATACAAAATCGCCAGAGCGCCTTTTGACACCCGAATCGTTATAGGAAAACGCCACGGAGAAAGCGCTGCAGGAGCGGAATATTTTTTGCCACACATTGTTTTTTGTGGTAAAATAAATTAAATGTACGGCAGTTTTAACCAAAGAAAGAATAGGGGATGTTACACGGTATGGATATCAACAGAAAAAAACTGCGTCTCGGTGATGTGCTTGTAAATAGCGGAGTCATTACCATTGACGATTTGGACAGAGGTCTTTCCAGACAAAAGGGTACTGGCAGGAAGCTGGGCGAGGTACTGGTAGATGAGGGAATCGTAACGGAGGAGACGATTGCCAAGGCGCTCAGTAGTCAGCTTCAATATGACATGGTCGAACTGCAGAATGTGGAGATAGAAGAAGACATCTTGAAGCTTGTTCCGGCGAATGTGCTTAAGAAATACAAAGTACTGCCTTTTGAGTACTCACAGGATAATATGATGCTGCGGGTTGCAATGGCTGACCCCATGGACATAGCAGCACTGGATGACATTAATATCATTACCAATATGCAGGTCGAGCCGGTGGTGGCGACAACCGGAAGCGTTATGCTGGCAATCGACAGATACTACGGACAGGCGGAGGTAAATTCTGCACTGGAAGAGTATACGAGAGAAAAAGAAAGCCAGATGGTGGAGCAGGAAGACCTCTACAGTGAAGATGTCAATAACTCGCCCATCGTACAGCTTGTCAAAGGTATGATAGAGCAGGCGGTCAGACAGAGGGCTTCCGATATTCATATTGAGCCGATGGAACGGCAGGTGCGTATCCGCTACCGTATCGACGGCGCTTTGTACGAGAAGGCAACTTACAGTGTGCGTCTTCTGCCGGCAATGGTGGCACGTATCAAGATTATCGGCGGTATGGATATCTCAGAGAAGAGAAAACCGCAGGACGGACGTATTACGCAGATTGTGGACAGGCGTGAGTATGATATCCGTGTTTCCATTCTGCCCACGGTCTACGGCGAGAAAATCGTTATGCGTCTGACGTCCAAGAATGCACTGACAAAAGAGAAGAGCCAGCTTGGTTTAAGACCGGATGAACTGAAGAAATTCGACCATATCCTTAAGAATCCGCACGGTATTCTGCTGGTAACCGGACCTACCGGAAGCGGTAAGTCTACCACATTGTATACTGCGTTGAGTGAGCTGAACAAAGAAGACGTTAATATTATCACCGTAGAAGACCCGGTGGAGGCGAATATAGACGGTATCAATCAGGTGCAGGTTAATAATAAGGCGAATCTGACATTTGCATCGGCGCTGCGTTCCATTCTGCGTCAGGACCCGGATATCATTATGATTGGTGAGATTCGAGACCAAGAGACAGCATCCATCGCTGTACAGGCGTCTATCACGGGGCATCTGGTTGTTTCCACGCTGCATACGAACTCGGCGGCAAGTACGATTACGCGTCTGGCGGATATGGGAATTGAACCGTATCTGATTGCCGATGCGACAATCGGTGTTATCGCGCAGCGTCTTGTGCGCCGGCTGTGCCCGGATTGTAAGCGCGCGAAGAAAGCCAGCGTTGACGATCTGGAACTCTTGATGCGGGATCCGGATGAAGACCTTACGATTTATGAGCCGTGCGGCTGTCCGAGATGCGACGGCACCGGGTTCAAAGGGCGAATCGGTGTCTATGAGATTATGGAGGTTTCCCAGCCGCTTAAGACAATCATCAGCAAAAATGGTTCTGCGGAAGATATCAAGAACAAGGCTTTGGAAGAAGGCATGAACACGCTCCGCATGAGTGCAACTAAATATGTGCTGGAAGGAATCACATCTGTTCCGGAGATGATGCGCGTATCCTTTGATATCTAAATAATAAATGATATTTCGTTAATTTTTACAATAGATAAACATTGACAAAGAAATCTTTTTTCTGTACACTTATCTTAACAACTCGTGAAACGGTGAGCGGGTCATCCAAACCCGCTCCGGTTTCCTTCAAATGAGTTTATTCATTTTATCCGGCAGATTCTGCCATTTATTCACAAACAGGGCAGGAACAGCCGGTGGAATACTTTCCAAACAACAGACAATGCCAAGTCCGAAGCAAGAAGTCGAAACACCCGTTGTCCTGCATAGACAGAAGAAAGGGGACATATGGGACAAAAAGATTTGACGGCGAAGGAACTGGAAAGCAGCCCGGATGTATTTGCAGATATCATTAATGCGCTGGTGTATAAAGGGAAACAGGTGGTTCTGCCACAGATGCTGCAGGCGGCGCCTACGGAAACACTGTATGCGGGAATGACACAAAAGGAGGATGATAAGGAATTAGAAACAGAGGCAGAGGAGGAGCGGTACGGGCGATTGCGTAACCAGTATTATGATGTGAGCAAATATGAAACGATGGATTATGAGAATAGGACAACGAGCAGACTGGCAGCGCATAATTGTAGAGGAAGCAGGAAGAAAGAGAATATAGGAAGTGGAAGTAAGGTGTCCGGACAGCAGGATGGTGTGGCAGGACAGAGGATAAAGATACAGTATGTTCTGGAAAATGAGTCGAATGAAAATTACCGTCTGCTTTTGCGCAAGGCTGGGTATGAAGGGGCCGTGTACCGGAATGAGTATGAAGAAGGGCAGATATATCCGGTAGTGATTCTGGTGCTTTATTGGGGTGATAAGGAGTGGAAGCCGCATCTTGATATGCAGGAACTGTTTGCGGATAAGCTTGCAGATGAGGAACTATTGGAATATGTGGATAACATCAGGCTCCATCTTTATCCGATGACACATCTGCCAGAAGAAATCAGACAGCGGTTCAGAAGTGATATGCGTATCGTGGTTGACTATCTGGCAGAGGGAAAGTCATATCAACCGACAGGACAGAGAATCAGGCATATTGGACCGATGATGCGGCTGCTGTATGCCTTGACAGGTGAAAAAGAGCTAAAAGAGATACTGCTTGGAATGCAGGATAGACAGGCGGAAGGAGAAAGAGTGGTTATGGGAGAGTATTATACGACATATTTTGCGAGAAAGTGCAGGCAGGAAGGACGGGAAGAAGGAGAGCAGGTGGGAATCAACAGACTGAACAGCTTAATAAGCGCCCTTGTAGAGAAGGGACGTGAAGAAGATATGAAACGCTCCCTAAAAGATAGGAAATACCAGAAAGAATTGCTTAAGGAGTTTGGCCTGTAAGACGAAAATGATTACCACTGCATTTATAGAAGAAAACGAAGTTTCAGTGCGTCCTGCATAAATATTAGGAAGGAGAAGGAGTGGTCATGGGAGAATATTATACGACGTATTTTGCAAAAAAGTGCAGGGCGGAAGGCAGGGAGGAAGGGTTGCGTATAGGCAGGGAAGAAGGGTTGCAGATAGGCAGGGAGAAAGGTCTACAGATAGCTGGGGAGGTATGGATGCGGATAGGTAAGGAAATAGAGCTACAGACAGGTATGCAGCAGGATGTACAACCGGAAGTAATGCGGGAAATCCAGCAAGCAGCGAACAGGCTGGGCAACTTGATATGTGCGCTTATAGAGAAGGGACGTAAAGAAGATGTGGAGCGTTCCTTGAAAGATAAGGAATATCGTAAAGAACTGTTCAAGGAGTTTGGTTTATAAGATATGGATGATTAAGACTGCATATAAGGAAAAATTGAGTTAATTGAGTTAGAATTTTTAAACATCGAGGGGATTTTCAAAGTCCCCTCAGAATGATCCGGCAGATTCTGCCACTTATTCACAGACAGGGCAGGAACAGCCGATGGAGCAATTTCAAAAAACAGACAATCTTAAGTCTGCGCAAGAAAGTGAAACACCTATGTGTCCTGCATAGACAGAAGAAAGGGGACATATGGGACAAAAAGATTTGACGGCGAAGGAACTGGAAAATAGAGCAGATGTGTTTGCAGATATCATCAATGCGCTGGTGTATGAAGGCGAGCAGATAGTCTCATCTGAAATGCTGTGCGCCGCGCCCACAGAGACATTGTATGCCGATATAACAGGCAAAGGGAATGATAAGGGATTGAAAACAGAGGCAGAAGAGGAGCAGTACGGACGACTGCATAATCAGTATCATGATGTGAGCAAATATGAAACGATGGATTATGAGAATAGGACAGAGGGCAGACTGGCAGTGCATAGCTGTAGAAGAAACGGGAAGAAGGAAGATATAAAGCGTGGAAGCAAAATATCCGGATTGCCGGATGATGTGGCAGGACGGACAATAAAGATACAGTATATTCTGGAAAATGAGTCGAATGAAAACTATCGTCTACTCTTGCGCAAGGCTGGGTATGAGGGGGCTGTGTACCGGAATGAGTATGAAGAAGGACAGATATATCCGGTAGTGATTCTGGTGCTTTATTGGGGTGATAAGGAATGGAAGCCGCATCTCGATATGAGGGAACTGTTTGCGGATAAGCTTGAAAATCCAATGATTAAGAAGTATGTGGACAATATTAAACTCCATCTTTACCCGATGGCACATCTGCCAGAAGAAATCAGACAACGGTTCAGAAGCGATATGCGCATCGTAGTTGACTATCTGGCAGAGGGAAAGTCATATAAGCCGACAGGACAGATAATAAGGCATATCGGACCGGTGATGCGACTGTTGTATGCATTGACTGGTGAAAAAGAGCTGGAAGAGATATTGCTTGGAATGCAGGACAGACAGGCGGAAGGAGAAGGAGTAGTTATGGGAGAATATTATACGACGTATTTTGCGAGAAAGTGCAGACAGGAAGGAAGGGAAGAAGGGAGACAGGAAGGACGGGAAGAGGGGAGACAGGAAGGACGAGAAGAGGGAAGACAGGAAGGAAGGGAAGAAGGGAGACAGGAAGGAAGGGAAGAAGGGAGACAGGAAGGACGAGAAGAGGGAGAGCAGGTGGGAATCAAGAAGGGAATGGACAGATTGAACAGCCTAATAAGTGCCCTCATAGAGAAGGGACGCGAAGAAGATATGAAACGTTCCCTAAAAGATAGGAAATACCAGAAAGAGCTGTTCAAGGAGTTTGGCTTATAAGATGCAATATACTATAATGTTGTCTACAGCATTGGACGACGGACACGACTGACGGAGCAAGAGAAAGGTGGAAATGACTATGCAGGTAGATTTATTCATGGAAAATATGTATATTCTGGACGACGGGCGGGTGCGGCAGTTCCTTATTGTCGGGGAAGAGGAAGCGCTTTTGATGGATACCGGATTTGAAGACAGCGGTGTATGTCAAGAAGTGAAAAAGATAACCGATTTGCCGGTAAAGGTGCTTATGACACACGGGGATCCGGATCATGCCGGAGGATTAAAAGATTTTGGAACGTGTTTTCTGCATGAAAAGGACTGGCATTTGATAAAAGATGATATCCGTCTGCAGCCTCTGAAAGAGGGTGATATTTTTGAGTGCGGAGGATTTCGTCTGGAGGCGGTGGAGATTCCGGGGCATACTTACGGGAGTGTGGCATTGATAGAGCGGAAAAAGAAGCTGTTGTTTTCGGGAGATTCGGTACAGAAAGGCGGACCGATTTTCATGTTTGGCGGACATCGGAACATAGATTTATATATTGAAAGTCAGAAAAAACTGCTCGATTTGGCAAATGATGTAAGGTTTGTTTTTCCCAGCCATCATGAGTGTCCCATTGACGCCAGCTACATAGAAAAGAATCTGCGGGATGCAGTGGCTTTAAAAAATGGTGAGCTGGCAGGTGAAAAGCATCCCTATATGCCCTGTCCTTTATATAGAGGACAATGGACAGAATTTTTGTATGCAGCAAACTCTTAATGGGATGCGTGAGAGTGAATATTTGTATAGAGATATTGGATTTTTATGACGCAGGACGGACAATCCGTGCGAGGATGTTTCCATTTCGGGTTATGGCATTTAAAATAAAAGCGGGATACTGAATGGACCGCCTACTGAGCGGACGCGTATAAGGAGGCAAAACGACAAAGTATACCGAAATAAGTACAATGTATGCCATGATGGTTGTTATTTTATTGCAGACTGCTATAGTAAAGCTAATCAGCTTGAATATAGAAAACAAGAAAAATGTTGAGAAAGAGTTGACATGGCATAACTGGAGAACGGAAGGTGCTTAGCAAGCAGCCTATACGTTGGATGATGCCGGATGCAGCATGGCAATGAAACAATCCGAGTAATGTCAATATCTGCGGCAGCCTTTTTCTGAGAAAAATAGTTTATGGGGATTCGGTGGACTTTTTTGAAACGCTGGGAAACAATGATGTCGGGGTCAAAATGAACCTTTGGTAAATTGAGATGGCAGATTGCACAAATTGCACTCTTGTGTTGGTTTCGTCGAATGGATTTTCTGACATATTCCGGCAGGACATTGACTGACAGACGCATCCGCCCTCAATGAGCCATCCGGGCTTGTTTCGGGATGTTGCGGATATCCCAACATCAAACAATAGTAGTGCTAAGTTCACAGGGGACGCCGTTTCCATATCGGCTGTTTTTTTGATTGGCGCATCAAGGGTGATGCCGTAGGTATACATAATAATTGTAGTGTCGTCATATCCAACCACAACATTTTGTACATGTTGCATAAAAAGATAAAAAAAATTCCAATTTTTTAAGTATATTTGCATTTTTTGACATAAAGTAGTATAATACAAGGCACAAAGTACTGGTATGTAAAGTGGGACAAACTGTAACGTGAGCCTGTCGCCGAAAGCGTTTCGGCGTACATATGATATATATCGGTATAGATAGGGGAGTATACGGAGGATATGCCATGGCAACATGGGGCTATGTCGCAATTGATAAGAGTGGCAAAGAAATCAAAGGCAGCAGAGATGCGGATAGTAAAGAGCAGGTAACGAGAGAATTAAAGAATCAGGGCATGATCGTTCTGGATCTCACGGAACAGAATGCACTGACTAGGGATATTAACATAGACCTCGGCGGTAAGCCGACGCCGAGAGATTTGGCGGTGTTCTGCCGACAGTTTGCCAGTATCACCAGAGCGGGTGTCACGATTATACAGACACTTAACATGCTGGCGGAACAGACAGAGAATGTGAAGATGCAGAAGGCTCTGCAGGCAGTCCGTGCCGACGTGGAGAAGGGTGAGAGTTTCGCGGATTCTTTATCACGTCATCCGAAGGTGTTTCCGGAGTTGCTGGTACAGATGGCGAGAGCGGGCGAGGCGTCCGGTAGTTTAGAGACTGCCATGGAGCGTATGGCAATCCAGTTCGAGAAGTCGGCGAAGACGCAGGCGCTCATAAAGAAAGCCATGATTTACCCGATTGTCGTTGCTCTTGTAGCGGTGGCAGTCGTGATTGTCATGTTGGTGTTCGTTATCCCACGATATATGGACATGTTTGAAGAATTGGGAACGGAATTGCCGGCTATTACAAAAGCGGTTGTAGCAATGAGCAACTTTATTCAGAACTATTGGTTTATCATTGTTCCGGTAGTGGCGATAGCGGTGTTTATGATTAAAACATGGGCAAAGACCAATTCCGGTAAGCATGTGGTAGGCAAGCTGGCGCTTAAGATTCCTGCAATCAAGAATCTGGTTGTAAAATCCGCCTCGGCGCAGATGGCGAGAACGTTGAGTACGTTGCTGACGGCAGGCGTGCCCTTGATAGAGGCAGTGGATATCGTAGCGGATACGATGGGAAATATCTGGATTAAAGAAGCATTAAAAGGGGCTGTGGAGCAGATTATGATTGGTGTGCCTCTGTCCCAGCCGCTACAGACCAGCGGATTATTTCCGCCGATGGTCTACCATATGATTCGTATCGGCGAGGAAGCCGGTTCCACGGAGGAAATGCTCAATAAGCTGGCGGATTATTATGAGGAAGAAGTGGAGATGGCGGTGCAGTCTCTGATGGCGGCGATGGAGCCGATGATTATCATCGTGCTTGCCTGTATCGTCGGTGTGCTGATTGGTGCGGTTATGGCGCCTATGGTTAACTTGTATGCGGCGCTGGATAATCTGTAAAATTTGTAACAGAATTGAACATGACAGTGTGTAGGGGAGCTGCCGTGTTTAAGATACGGGTATTAGGGAATATCCGAAACAAACAAAACAATCTAAGAGGAAAAGGAGAAAGTGAAATGAGAAAAGAAAAAATGAACAACAAAGGTTTTTCCCTTGTTGAGTTGATCATCGTTATTGCTATTATGGCAGTCCTGATCGTTGTTCTTGCACCTCAGTATCTGAAATATGTTGAGAAGTCAAGAAATTCAACAGATGTTACGAATGCAACGGAAATTGTAACGGCTATTCAGATTTATGCATCTGACCCGGATGTGGCTACAGGTGATGTGCTCGGAGTAGGTACAGGCAATATTGTAGTAAATGGCACAAATACAACTATTGATGTGGCTGGTATTGCTAATTTGGATAAGGCACTTGACGAAGCAGGATTTGATGTAAATACAACCGCTCACACAATGGCGACTACTTGTGTTAGTAAAACTGCTTGGACAACATATACAATAGAGGTAGAGGTAGAAGCGAACGGTAATGTTAAGTTTGATTATACTGCTGGAACAACTACCGATGCTGCGCAGAATTTTAGAGATGCTATGGCAGGTAAGAAGATTGGCAGCGGTACACCCTAATCCCTAACACAACTTCACACCAAACCTACAACGTGTGACATAACAACATAGACGAACGGAAGCGTGCCCTCCACATGCAATCCCAATGCTGTGCGGCACGACCTTCCGTTTCGCCTTTTTCAAAAATTCAACAACATTCCCCCTACAAAGGACATGAATCATGCTCGTAGACATTCTATTTTACATCATCATATTTTTCTTCGGAATCGTAATCGGAAGCTTTTTAAACGTCTGCATTTACCGGATTCCGGAGCATGAAGATATCGTGAAGACAAGGTCGCACTGTATGTCGTGCGGCAGACAGTTGAAGTGGTACGATATGTTTCCACTGTTCAGTTACTTGTTTTTGCGTGGGAAATGTCGTTTTTGTGGGGCAAAGCTCTCCGTCCAGTATCCTCTGATTGAGGCAGTGAACGGAATCTTATACGTGATGATCGTATGCATACACGGAGTAAACGTAGACTCCCTACTCTACTGTTTACTGACATCGGCGCTCCTCGTACTGAGTGTCATTGACTTTAGAACTTATGAGATTCCATTTGGAATCAATCTGTTTATACTGGCGCTGGGGCTGATTCGGGCGGCTCTGGATTATCATAATATCCTTAGTTACCTGATAGGCTTCTTAGCCGTCAGTGCGGTGCTTGCAATTTTATATTATGCATCCAAGGGGCGGGCAATCGGCGGCGGTGATGTGAAGCTGATGGCGGCGTGCGGATTGTTTCTTGGATGGAAACTGATTATTATCGCATTTTTACTAGGCTGCATCTTGGGTGCGGTCATTCATGTGATTCGCATGAAAGTGAGTCATGAAGACCATGTGCTGGCGATGGGACCTTACCTTTCCGCAGGCGTGTTTATCGCGGCGATGTGGGGGAGTCAGATGCTTGCATGGTATCTTGGACAGTTCTAACTGCATTTAGGAGAATTGCCGCTTTCTCTTAAAAATTTGTGCGGCAGACTACTTTTGAGAAAATAAGAAGCGCATAGAAACTAATAAAACATGTGCTTTTTTATGTAATAGAAAATTGCTCCGTATGTGCACGAGTTCGCGAAGCGAATCTCGCAATTGAGCGAAGCTCAATTTTTTATATAAATACACTGGGGAAGTCGAAAGGAGACTACAACTAATGGCTGCAAAAGCGATAAGCATCGAAATCGGCTATTCGTTGACAAGAGTCTGCGAGGTTGATTATAAGGCAAAAACACATAAGGTATACAGATTTTTTACCATACCGACAGCGGAAGGCGTTATCAATGACGGTATACTTACGCCAACGCCGGAATACATCGAGGCGTTGAGCAGTGCAATTGCACAGAGGAAGATTAAGACGAAGCAGGTGGTCTTTTCCATCACTTCGGGAAGGATTGCGAGCCGTGAGGTTACGATTCCGTATGTAAAGGAAAATCGTATTGCGGACGTGGTGAACGCCAATGCTTCTGATTATTTTCCGGTAGATTTAAGTCAGTATCAGCTTGCATACAGCATTCTGGGTGTTCTGGGAGACCCGAAGAGCACGCAGCAGTACAAGCTGCTCGTGCTGGCGGCGCCGAGGGCGCTCCTTAACGGGTATTATGATCTGGCTAAGGCGTTAAAGCTGGAAATTGCGGCAATAGACTATGCCGGGAACAGCGTATTTCAAGTGGCAAAGGATAAACAGCCGCAGGGTACGAGTCTCGTGATTAAGATTGACGAGCGTTCTTCGCTGGTCATGGCGATTCGTGACGCCAGACTTGCCTTTGTCCGGAATGTTGCATACGGGGCGGAGGAAGCGATACAGACGGTCATAGATTCTAACAGATGGGCGGAGGCGGATTCGGTGCAGACGGCTATGGAAGTCGTGTCGATGAATGACTGTGTCGGTTCGCCTGAGATGGTGGAGGCGATTGCGCCGTTGTCGTCTGGTATTAGCAGGGTTGTGGATTACTATACGTCTCACAATGCGGATGCGGCTGTGGAGAAGGTTTATATTACAGGACTTGGCGCCAATATTAAGGGCTTGGCGGAAGTGCTTGAGAAGGACTTGAATCTCCATGTTGAGGTACTGCGCCAGATTCAGGGATGGAATCTGGAAAAAAGTTTCAGAACGCAGTTTTACGGTGAGTATGTTGCCTGCATAGGCGCTGCGGCAGCACCCCTTGGATTTAAAAAGGAAGCGGAGAAGTCCAAAGGAAAAGAAAAAGCGGAAGGCGGCAAGGGCGGATTCAATCCGGCGCCAATCGCCTATACCGTTTTTGGTCTGGGGCTTGTTGCTGCAATCGGTCTGGCGGCTTTTTCCATCTTAAGATATATGGATGTGCAGAAGCAGAACATGGAGTTACATGCGCAAAATTCGGATTTAGAAGCAATCATTCCTATTTATAATGAATATACGGCGACACTGGCATCCTACAATCTGGTAATGAAAATGTATGGTCAGACGGAAAACCGGAACGAGGAACTCGTAGAATTTCTGGAAGAGCTTGAAAGTAAAATGCCAAGAGACGTCCATGTGGTGTCCTTTACCAGTACGATAGACGGCGTGGCAATCAATATGGATGTGAGCAGCAAGAGCGAGGCGGCGGCAGCCGTGGAACAGCTCCGGTCTTTTGACAGTCTGATTTCAAACAGCGTGACAGTCAATTCCGTGGTAGAGGAGATTGACGAGGAGTCCGGAGCGGTTACCGTCAATTTCTCAGTGGCGGCAATCTATAGGGATGTGCATGCCCCTTCTTTGAGCGGGACGGACGATGAGACAGATGCAGACAGTGCGGACGATGCGGGCACGGCTGATACCGGTGCGGAAGCCGACAATGCGGCGGACACACAAGAGTAGGAGGGTGAAGGCATGAAAGTTTCTAAGAAAGATGTATTACTTTTGCTGGGGCTTCTTGGCATTCTGGCAGTGGTCTGCTCCTATTTCCTTGTATTCCAGCCGACGATGGAGAAGGCGGACGCTATGGAACAGGAGAACATAGAGCTGCAGGCAAGAATCAATGATTTAAGCTCCAAGATGGAGAACAAAGAAAGCTATATTGCAGAGACAGAGAGCATGAACCGGGAGATGGATTTGGTGTTCAAAGAGTTCCCGATAGATGTCAGAGAAGAGGACAGTATCCTGCTTGCAATCAATCAGGAACTGATTTCTCCGATGTTAATCAGCAGTATCAGCATCAGTGCGTGTGAACCGGTCGTTCTGCAGGGCGAGGAAGAGGATGTGGATCACACATACGAGATTGATGAGATAGAGGAATATGAGGCGCAGGAAGGCATCACCGATGACGTTACGGCTTCTGACGCAGATGTGAACGGCAACGGCGTAGGTACGGAAAATATGCCGTCCGTGCTGATGTCCCGCAATGTGACGATCAATTATCTGGTGTCCTATGAAGGGCTGAAAAGAGGCATCAAAAATATCAGCGTGCAGGATAACAGGATGAGCATCGACAATCTGACAGTATCCTATGATGAATCCACCGGGCTTCTGACAGGTACGACCAGCGTGGATATGTATTGCATACCGGGGCAGGCGGATAAGGAATATGTGACGCCGAACTTTTCTTCCGTTCTGTTAGGTACGGACAATCTTTTCGGTTCCATAGAAATTTACGGCGAGAGAGGTTTGGAAGATATCGAGAGTAATGACGCGTCTGAGGAGGGCGGTGAGACTGAGGACGGCGGCGAGGAAGAAGAAGTGGACTAAAAAAGCTACATAGCGGGGCGGTTAAGCAGTATGAAGGATGATAAGCGAAAAGGGCAACTGAATAAAGAATACCGTAAAAACCCGGACGCAGGTTTTTCCTTGGTTGAACTGCTGATTGCGGTGACAATTCTGGCAATTATCGTTGCGCCGCTGTTACATATGTTTGTGACGTCCACGAAGATTAACGTGAAGTCCAGACAGACGCTGCGTGCGACCACGGTGGCGCAGGACATCATGGAGGGTCTGAAGGCTTACACGCTCGAAGAGGTGAGTGAGCAGTTTGCACCGCCGGAAGGCGTAAGCGGCGATACGTTCCACTATCCGTCAGATGGATTCTACATCGTGAACAGTAGCATGATTCAGGGCGGCGTCAGGGATTTGACGGAAGATATGGACGGACATGTCGAGGGCGATGAAATTTATTATTTTGCCATTGAGAATCTGAAGATGCAGGGAAGCGAATATGACGCGCTGATTAAGCTGGATGCGTCTACTTACGGCGCCAATTCCAGAAAGGTGGATGATGGCGGGACGCCGGGTAATCCCGGAGGAACCGGGCATGACCGTGAATTTAACGGCAAGTTCTATGCGGAAATCGGAAGCGTGGCGGAGATAAACGGCGGCGGTGACGAGGAAGCGATGAAGACGGACAGCAGCTACCATGAGAATGTAAAGCTGGGAGAAGCCGTCTTAAAGGACGTGAAGCCGCAGATTGAAGATGATATTACGGCAGCCGGCGGCACGCTCCCGGAGGACTGGGACGAGCTGGAGCTGGAGGATATCGTCGATAAAAGGACGATAGACGTTGTGATACAGGACGGCGGCAGCGGACAGTGTGAGGCGAAGATTAATTTTATATACGATTGTAGTTATACCTATAACGGACACAAATACACGTACACGAGCAGCGGTCATGACGGTTCGGAGGGCGGCAGGGTCATAGATGTTACCCGCCGTTTTTCCAGCGGCAATTTTTATCTGTTCTATTATCCGATTTATAAGTCCGGCACAGTAGACAATATACAGATTCGGATTAACGACGCATCAAAGCTGTTAGATAAAGATGAGCCGTTATTAAAAAGCATTGCGCTGGTAAAACAGATACGTTCGACGGTGGATGTGGACGCAAATGTGATTGCGCCGGATTTGACGGATGCCGAATTATGGGCAAAAGAGACGTCGTATGGCGCGAAGGTTATGGTTACTGCGGATACGGCGGCGGATGGGGATTTGATTTTTAGAACCAATGTCGATACGAATATGGTTAAGAATGCATCTACCGGAGAAAGGGATACCATTGGTTCCGTGACTTTTCTATTCGATGGACATATTTCCGGGAATATGAATAAATGCACCTTTTCCGGCGATACGGTTGGCGATAAAGTAACCAACATCATATATGATGTGGAGATCACGGTTTACCAGACCGGGGCGGCAAAGCATTTTACGGAAAGTAATTTTGAAGACAATGACGAAGTGCACAGACTTGCTTCGATTACGAATATGAGTCAGTGACGTCTATGGGGTTACAAAAAGGAATGAAGAAGCCAATGAAAAAATTGTGCGAAGGCAGGAAACTGTTTCGGGACAAACTGAATAAACGGGATGACAGAGGTTCGGCAATCGTAATCGTTATTATCGCCATGGCGTTAATCGGGATACTGGCGAGCACGATTCTGTGGGCGTCCTATTTAAACTACCGTATTAAGATTAATGATTTAAAGGTAAAAAACAGCTTTTATTCGGCGGAGACGGTGGTGGAACAGATTCAGGCAGGCGTCAAGAAGACCGTGTCGGAGGCAATCAACGAGGCGTATCAGGAAGTGGTGAGCAACTGGGATGCGCTGGGGACGGATGCGAACCGCGAGAGTTACTTCATCACGGCGTATATTGCGGCGGTTGAGGAGAAGTTTGGCACGACACCGGCAGGTACGCCGAACCGCTATGACAAGGATAAAATCAAAGGCTTCGTGGATGCGGAATGGTGGGATGAGAGCGACCCGAACAGGGACGGCTATATCTTGAACAACCCGTGGGATACGGCGATTCCGAGTTTCAAGGCGGCGAATGACATAAACGGTTACGGAAGCATGTCGCTGCAGAACATTTGTATTGAATATTATGACGCCAACGATTATCTGTCCATCATCAACACGGACATTGCGATTGATGTGCCGAAGCTTCGTTTCACACAGGCAGGGACGATTGACCGGTTATACCCCTATGTGCTGATTGGCGATGAAGGGATAGAGATGGACGCCAATACGATTGCGGTCAACGGCAATATTTACGGTGGCGTTGACGAGAACGATAAAGGCGGTATCCAGATTACGCAGAACAGTCATGTGGTGATTGAAGATGCATCTTATGTGATTTCGGGCGGAGATATCGTTGTCGGTAATAGCCCGATTTTCACGAGTATGGTCAATCAGAACGCGGAGCTGATTATACGGAATGTGACACAGGACGGCAAAGGCTTCCGCACGAATGTGTATGCAAACGGACTGGCGTTGAACGGCAGTCATTTGGACGTTTCCGGAAGAATGTATATTGCAAACGACTTAATCCTATCCGGTAAAGGGAGCAACGTGTCGCTTGCCGGGCAGTACTACGGGTATGGGAACACGAACGAGACGATTCTTGAGGAAGAGACGACGAAGCTTGACGCCGACGGTAAGGTTGTATTGGATGGCGACGGCAAAGTTGTCAAGGAGATGCAGAGGGTAAACCCGGCGGATTCAAGCAGCGCTATCGTGATTAACGGTAAGAATACGACCGTTGACCTGACGGGCTTAAATATTCTGCAGCTTGCCGGAAGAGCATATGTCAGCCTGTCCAAAGATGATGAAAAGGACAACGGTATGCCCCATGTGCTGATGGGCGAGTCTATTTCTGTCAAGAGCAATCAGATTGCTTACCTTGTCCCGCCGGAGTGTGTGGGGACTCTGAACGGAGTGCCGGTACTTGGACAGAATCCGGTGTCCTTTAAGGCATGGGGTGAAATGATAGAGAGTCTTTCCGAATACCAGACGCCGGGGGCAGACGCTTCCACACCGGAAGGCGGAGCCGCCACTGAAGATGACGGGGATGAAGAAGTGTTCCGCATCGTGGACGCCACAAGGGCTGTATCGAAGTTGGGCGGCGAGAAGCTGAGCAGTTATGGAATCCCGGACATTAAGGCGTCTGATTTGGCTGGGGTTGATTTGACCAATCCCGTTGATGTGATGACGGCGCTCAACCAGAAGGCGGTTGCCAACGATTCCGGTGTCAGATTCCTCTATAAGCCGGAAAAAGAACAGGTGTATTTATATCTGGTGATGGACAGTGTCAATGCGGAAAAATATTTTACACAGTACTATAATGTCAACAGCAATAAAGAAAGTCTGGACAATTACTTCAACCAGTATGTCACGGGCGGCATCAGACTGAAAGGAAACGTGCAGGGGTATACGGTTGTAGGCAACAGTATGGTATCCGCTACGGACGCCGGCAATAACAATGCCATCATGACGAATCCGGAGGGGCAGAATATTGTAAAGCTATTATCCAGCGTAGAGAACAAACCGGCGTCGGGGGACGATGAAGGAGAAGAGGGCGGTGATGCGCAGGAGCCGCCGGCAGAAGAAGGCGATTATCAGGAAGTATCCGACAATATAGAGAAAACAGAAGTAGATGAAGATGAGTTGAAAGACCGCAACCAGATTATAAACTGCTACGAGAATCTGATGCAGAATCTGTTGGAAGAGGATCCGGGCACCGAGGAGAACGTGTTTGAAAATCTGGTCAAGCTTGAGACCAACCCGACCGACCCGGAGAGCACGGAAGGACTGCAGGACTATCTCGATGATAACCACGGCAAAGTGGAGTTTACGAGCGGCGAAGGAGCGAACGCCCTGAAGGCAGTGCTGGTGGACAGCAGGAAAGAGCCGGGCAACGTATACAGAGTGGATGATTCCAAGTTAAGACTGGTTGTGGCGATAGGTGACGTGGAAGTGACGAGGAACTTCCAAGGACTGATTATTGCAAGCGGTAAGATTACGGTCTCGAATAATGCGGTCATTAAGAAGGATGGAGAAGGCGTATATGCCGTTTTACAGGCAAAATCCGCAGTGACGGGGGACAGTAATGTTCCGTCAAACATTCTCTGTAACGGACCGGGTATGATTAAGAGCGGTTACGAAGAGGCGGATGTGGACGAAGCCGGGAATCTCAATATTGATTATTCCGAGATTGTGCGGTATGAGAACTGGATTAAGAAATAGTAACGGAGAGGATAGAGTCAGATGCGCAGGATGGAGAAAAATAACAGTGGTTTTTCTATTGTGGAATTAATCATTGTCATTGCGATCATAGCGGCGGTTGTCACGACGGCGGCATTGTCTGTCGGGCTTGTTTTTAGCGCCAACGCCAGAACCTGCAGCAATGATATTATGGGCGCGATAGCAGAATGTAAGATTGCGACGATGAGCGCCGGACGGGGCAACGTGAGACTGCTGCTCTACAGGGATGATACAGGAACGATATTCAGCGAATTACAGACAATGGAATCTGGCAGTTGGACGACCGGCAGTGACGGCGCCGAGAAGATTGGCGCAAGAAGATGTATGGTTGGCACCACCGATGGCGGAGACGATTTACCGCTCAGGGATAACGCGTGGGAAATTTACTTCAATAGAAGCTCCGGCGCTTTTCTGGAGAATCTGGACAGCGGCGCGACGGCTACCAACGTGTGGGAGATTTATGTCCGCGGCGGCAGCAAGAATTATCATATCCATTTGGAAAAGCTGACCGGCAAGACGACGAAAGAGTTGATTGCCGCTCCGTAGCAGATAAAGCAGAGACAAGACAGAAAGGAATCACAGTACTATGACTATGAGAAAAGATCAAAAAGGTTTTACATTAGTGGAATTGATCATAGCGATAGCTATTCTGGCTATCGTGACACTGGCAGTCTGTGGTTTCATCGTAGTAGGTTCCAGAAGTTATACATCGTCGAACACGGATATCATGTTACAGCAGGAGGCGCAGCTTGCCTTAAACCAGATTTCCGACGTCATCATTGATACGACGGACAGCATTAATTACGGTGACGGGACGGAGCTGGTGTTAAAGGATTCGGAATTTAGCAGTGAGCCGGACACAAAAATACTGGTCGTGGTCAATAAAAAGGGCAGCAATAACGACAATGACAGCTATCGTTTCGAGTGGAGCAAGGACACGGAGACGATTTATTTTAACACCAGCGATACCGTGATAGACGATGCGCATCCGGAGCCGGTGTTTGCCGATGCCAACAGGGCAATCCTCGCACAGCATGTCAAAGAACTGCATATTGATATCTCCCAGTTTGAAGAAAACAGGGTAGTCATGATTTCCATGACATTCCAGAACGGCAATAAAGAATATTCCACATCCAATAACGTCACCGTGCGTAACAGAATCGCGCTCAATAAGATTGAGATTGAGCCGATGAAAAAAGCGAACGAGTTTACAATCACGACCGTGAAAGATGTTGTGTTAGAGCCGGGCGACAGCTTTAATCTGGCGGAGAAGACGCAGGTTGACACCAATGCAGAAACGGCGGAAGACAAGGCGGTTATATGGGAGCTGGTGGATACCGGCACGACGACTTCGTCCATTACGCCGGACGGTCATCTGACGATTGGCACGAACGAGACGCGCAAGAGCTTTCTGGTGCGGGTTTCTCGTGTGAACGAGGAGTATGCGAACCAGAATGCCAAGGTGGCAAAGACCGTAAAGGTCAATGTAAAGCGCGTAAACAGCGTTGATTTAAGTTGCGCGGCAACGACTATAAAGGCAGGTGCATCCGTTACGGTAAACGGCAGCGCGGTGGGCTATATGCTGGGCAGGTCCTGTGAGGCGCATTCCTGTCTGACGGATGATGAGACGAAGGACCACGACCTTACGGCATGGAGAATCGTAAGAGGACCCGCGACGATTGAGACGTCAGATACCGGCAAGGCGGAGATTAAGATAGCATCGACGGCGAAAAAAGGCGACGAGATTGAGATTGAGGCGACGTCTGACTTGTCTTTACGCAAGAGTTATGGGGCGGTGACCGGAACGATAGTGATTAGGGTGACGGAAGGCAATAATGGGGCGAAATTTATCGGTTCGGAGCTGAAGTTCGGTACGGATAATGATCCGGGTATTTTTGACTATATGCGTTCTCATTTGAGCACTGAACACGGACGTTATGTTTTTTGCATCCGCGTTAGGGAGGCAGGGACAAGCGATTATACGAAAGACTGGGTAATGCTTTACTATACGATGGCTGCCAATGAAAGATTCCTCCCGGATATTTTTGGATTGGATCATACGAAGTCCTATGAGATTTATTTCCAAGTACTTGACCCGAGACCGAAGGGAAGCAGGGAGGAAGCAGGCAAAGAGGAGATTACGTCAGAATATTTAGGTAATCTTGACGGTAACGGAAAGTATATCGGAACGATGTTTGACGCGGACGAGCAATATTATGCGATATTAAATCCGCCTGCAGTCGGTGTGGTAGTCGATGGAGTGAATTATCCGAATGATGACTCCAATGACAGAGACAGATATGTACACTTTATCATGCAGGGTAATAATGGAGTCGGCGGTCCTATTTTAGGTAAAATTGATCCGCAGACGGCAATTAATATAGATTTTAACACGATTCTCAATACGATGGCTTATACGGCGTACAAAGAAGATGAGAATGGAAACTGGGTCAGAGTCTATGGAATCAGCTATGATGATACGCCGGTAGTAAACCAGCGTACCGGGATTGAGAAAATAGGTGCTCTGAATCCGGCAGTGGTACAGCAAAACGAATATACGGGGCAGGCTTCACACGGTGATATTGTGTTTGAAAAATTCGGTTCCAGCATGACGATTAAGAGAAACAGTTCCAATAATCCCAAGGATGCATGTGGAATTTATCATATTGTGCCCGGATTCGTATATACCAATAACCTGTATATCAGGGGGGATTATTATATAAAAGATGTAATTTATAAATATGCTCCCGATGATTACAATACCTACTATTATAAACAGTGGGATTCTGTCATTAACGTAAAACTTGATATGGGACTTAACCTCCAACTGCCGACTGTAAACGGTGAAGAACGATGGACGAATTTCCCGACTCCTACAGACAGAACGTTCCCGTTTGACTTAAGAAGTGATGAGAAACAGGAAATTAATTATAAGTTCACTTCTTATACGAAGGATGGACAGTGGCGTGGCGAAATAGATAGTGTTACGGTTACTTGTGAATATCTCGGACAGGACAGATATCGGATTACACTGTCGTCTGTAGAGATTAACGGAAAACAGGTTACTACTCACATTTACGGTAAGTATGAATCAAGTATGGGACAGGCTGATTGGACCAGAGTGGGACTGGAAGAGACGAAGGTAGAGAATGTTCAGACTAATCTGGAATTTACCAAAGAGAATAAGCAGTATGAGGCTTATTTTCCGTCGCCGTCAGATGGCGATTTCCCGATTAGCGCGTTTAATAACAACAGGGATGTAGAAGGTTGGAAATTAATATCTTTTGCGAAAGACGGAAGTAATCCTCTGATTGAAAAATGTATTGTGAAGTGTTCAAAGCCGGGCGGTACATATACGATAGAGATTGTCAAGGAAGACTTAACGAATAATTTGCATAAAAAGAGAGTGTATAACTATGGTACATTCAGTTGGGACGGCAGTAAATGGAACCGGACGAATGATGGAAGTAATATCGGAGTAGATACGGCGGTCTGGGGAACACGGGTTGAATTTACATACAATGGCAATCAGTGTATGCTGGAGGTGCCGCTTCCGTCTGAGAGCGGATTTCCGAGTTTCCAAGGAAGCTATAGTGAAACCTCTTCAGGGTACTACTGGAAGTCAGATACATATGGGGAAAAGGTACAGTGGGGAGGTGGCATTAAGAAGGAATATACTTATGATGCAGCTAACGATACCTATATGCTCAAATTAGTTAATACGTGGAATGCTGGAGAAGTATTCGGTACATGGACTTGCACAAGCAACGGAACAGAATGGAAGTAAATTCCTTAAGTCAACTAACCTTTAGAAAATGTATTGGGGCGATTAGTTATGAAAAAGAAAAGAAGCGGAATCAAATGGAAATGGCATAAGAAAAAACAGAATAAAAACATTGTTCTGATTGTAATCGCTTCGATTGCGGCAGCGGTGGCGACGGCAGTTGTTAGTATCATAAAGATGAAGGGCAGGAAGAGCACAGACGATGATACAAATGGGGTGGAGAAAAATTCTGTCCCTATGCCATCGGTTACGCTTAAATTGTCAAATTCCTCGAAAGTGTCTGATGCACCGGAGCAGGAAGAGGCGGATATGCCGGAAAAATCTGCAGTTGTTAAGGAGTTTGATGCATCCAGAGCGCAGATTATTGCGCATCTGGAACACCAGAAGGTAAATCCCGGCGAACTGGATTGGGAGACGCTGGCAAAAGAAAAAGAAATAGAGCAAATCCGAAAAGGCGACATTCCCGAGTATATGCTTGAGGATACCAATCCAAAACCTTTGCGCGGTATAAAGAGAAGAAAATGGAAGAAAGCGGCGTCCGGTATGGCGATGCTTCTTGCGGTGACGGTGGCGGTTTATCCCGTTATGCAGCATCTGCGTCCGACGGAGGCAGTTGCGAAGGAATCTTTTACGGGAATCGGTAAGATTGTAGAGGAACACAGCGATGGAACGCCCTATGTGATTCTGGACATTGTACCGTTAAGCGTTGAGATACCGGCGTCAAGTATTAGTAGTGCCACGACAGGGTCGGATGATACGACAGGTGGAGCTACGACGAAACCGGGTGACGCGTCAGCAGATGGTAGTGCTGACGGAGGAGATACGACGAATCCGGCTGGCACGACGAATCCAGATGGTACATCGGCGCTCACAACATTTTCCTTTAACGTTGGTACAATGGGTTATCTGGCTGGCGGTAAAGTTCCATTTGCGGATGACTTAGAGAGGGCGCTTAGAGGCAATCCGGTGTTCAGACACTATG
>CANOEC010000019.1 GCA_947564735.1 uncultured Lachnospiraceae bacterium | reverse complement strand
GGCTCAAAATTCAGTATTTATCAGCATTTATGACCTAGTCAGCAGACACTAATTATGTATCGTGCTCTTATGACCGTTTCTTCCCTTCTGACAGCAGTACGAGAACCCGTTTGCGGAAAAGAAATGACTTCTTATAGGGCAGCCGGTATATCCCTTTCAAATATTCCCAACAACCCCTTCTCTGTTAATCTGACCTGTAACCAGCATTCATGACCTACACCTCCTACCTGCTAATAATACGAAGCAGTCCGCAGAAAAGTTTCGTTTCTCCAAACAAAAAATAAGAAGCCTTCAGCATCTCTGTCAAAAGCTTCTCCTTTATACCTTATTTATAGGTTTTGTTTCAGAATGCGTTCTGATTATACGCTCCGTCATTCACGGAAATGCACTTTTCGTTTACCGAAATGTACTTCTCTATTGGATAAATCGGCTCACCAAGTCCTATCACATCGCTTTCCGTAATAAAATAACATATGTTCCGGGTAGTTTCCCCGGTTTCTGCTCCGGCTTTAGGCATCCAAGAGACTGCTGTTATGCCCTGCCCTCTTAAATCCTGCGCCCGGTCATCTCTCTGTATTCCAATATTGATTTCTGTGTCATAGAAAAATGGAAAGGAGCAGTGCCTTCCATGAAAAGAAAAATACAAGAAAATACCTTGCAGATTATTCCGCAAGGTTCTTGTTTCTATTCACTCCGACATTTTTAAATTATACATTTTTTCTATCCCCCGTATCTTTACTTTAAAATTTGCCCATCCATTACCTAAATGTTGAATCTGAAAGCTCTCAACCGAAGCAGATAATCCATTATCTTCGAGAAATCTTCTAAATGGTATTGTCCTACTTTGCTTCGTCTCTTCATATACTTTCATTAACGCCAGTTCAATTGAACCGACATCTTCCATGTCAACATCTTTTACTTCCCATATTGTTTTTAGCGCCTTTAAGCGATAAACTAATGCTGACTCATAGTCGCGCTGCATAACATAGGTTCCGCCTATATCTACAAGCACATGTGCAAGATTTGTTTGAATAGCACGATTATCTTTATAGTTTTCCCATACATTTGCCAGTTTTATTAAATAAGCTGCAGCCAATCGACACCCTTCGGTATTTACGGGACACCACTTATAAGCCTCTCCGACAAACCGATATAACTCTGCCAGTTCTAAAGAATCCACATTATATGCTTCTTCAAATAATGGCAATACCATATAACACATATCTAATACTGTATCTCTAAATTTAACTATCAGCTGAAAATCCGCTCGGTTATTTATATTTAAAGTACCTCTTTTTTCACTAAATTCACGGTACTCTTTTTCAATATTAGCAATACTTATTCTACACAATTTCCTAATAGACGGAAGCGCATCCTGAAATGTATCTTCCAGTTCTCTGGGAATATCCGACATATATTTCCTTTTTATCTCAATAACTTTTTGAAAACAGTCTAATGCTAAATCATATCTTGGTTGAGTATATCCCTCTAAAAACAATTTACCCATTTCCAGCTGGAGCACGGCATATTTATCGGATTCTGCATCAATATGACTTTCTATCAAATGTGATGCCTCTTCATATTGCCTTAAGGCATCTTCCGTATGATTATCTTTTCTAAGAGTTTCCGCTTCCCCCATCAAATCCTTTATTTTATTTTTTATCCCAATATCGCAACAGTCATATCTTAATACCATCTCTTCCCGAAACCACTTGTTAAATTCTACATAGTTCTTTTTTACTCTATATATTTCGCTGATTTCATGACATAAATAAATATCTTGTTTTAAGTCCGTCCTGCCATACACTTCAAACTTTTTCCTATATTCCATACACCTTAGATAAGCATCTAAAGTTTCGGATGAAAAATAGCCTTTTGTATGAGATAAAGCCATTGAAAATAAACTTTCCAGCTCCATTCTTTGTCACACTCTTTTAATATTTTGCATAATATATCAACAGCCTGATGATATTGCTCCATTGTGCAATATACAACGCTAATTTCATAATTAAGCTTAAAAAGTTCTTCTCTATCACTAACTCTCTTCCGCGCGTGCATAAGAATCTTCAAAGCACAGCCGGATCTATCTTTCTCATTAAGCCATATTGCCAGTTCAATACCGGCTTTATTGCACCTCATTATAAAAGCTGCCAAAAGTGAAAAAAATATTACCGATAAAAATACAATTAAAGAAATAATAGCAGCTGTCTGACGATTAAAAAAGGCAAAAAATACCGTAAAAACTAACCCCAGCCCGATAGCTATAAAATAAAACAATGGAGTTGCTGTCATTTTTTTCATAATTTCATGTATTGATTGCATTCTATTTTCCTTCAGTTGTCCATAATATCATAGTATACAAATTTTAACACAATTCGGCACGACTTATTTTCAATTTTCATATAATATATCCGTCAAAATGGCGGTGGATAACTATCCCTTCATAAGAAAAAGCACATAAAAACCAGCAGAAAGCTGGTTTACAGACCATACATATGAAAGTTAAACACAAATATCAATGTCAAAAAGAGAATACTGTTCACAGAGAAGAAAAAAGCTGCTGTCTGTGTGGATAATTCCATAAAATCAGTTGATAAAAATCAGTATTTTGACGACAACTTTTTTACTTAGCCTTGAATACTGAATAGTTACAGGTTCTTGTTCCACTTTTCTCAAAATCTTTTTATCAGGAGTGCCCTGTCATCCTCTGAAATCTTCATCGCGTTCATCGCCTGCTCTGCTGTCCATTTCATGGATTCCATCAATGCCTTGACATTATTGAACATTGTCTCCGTTCTCTCTTTTTTCCTCATATCTTCAATCGCTTTACACATTTTCTGTCGCCCTCCTTCCGTTTCCTTAAAATACCTGACCTGCTTTGCCAGTTCGGAATAGAACATATCGGATGCTTGTGTGCTTCTAAAATCATGCATCAGCCGTCCAATCGGATCATCGTCATTGCAGTAGGCTCCATTGACATATAGTATATGGGAACCATCATTAAATAATTCTCCCGACTCCCTTATTGTCCGTTCAATATGGTACATTGGCAGTCCCATTCCCATTACATCATTTTCTGTGATAAAAATAACATAGGAATCATGAAGTTCCTTAAATTTTTGCTTTTCCCTGAGCATTCTGGTATCTAAGGTACTGCTATGATATCTTGCCCTGTGCACATCTGCACCTTCATCCTGTCGTTGCACTTCCACATCATAATTTTTTCCTTCAGAATCCTTTGCAAATATATCAAGAACTATTGACCGCCCGCCTATAACAGGATTTTTTTCTTCTTTTTGTGTTACAATCTCTACGACTTCTATATCCCCACGCTTCAGAAGGATATTCAGCAAAAGTTCTGCTGCCTTTTTGTTTTCTTGAAACACTACCGTCATAAAGTCATCATCTAAAAGCCGGAAGTTTTCCAGTATTTGTATATCTTCTTTGTTTATCTGTAATTCTCTGCTGTACTCCATAATATTCCCTTTCATCTATTATATTAGCACAAAGAGGAGCTGGTCTCAATAAACTATTCCTAAAAGAAAAACTATTTCTTTTCTCATGTCTCCTCAATGCCGCATTCTAATTCTGCATATCCCCCAATATACAGATTATGAATGAATATAGTTTCTTTTAAGCCTGTAAATCTGCCGACGCCAAAACATATATCATGATATTATATCTCATCCTGAAATCACATAAAATTTACAGTAATATCATGTCTTCTCTTTTGCAAACATCAAAAGGAAAACTGCCAAAGACAGCCCCTTTTCTTTTATATAATGCTTCTCAATATTTCAGCTATTCTTACTACATAAACTGACAGATACTTTTATAATCATACCGTACCCTAAGTACGTTGTACTTGAAATTCTCTAATAGATATGAGGATTACTCCCCATATCCCTACACAAAACCGCACGTGCCCTATTAAGGCATACGGCTTTTCACTTTATATTCATACTGCCTGTAAAACAGGCTGACCTTGATACTGGGTTCTAACAATGGAAATGTTCTGAGCAGTCCATTATTAAACGTTTCCCATGTATAGCTCTTTCTCTGACCTCTGCGGTTCAGCCACTTAAACAAAAGCTTCTTCGTTATATTCAGATATATTTTAGCTTTTCTTGTGTTATCGGTCACTCCGTAATACTGATAGTGTCCTCTGAGCTTTGCATTGACTGTTTTGAATATCAGCTCCATTGGCGTTGTCCTGTGGTCCTCAATCCACTCTTTCATTGCCTTTATCTTACTGCGGAGTTTCTTTCTGCCCGTTTTCACTCTGCAACGGAAAAACTGCTTCTTTCCGTCCATTCCGCAATAGAACGTGAAGCCAGGGAAGTCAAAGGTATCTGGTTCCCTTTTCCTCGTCTTTCCCTGTTCTGTCTGGCAAACCTCCCAAACACTAATATCTTCATCTTTTCTTCCGCAGGCTCCAGCCCATACCTGGCGAAGCGTTCTTCCAGCTTCTCCCGGAATACTCTCGCCTCATATTCATTCTGGAAACAGCATACAAAATCATCTGCGTAACGTATCAGATAACATTCTCCGCTACACTGTCCCTTTACAATCACATCAAACCAGTATCCAGTACATAATGCAGATAAATATTTGCAAGTACGTGACTGGCTCCGTTTCCCTGTGGCGTGCCGCGTTCACTGTCCAGATACTTTCCGTTTTCCATGATTCCCGCTTTTAGAAATTTCTCTATCAGTTCAAGAAATCTCCTGTCTGCTATATCATGCCTAAGCATTTTCATCAGCCATTCATGGTCTACGTTGTCAAAGAAACCTTTGATATCCGCTTCCACCACGTAATTCGTTTTACGGTACTGCACCATTTCTATGATTTCCCTTACTGCCTAATGGCAGTTCCTGTCTGGTCTGAACCCAAAACTTTCATTGTAGAACTTTGGCTTATAAATCTGTTCTAGTATCCGTGCGATTGCATTCTCCACCAGCTTATCCTCATAACTGGATATTCCAAGTGGTCTCATTCTGCCTTTTGTCTCCTTAGGAATATAGACTCTTCTTGTTGGATTTGGTCGTTAACTGCCGTTCTTCATTCTTCTCACAAGGTTCTCCTCCAGATTCTGCCCGTATTCCTCTTTTGTCACTTTATCAATTCCGCCTGCCTTATTCCCATCCATGATTTTATGGACTGCTTTAAGACTGTTTATATTGATATATGACGCAAGATTCTGGACTTTCCTGTCGGTTACATTTGCTTTCGCAATGTTGTATCGTATTCCAAGCAATTCATTTACCATGATATATCGGCTCTCCTTTGTCTGCATGGTTCAGATTCACTTGAAGCTGTAAAGTGTACGCCCCTTCCCTCCACTGTGATTAGCAGCTTCTACGGTACTATGAACGTATCGGACTTCCTGTTATCCATTTGGATTTCTATCGCATTCCCTTAGTTTGATTTCCATACCCCTTTCGGGGAGATAACAGGACCTCAGCTGTTCTGTATTGTATATTTATCATCAGCCTCGCCAAGTCCTCAGACTGGGGGATGTCCCTGCACCCTCGCCATTTCGGTTACAGGGATGTTGTCTGCTGTGAACATGAACACATCGACCATATCCAACCTCATAATAATTTCCCAGCTCAATCACTTCACTTTCGTTTCGGCTCTGCTGTTCCCTGTCCTACGCTTAAATCTGGCGTTGCCGTTTCGACTCCAAGGACTTGGTACAGGCGGTTGGCTAGACCTTACCCGACAGGATTCTCCTGCTATATACAATCAGCTTACAAAAGCAAGCAGAGTTTCCTCCGTTCGCTAGAGGAAATCAGCTATGCTGATTTCTCAGCTCGCACCATGTTTACATAATATCATACTTCCGCATTTTTGAAAATTGATTTCCGTGCTTTTGGGGTAGCTAGTTTGATTATAATCATTCTCCCTACTTGTGAGGCAGCAATCAGTTTCATACAATGGCATTGCGTCACCGAATTGAAGAACAGATTGTGGGACAAAACAGAATAACTATGTATGGGGATTTTTGACAAATGAAGGTACTATCACGGAGGACAGACTCGTATGAAGCCAAAAAAAGTAAATGAGTTTACATGCATAAAACTCTGTTTCTCAGCAGCTCCTATGGCGATGTCTTTTACAGTCATCAATATGATTATTTTGATAGTCAGTCCTTTGATAAAGATATACGCCACAGCTGCATTTATCAACGCATCCATCCGTTTATTGACGGGTGAAGTATCCACAGCTGAAGTAATAGCTCCTATCGTACTTGTGGTTGTCGTGGAAGGCTATTCATATCTGGAAAGAAGTTTTCACAATATTATTACAATCAGAGTAGTTGCTAAACTGAGAGTAAAATATGGCATGATGCGGCTTGAAAAGATGGAAACACTAGCGTATCACAATATCGAAAATCCAGAAATTCTGGACTTGCTGAAAAGGACAGAAAATGACGGAGAAATTATTTTTACGATTTATCAGGCGATACTAAATGCGGTTGAAATAGTTGCCCGGATCATGTCTGTATTCTTTGCAATTATGACAACTTCTGTAATAACCGGAATTCTTGTCATGGCAGTATCGCTGCCATTGATACGGATTGCAGTGAAGGCAGGGGAAAAGAAATATGATATGGAGAAAGAGGAAGCTATTTACAAAAGATACTATGAATATTTTTACGGCTTACTGACCGGCAGGGATAGTGTGGAGGAAAGAACCCTGTTTCAATATGGTCCGTTTGTAGAAAAGCGGATGTTAAAATTCTATGAGATGTTTCGGAAAAAAAGTATTGCCGCATGTATACAACGGAATGCAAATGTGGAAGGTGGCAGTATTCTTACTTCATTGCTTACCATTTTGATTGCATCCATGCTCTTAGTTTCACTTTTCAATCATAATATGACAATTGGCTTATTCTTGTCTTTGTTTGCGGCAGTGATGTCTTTGACGGAAACAATGTCATGGGGATTTTCAGGTGCCATATCCGAGATTACAAATAATCATCAGAAACTGAAAGACATTGATGCATTTTTCAAACTGCCGGAGGAAAAGTTATCCGGAAACGCTGTGGGTGTAACAGCCGTCAGGACCATTGAATTTAGGAATGTCTGGTTTAAATATCCAAATACGGAAAATTATATTTTGAAGGGATTATCCATGACTCTTTCGTCAGGATATCATTTTGCATTTGTGGGAAAGAATGGTGCTGGGAAGTCTACAATCATAAAACTGCTGACGGGACTATACAGGGAATATGAAGGTGAAATTCTGATTAACGGGAAGGAATTAAAAGAGTATTCCATAGTGGAATTGAGGAAAATATATGCGATTGTGTATCAAGATTTTGCAAAATACCAAGTTTCCATGTATGACAATATTTCCTTTGGAAATCCAGAATGTAGCAAAGAGCAAGTGGATGAAGTAATCAAGACGTGCAGACTGGAAAATTTAATTCAGAAAATAGGCGATGTGAAAAGACCTCTTGGAAAAATTTCCGAAGGAGGGATCGAGATATCGGGCGGTGAGTGGCAGAGGATAGCGCTTGCCAGAGCATTTATAAAGAAAAATGCAGTGTTGATTCTGGATGAACCAACCTCTGCATTAGACCCGGTTATGGAAAACAAATTGTATGAAGAATTTGGGAGGATCTGCGAAGCAAGAACCACTATTTTCATTAGCCACCGTTTGGGATCTACTAAACTTGCCGATGTGATCTTTGTGATTGATGACGGAAAGATCAGGGAATTTGGATCACATGATGAGCTGATGCAGAACAGGGATTTTTATGCGAACATGTACAACAGTCAGAAAAGGTGGTATGAATCATGAAAGATAATATGAACACTATTTTAAATAAAAAATATGGATTTTTCCGGCTGTTTCTGTGGACAGTGAGGGAAGGCTTTTTTGCCTATCCATTACATTTCTTTCTTTTTATTGTCATAGATGTTATAAACTGTCTGCTGGCGTTTGGTATGACTTATTATACGACACAGTTTTTTTCTGTCGTAGAAAAAAGTGATTTCTATTCAGGTCAGGTTATCATTTCCCTGTGTACACTATGCGCGATAATTGTATTGCAGCATGCTACCAATGAAATAGGGCATTCCGTGATCCCTGCGTTAAAACTGAAGCTTGACAGAGAGGCGATGCTGAAGCTTGAAAGAAAAATGCAGTCTGTTCCGCCAGAGTGGTTTGAGCATACGGAGTTTCTGGATTTTGTGGAAAAGGCCAACAAAGGGACGGAATACTGCTTTGCACTAATGGTTCCTATGCTCCGTTTTTTGTTTAAATATGGACCATACTGTATTTTGATGGGAGTATATCTGTGGCAGTTCGATCCTATACTTGCGTTATGCGTTGTATTGATCTTTGTGCCATTTTATTTATCCATGTTCATAAGACCGGATGTTATTTTCAAATTGGAAGACAATGTTGCGCCTGTACATAGGATGGATGTTTACATTAAAAAATGCGTTGGGGATCCGGAATATTTTAAAGAAACAAGGACACTGGGGGTTGGCGGCTATTTCAAAAAGAAATTTTTGGAAAACACAGAGCGGCTTAATGATTACATATGGCAGGCACAGAAAAAGATCAAGCTGGTAGAACTGGCTACAACCTTTATTACCGTACTGGGATATGGGGGAGTAATGGTTTTGCTGGTTGTTTCTCTGTTGCGGGGGCGGATTTCAGCCGCCTTATATGCATCTGTTCTTTCGTCCATTACTCTTTTATATGCCATGTGCGATGACGCTGCGTATCACTTCCTGTCTCCCTTTGATGGCGTGGGTATTGTCAACAGCTTCGTTTCTCTGGTTAATAGTGATTTTCCCAACAAAGAATGGGGAGACATTGATTTTAACGACAGGATAACTGTGGCGGATGTTTCTTTTTCCTACCCGGGGTCAAACAGACCGGTTCTTGACCATATATCTTTCCAGATAGATGTGGGAGAAACAATAGCTATAGTAGGTAGTAATGGATCGGGAAAAACAACATTATCGAAAATACTGCTTGGTATTTATGCCCCAGACAGCGGGACTGTGAAAATCGGCGATGCAGACATTGGCAGGATGAGTCCGAAAACTGTGGGTGCAGGTATGTCCGCCATATTTCAGAAATTTCAGAAATATAAGATGTCAATAACTGATAACGTCATAATCAGCGACCATACGTTAGATGACCAGGATCCTGCGGTCTTTCATCAATGCATGGAAAATTTTAATGTGGAGCTTAATAAAGAAAAATATATAGATGGATATGATACCATTTTGTCGCGGGATTTCGGAGGAATGGAATTATCTGGCGGGCAGTGGCAAAGGATAGCCATAGCACGAGGTATCTACCGGGACAGAAGCATTATGATCTTAGACGAGCCAACTTCAGCTATAGATCCGCTGGAGGAAACAAAGTTATATGAAAAATTCGCTGAATTGGCTCATGGAAGGACCACATTAATTGTTACGCATAGAATTGGACTTACGAAGATAGCGGATCGTATTATAGTTTTGGAGCAGGGGAAATTAGTTCAGACGGGGACATATAGTGAACTGGAAGTAACTGATGGAAAGTTCCAAGAGTTGCTTCAAGCTCAGAAGAAATGGTATATGCATAGTTGCGAGGAAAAATGATAAAATCTGAAGGGTTTACTTGACAAACCCTAAAAGCGGCAGAGATTTCTCTCTGCCACCATTCTGTTAAGCATAGATGATTTCCATATTTACAATCTCCATCGCACACGCCCGTATGTTATTCATCCGTCCGACCCATTCTAAGGCATTTTCAACCTTTAGCTGTTCCGTAACCTTGTGCTTGTTTCATGTCCTCTATGAGCCGCTCAAAACGTTCCTGTGCCTGCCTGTCGATGTCGGCTAGGTAGCTGTTGGGCCTGCTGCTTGTGAGAAGATTGATATACTGCACGCTCGAAATAATAGCAAACAAAAGGAATCATATTTGAAGGTACACAGCATCATCATCTATCAATGCGCCAGCATCTCCTCAATAAAAATCCCGTACCCTCTCGTGGAATCCTGCACCAGCACATGGGTTACGGCGCCCACCAGCTTACCGTTCTGGATGATCGGACTGCCGCTCATCCCCTGAATGATTCCGCCGGTCAGCGTCAGAAGCTTCTCGTCCACCACCTGCACAACAATCCCCCTGTTAATATTGCTTCTCTCCAGATTGACCTCTACAACCTCCACATCATAGAATTCCGGTTCTCCGGTAACAGAACAGATAATCTGTGCCGGTCCTAATTCTATCTCCTGCTTTAACGAAATTGGAATCGGCTCATAACCGGAGGTAACGTCGTCCTCCTCGTCACATACGCCAAAAATTCCCTCCGCCGTATTTTCAGTAATCTCACCGATGACATTCTCACTGTCATATTCGATATACCCGGTCAGTTCTCCGGGCGTACCGTTCGATCCTCTGGTAATTCCTACGATTTCCGTTTTATACAACGTTCCTTCTTCAAGATTCATCAGCACAGAAGTGTCCACATCATTGATACCGTGTCCCAAGGCGCCAAACGTGCGGTCCGTATCCTCATAGGTCAAAGTTCCGATTCCCTGTGCGTTATCCCTGATCCAGATTCCCAGCTTCCACTCCTTATTCTGATTGCTTTCGGGCTTTGCCATGACATCTGTTATCTCCCCGTTTCTCTTGATTGTCAGTACAAGCTCTTCACCCTCGGATTCTTCAACCGTTCTGATAAACTGCTTCTTATTTTCCATGTTCTCTCCATTTACCTTTAAGATATAATCCCCCTTTTGCAGAACATACTTTGACGGGGACACTTTCCTGCCCTCACTGTCCTCAAATTCTCCGATGCCCACTACCAGCACGCCGTTTGTCTTTACATAGATGCCAATCGGAATACCGGAAGGAATCAGCATCTTATCCTGAATCACTTCAATATCTACACTTTTATAAGGAAGGATACCGAACAGTTTCAGATTCATCTGATAAGTATCAAGTTCATTTGCCTTGACTTTTACCGTATGTGTAAAATCTACATGAATGCTTTCCACACTGTCCGATATGCTTTCCACCGCCTCTTTAGACGCTTCTGCGGCTGCACTCTCCGGTATAGAAGCCACCTGCGCCACATCCTCGCTGACTCTGAAGATTTCTCCGGATACCGGCACCTTAAAATCCAGCTCCTGTTCCACTCCCGCGCGTATTTTAATCGTTGACGGGATTTTATCCCAATAGTTTAAATAGACAAGTACCGTAAGCGCCGCCACAGCCGCAATGAGTATCAGATACAAAAATCCGCGATATTTTCTTTCCTGTTGTTTTGTCATATAGATTAATCTGCCCACTTCTCTCACCAACCTGCTACCTTTCCTATAAGTAAATTTGTTTCACAAATTAACTTTGTATACCCTTTTCCTGTCACACACGTTTTTATTCATCAGAAACGGCATAGGAAAAGGACACACAAAAAGCGTGTCCTTTGTAGTATGTGATATTTCTTTCAATTTAATTTAGTATTGTTTTGTATTTCTTGCCAAATCTTTCATTTCTCTTGCATTATTCAGCACATTTTCCGTGATACTGGCGCCGCCGAGCATTCTTGCAAGCTCCTCTATGCTCTCTTCGCCCTCTATGGGTCTGATGTCAGTGACGGAACGATTATCCTCCACATGCTTTTCAATACAAAAATGAAAATCCGCCATCGCCGCTATCTGGGGAAGGTGGGTAATACAGATTAATTGATGCTCTTTTCCAAGAATCCCCATTTTTTCAGACACTTTCCATGCGGTCTTGCCACTGATACCGGTATCTATCTCATCAAAAATAAGTGTCTCGATCTCGTCTTTATCCGCCAGCACCGTCTTAAGCGCCAGCATAATGCGTGAAAGCTCACCGCCGCTTGCCACCTGTGCCAGTTCCTTAAGCGCTTCGCCCGTGTTCGTGGAAATCAAAAACACTGCCTTGTCAAATCCGCCGCTGCTCATCGCTTCTTCATCAGAGGTCACCTGTATCTCAAAGGATACCTCCTGAAAATTCAAATCAACCAGCGCTTTTTTCATTTCCTCCGCCAATAACCCTGCATACTTCTGACGGATATCCGATATTTCACCGCAGACTGCCAATGCCTTTTTTCTTAAAGTATCCGCCTTTTTTGCCAATTCCATGCGATATGCTGCATAATCCCTGTATTTGTCAAGCATCTGCTCTGATTTTGCCTGATACGCCAGAATCTCTTCAATCGAATTACCATATTTTGCCTTTAAATGATTTATCAGATTCAGACGTTTTTCTGTGCGGTCAAACAACTCGCCGTCAAACTCCAGCTTAGAAAGATAATCGGCTATCGTCCTGTTGTAATCGTTCAAAAGAGCATCGATATCCAGAAGCTGACTCTCTAAGTCCTTTAACTCGTCATCATATGCAGAGACCGCCTTAATTTCCCGCAGTGCACGTCCTACACTGCTGCCAATGCCATTCTCCTCATATCCGCAAAGCGCATGCGCCGCCGATACTGCTTCCTTAATCTTCTGACCGTTTACGAGCTTCTGATAAGTCTGTTCTGTCTCCTCGTCCTCGCCTGCCCGAAGCTGCGCCGCCTCAATCTCCTGACACTCAAATTCCGCTAACGCCATCTCACGCTTACGGGTCTCTTCATCCACGTCATTTTCAGTCAATTCTTCCTTCGCAAGACGGTACTGCCGGTATATTTCTTTTAGCGATTCCTTTTTCTTAGAAAGCTCTTCACCCGCATAGGCATCCAGTATCTCTAACTGTCTGCCTGCCTGCAGCAGCGACTGGTGCTCATGCTGTCCATGAATATCAATCAGAATCTCCGACAACTGTTTTAACTGTCTGGCAGTAACCGTCTCCCCACACACCTTACAGACGCTCCGCCCCTGCATAATTCTGCGCTGCAGGATAACCTGACCATCCTCCACCGGAAGCTCCAACTGACGTATCGCTTCAAGCTGACTTTGCCGCTCTATCGTGAAGACCAGTTCTACCAGCGCATACTCCGCACCCGTGCGAATCATATCCTTATCCGCCTTGGCGCCAAGCGCAAGATTTATGGAACCGATGATAATAGATTTGCCGGCGCCTGTCTCTCCGGTAAGAATATTCAGTCCTTCTCCGAAAATAACCTCCGTCTCGTCAATCAATGCCAGATTTTTTACATGTAAACTTTGTAACATTCTTCCACCTCTTGTGTATTCTCTCCGGGCATATAATTGCTAATGTTCTATCATCTTTGTAATTTTATCCATCACGGCAGCCACTGCCGCTTCGCTGCGCATCGCCATCATAATCGTATTATCTCCCGCAATGCATCCCACAACCTCATCCATCTTGAGCGCATCCACCGCCGCAGCCACTGCCATTGCCATACCAGACACAGTCTTCATCACCAGCAGATTCTGTGCAGGCGCCATGGACACATAGCCCTCCTTGAGCACTCTGATATACTTGTCCCCCAGATGCGCCTCGTCCTGTGCAAACGCCACATACTTCTGTCTGCCCTTGCCAAGCGGAACCTTGGAGAGTTTCAGTTCCCTGATATCCCGTGAAACCGTTGCCTGCGTGACCCGATAACCCGACGCACACAATCTGTCCGCCAGCTCCTCCTGCGTCTCTATTTCATATTGCTCAATTAATTCAATGATTTTCCCATGTCTTCTCTTTTTGATACTATTATTCATATAACTGCCGCCATCCATGCCTTGCCCGCACGCCGGACCTATGACCGTATGACTCTCCTTGTACTACTCACTCATTTTTTTGTGCAGAACCGTAAGAAAACTCTCCGTGTTCAATTTCAATATACCGGTAGTTTTTACCGCTTTACGGATAACAATCCTTTCTCCTGTGTGCAGACTCATCTTATGACTGCCGTCAAAATTAGCTTCAACGGTCTGCTGCTGCCCGTCTTTTCCCTGCGGGATTTCTATCCTGATTTCATCTCCGGATGCAAGGACAATACTCCTCGTATTCAACGTATGCGGGCAAATCGGCGTCAACAGTATCATCTCCGCTCCCGGATTGGCTATCGGACCCCCCGCCGACATATTGTAACCTGTCGAGCCGGTAGGGGTCGCAACAATGATGCCGTCTGCACTGTAACTCTTCAAAAACTGACCGTTGACATAAATGTGAAAAGTCAGTATCTGTAACGGTCCGCTTCTCACAATCACGATGTCATTCAAGGCAAAATTCGCCTCCGTACCGGTCCGCTTCTGAACCTGACCCTCTAACATCATCCGCTCTTCTCTCGTATAACGACCCGCCATCAGCTGGTCGAGCGCCGGTTCAATCATACTAATGTCCACCTCGGCAAGATATCCCAGCGTGCCGAGATTTATCCCCAGCAAAGGGATCCCGCTGCCCATCACATTTCGCGCAGCCCGAAGCAGCGTGCCGTCTCCGCCCAGCACGAGAATACACTGCGCCGCTTCTGTCCCGTCACCTGCCCCGGGTGCAGCACATACACAGGAAGCATTCTCATGCGAAGACAGTACCGCGCCGAATGCTTCCGCCGTATTCTCCATACAGACCACATCCGCCCCGTGTTTTTTCAGATATGCAGTTATCCTCTCCGTGTAAAATCCCTGTGGATCCTTCACTTCGTTTCTAATCAGATAAAATTGATTCATCCGCCTATTTTACTTCATCCAGAACGCCGTGCGCATCTGCCACAACGTCAAGAATCAGCTTCTCCATCTCATCATCATAAGATTTACCGCATTTTTGCTCCGTCAGACTGCGCAGCGCATGTTCCGCCTCCGCCTCTGACATTGCCATGATTTCCTCCGCAATATCTGCCCTCTTCTCGATATAAACAAGATATTCTATATTTCCTTCCGGTCCCTTAATCGGTGAATACGTCAGCCCCTTCACCTCAAATCCGACCATATCGGCATAATCAATGACCTTATGTATCACTTCTTCATGCACCTTCGACTCTCTGACAACACCCTTTTTGCCTACTTTCTCTCTGCCCGCCTCAAACTGCGGTTTAATCAGACAGACCATACTGCCCCCGTCACGCAGTAAATTTCTTGCCGGCAGCAAAATTTTAGTCAGAGAGATAAAGGAGACATCAACCGAAGCAAAATCAATCTTTTCGCTGATATCTTCCGCCGTCACATATCGAAAATTTGTCTTCTCCATGCACACCACACGTTCATCGTTTCTGAGTTTCCAGTCCAGTTGCCCGTGTCCCACATCTATCGCATACACACGTGCGGCATCATTCTGCAGCATACAGTCCGTAAATCCACCCGTGGACGCCCCGATATCCATGCAGACTGCATGGGTTAGCATAAGCGGAAACTGCGCCATTGCTTTCTCTAATTTCAACCCTCCACGGCTCACATATTTTAACGTGCTTCCTTTGACTTCTATATGAATTTTACTCTCATCAAAGGTCGAACCCGCCTTGTCTTCCCGCTGTCCGTCCACAAACACATTCCCTGTCATCAGTATAGCCTTTGCCTTCTCTCTGGAAGGCGCAAATCCCTGCCTGACAAGCAGGACATCTAATCGCTCTTTCATGCTATCTCTCTCCCGCCATCGATACATAGCAGGTCAAAATCTTCTTCACGATGGAATCCTCGTCAATGCCGATTTCCCGCTTTAACAGTTCCACATTGCCATGTTCCACATACTCATCCGGAATCGCAATATTAAGTACCCGCACATGCGCACCAATTCCATCCACATATGCCCTGACTTTTTCACCATAACCGCCGCTTAACACATTCTCTTCCATCGTCACTATCAGTTTATGCTCCCTGCACGCCTCTTTCACAGCCTGCTCATCAATCGGCTTCACGAATCTTGCATTGGTCAGCGAGCAGGAATACCCCCGTTCCTTAAGCTGCTCCCGCACCTTGAGACCCACCTTAACCATACTTCCTACTGCAAACAGAATAATATCTTCTTCTTCGTATATCGCCTCACTCTTGCCGTACACAATCGGCGTCCGGTTTTCCCTTAGCCCGTCAAACGCCTCTCCTCTCGGATATCTGAGTGCAATCGGCATTGCAGAGGCAACCGCAAATTTCATCATATCGGAAAGCTCCCACTTATTCTTAGGCGCCATAATATGCATATTCGGTATGGAGGACAAATACGACAAATCAAAAATTCCCTGATGAGTCTCCCCGTCGCTTCCTACAAGTCCTGCCCTGTCTATCGCAAACACGACCGGCAGATTCTGTAGACAGACGTCATGCAAAATCTGGTCATATGCCCTTTGCAGGAAAGACGAATAAATTGCCACAATCGGCTTTAATCCCCCCGCCGCCAGTCCCGCTGCAAACGTCACCGCATGCTCCTCCGCAATGCCCACATCGAAGAATCTGTCCGGGTACATGTTACGGAACCGCTTTAAGCCGGTACCGTCCGGCATCGCCGCCGTAATTGCCACCACCTGTTCTTCCCGCTGACCTAACTTACACATCACCGTTGAAAAGATGTCCGTATAGTTTGCCTTGCTCTGCGGTTTGCTGGGTATACCGGTCTCAATGTCAAAAGGTTCTGCTCCGTGGAATCTTGCGGGATGCCGCTCCGCCGGCGCATAGCCTTTTCCTTTCTGGGTTATGACATGGAGTAACACGGCTCCTCTGATTTTTCTCGCTTCGCCCAGCATATGTACCATTGCCGATATATTATGACCATCCACCGGTCCTAAATAGGTGATGCCCATATCTTCAAAAAGCATCCCCGGCACCACCAGATTCTTGAAACTGCTCTTGACTCTCCGAATCTGTGACACCATCTTATCCCCGTATTTCGACTTGCCATGAAGGGAATTATATACACCCTCCTTCAAATCCAGATACATATCAGCCGTTCTGATATTATTTAAATATTTCGACACACCGCCAACATTTTCCGAAATGGACATGTTGTTATCATTCAGTACAATGATAAAATTCGTTTCCAGACGGGACGCGTTATTAAGCGCCTCATATGCCATGCCGCCAGTCAGGGAACCGTCGCCGATTACCGATACAATCGTATTTTTCTCCCCTTTAATGTCCCTCGCCTTGACCATTCCAAGCCCTGCTGAAATAGACGTGGAACTATGCCCGGTATCAAAGCAATCGCAGTCGCTTTCCTTACGCTTCGGGAAACCGCTCATACCGCCGAACTTGCGCAGATTCGCAAATCCATCCCTTCTTCCGGTCAGAATCTTATGGGTGTAAGATTGATGTCCCACATCCCATATAATCTTGTCCTCGGGCAGATTTAAGAACAGATGTAACGCCATCGTCAGCTCTACTGCTCCGAGATTCGATCCCAAATGTCCACCGGTCTCACTGATGGAGCGAATCAGAAACTCCCTGATTTCCTCCGCCAGTACTCCATAATCTGCCTCTGTCAATTTCTTGATATCATTCGCCTGCTCTATCTTCTCTAAAAACATCGTAATCCTCCATGTCCACCCGGTTTAGGACATCCTTTATGCTTGGTATGGGAAATCATTTTTCTCTGTATATGAGTTGTTCCACCAGCTTTTCCAAGAATTCGTTCCTTCTCGGAAAAGCTGTCAGAATCCCGATTGCTTCCCGCGACAATTTCTCCACCTGTTTCTTGGATTCATCTAAGCCATGCATGGACACATAAGTCAGTTTATGGTTTTTCTCATCGCTGCCTGCCTGTTTTCCGAGTACTTCCAGACTGCTCGTCACATCCAGAATATCATCCTGTATCTGGAAGGCGATGCCGATGTCGTAAGCACATTTTTCTAATCTGTCTACCTCTTCCGGCAGGGCGCCTGCCAGAACCGCTCCAATCATCATTGCCGCCTGAATTAACGCCGCCGTCTTATGTTCATGAATATACAGAAGCATCTCCTCACTCACTTCATCGCCCAGCTTTTCCGCTTCCAAATCCGCACACTGTCCGCCAATCATACCGTAGACGCCCGCTTTCCTGCCAAGTATCTGCATCGCCAATGCAATCCTGCGGTATTCTTCGACAGTCTGTGCCGTATCAAACGCCTGCGCCGCCGTCTCAAAGGCATAATTGAGCAGTCCGTCGCCTGCCAGAACCGCCATGCCTTCCCCGTATACTACATGGGTGGTCTTACGTCCTCTGCGATACTCGTCATTGTCCATCGCCGGAAGGTCATCATGCACCAGCGAATAATTGTGAATCATCTCCAATGCCGCCATAAACAGGGATAATGCTTCCTCTGATATTTTGTCCGCTTCCGTAAACAATGCCGCACTCTCCGCCATTAGGATAGGGCGCAGTCTTTTGCCGCCCGCCGTAACCGAATAGTTCATTGCCTGCAGCACCCTGCTCTGATACCCCGACACTGCCGGAAGATATCCGTTCAGTATCGCCTCTACCCGCTCTGTTTTATGAAGCATCTTCTCTTCAAAATTCATCCAGTTCACCATCTTCATTCATCTGAAGCACTTTCTTTTCTACTCTGTCAATCGTTTCGTTACAATGCTGCAGCAGCTTCATTCCCCTGTTGTACTCTTGAAAAGACTGCTCCAGCGTAATCTCCTCCGTCTCAAGATGCGCAAGCACCTCTTCAATCTGCTCGAACGCTTCCTCCAGCGTCAAGCCGGTTTCCAATTCAGATTCCACTGTTGTCCCGCGTGCTTCTTCCAGCCCGCATTTTTCCTTCGCGCCGCACTCCTGCAAGGATTGTTCTTCTCCCTGCCCCCCTCTTATATCCGACTGTTTTTTCTGCATCTCTTCACTCTCCATGCCCTCTGTCAATGATATTCCTCAGGCTGCTTATCGGTAATCTGCGCCGTCAGTCTGCCGTCCTTTAAATAAACCGCAATGCTGCCGCCCACTGATGCCTGCGCAATCGAAGACATCGTCGCTCCTCTTTCGTCCGCCACATAGGCATATCCCTGATTCAGCTTATCCAGTGGCGATAATCCTTTCATCTGCTCCACATAAATTGCCAGCCTGTGCCTGCTCTCACGCAGATGCCTGTCCATCGCATCCTGTAAATGCTCTTCTAAAGATAACGCCTGTGTCCTTTTCATCCTTATCGTATTTACCGGACTCAAATATCTCATTCTGACGCCATACTGTTCTGTCATCTGCCGATAGCGTCCCAACGCTCTACGGCACATATGCTGCATCGTAAAAGCATATTCCTCCAACTTCTCCTGCATCTGCTCTATATCATAAACCGCCAGCTCTGCCGCTGCAGACGGCGTCGGCGCGCGCATATCCGCTACAAAATCCGCTATCGTCGTATCTGTCTCATGCCCTACTGCAGATATCACCGGCACAGAACAGTCAAAAATCGCCTGCGCCACAATTTCTTCATTGAATGCCCACAAATCTTCAATGGAACCGCCGCCCCTGCCGACAATCATCGTATCCACCCCGATGCGCTCCAACGCACGGATACCGTTGACGATGCTCGGCGCCGCCGCTTCCCCCTGTACGATGGCGGGATATAGGATAATCTGTACATAAGGATTTCTCCTGCCGGCAATGTTAATGATATCCCGCACTGCCGCGCCTGTCGATGCCGTGACCACTCCGAGCGTTTTAATATATTTTGGAATCGGCTGCTTATATTGCTGCGCAAACATCCCCCGTTCCTCTAGCTCCCGCTTTAGCTGCTCATATCTCTCATAGAGTGCACCTGTGCCGTCAAGACTTATCTCACGGGCATACAATTGATATTTGCCGTCCCGCTCATAGACGTCTATGCTGCCGCCGACAATCACCTGCTGCCCCTCCGTCATTTTAAACTTCAGTCCTGCACGGCTGGAAGCAAACATAACACATGCTATCGTCCCTTTAGCATCCTTTAATGTAAAATAAATATGTCCAGAGGAATGATACTTGCAGTTGCTCACTTCACCTTTCACCATAATTGACTGCAACATATAATCCTGCGTGAACATATTTTTAATGTAGGAATTTACTTGTGCAACTGTATATACATTCTGCATACTGACACCTGTTACGCAAATTTTGCCAAAATACCGTTGACAAAACCGGAAGAAGCGTCCTGCCCGAACTTCTTGGCAAGCTCCACAGCTTCGTTGATTGCTACGCCTGTGGGTACTGAATCGTCATATTGAATCTCATAAACTGCCAGTCTGAGAATCGTCAAATCAACTTTTCCCATTCTGGCAGTGTTCCAGCCTTCCGCCTTCTCATTCAACTGTGCGTCTATCTCTGGGAGTTTTTGCTGGATTTTATGGTATTTATCCGAAATATAGTAAGCGTCTTTTCCTTTGGCGGCATCTTCCTCCTCGAAGAACATACGCTCCTGCTCCGACATCTCATCCAAACTGTTAAACTCTACACGGAACAGCAATTTGAATATCTGTTCCCGCAATTCTCTTCTGCTCATATTGGCTCCCATTTTGTCCTATTTATCTGTCTTTTGCAACGTTAATGCCTGCGATACGAATATTAACATCTGTTACTTCCAGCCCGGTCATATTCTGAATCGCATTCTTTACTCTCGTCTGAACACGCTGGCAGGTTGCCGGAATGTTGAAGCCGTATTCTATGGTAATGGCAAGCTCAACCTTCACTTTTTTATTAAAAATTTCTACCCGGACGCCCTTGGCAAGCCCTTTGACACCGACCCTGCTCAACAGTTCATTCGCCACATTGCCGTTCATTGCTGCAACCCCGTCAACTTCGGTTGCCGCAAGCGCCGCAATCATCGCCACCACGTCATCCGCAATCTTTACCGTACCGAATTTCTCATCTTCCTGTAACAAATATGTGCTTTTAGCTGATTCCTGTTCCATAGTATCCTCATTTCTGTGCGTGATTCCTACACACCTCTCATTCATTTGGGATAAGTATATCAAAATTTCTTATCTTTGCATAGTCATTTTTGCATAGTTTCATTCCCACGAAAGCGTAAAACCCTTACAGCCAGAAGCTCATACTGTACTGCTTTTCATCCTCTGAATAAGACACCACGCCTTCGGGGCAGTCCAGATATCTGAAAATCCCCTGCCGCTCAATCAATGCCTCCTGCATCTGCCTGTATACATCATAACCTGCACATTTTAACGTCACATATGCGCTTCCCTTCTCATATTCTTCTCTGAAAGTACGCTCTATGCGCTCCTCATCCCACTCCGTAAAATAAAGTCCCTCACGCACGTAATAGTTATTCTCCATCGAATCACATACCGGCAGCTCCACTACGTTGTCCAACGTATGCGTCAGGTTCATCTGCTCCGTAGACACACACAGATAATCATAATTGATTGTCGGAATCCGTTCCCCCGGATAACTGGCTGTTTTGCCTACCGCCTGATAGGAGGCATCACCCCATGTCGTATCAACATAGTAATATTTGCCGTCAACCTGCACCAGATTCCATGCATGTCCTTCTCCACTCGTTACCCGTCCTAACACCAGTGTTGCAAAGATACCTGTTTTGTTGAGAAGGTACTGGGTTGCCTTGGCATATCCCTGACATACCGATCTTCCTTCTATGAATACAGAACAAATATTCTGATTATCCGCCACCGCAGCATCGTACTCCGTGTGATGAATCAAATATTCATAAATATATTTTACCTTTGTATAGTCATCCGCATTTTCCGGCATTCCGGCAAGGCATTGGTTTACATAACTTTCAATTTTCAACTGCCTGTCCAGAATCTCTTCCTGACTGTAACGATAGGTGCCCGTAAATGTAATCTTTTTGAGTATGTCTCCCAGCGTATATTCCGTATAAGTGTATCCATCCACATAAAAAATCTCCGGATGGTCGTTCAGTACACATTGAAACGCATGTGAAATCATATCCTTATCACAGCTCGAAAGTTTCACGTCTTCCTCAAACCGGATAAGCGCATCCCGGATTTCCAGATACAGCGTCTGCTCCTCCTCTGGAAGCATACTATATGCATATCCCTTCTCATCCTCATGCTTTACAATCTGTTCCGGCTGACTTGTTTCCTGCTGTATCGCACCCAGATCCTTCTGCAGATACAGGTCGCTCTGTTGACGGGGCATCTTCTGCCATGCGTATGCCAAACATCCGGTCGCTATGAACATTCCGGTTAATAACAAGCCTGTTTTCTTCATATGCCTCACCCCTTGCCGGTTCCGATACCCGACTGCCTATCCGTCAGTTTCTGCCAAACTCTGATAAAACCAATCCCTCGTTGCGCTCAACCGTCATGCCAATGCTCCATTGATTCACAAACAGCAGCAGCGGATTGCCTTTTAAATCTTTGATTTTCTTCATGTCGGATGTTCCCGTCAGTCTGTCCAAATCAATCTCCTTATTTTCAATCCATCGGATATGTTCATAGGGGAGATTTTCCAATTTGATTTCCACATTATATTCATTCTCCAGCCGGTACTTTAATACATCAAACTGCAGCACGCCTACCACACCTACAATGATTTCTTCCATACCGGTATTAAATTCCTGAAAAATCTGGATGGCGCCTTCCTGCGCAATCTGCGTAATACCCTTCACGAACTGTTTTCTTTTCATCGTATCTATCTGCCGGACTCTTGCAAAGTGCTCCGGCGCAAAGGTAGGGATGCCCTCGTATTCAAACTGCTCTTTCGGCATACAGATAGTATCCCCAATGGAAAAAATACCCGGATCAAATACACCGATAATATCTCCTGCATAGGCTTCATTTAAAATTTTACGCTCATCCGCCATAATCTGCTGTGGCTGGGACAGACGCATAATCTTTCCCCCCTGCACATGTTTCACCTCGGCACTTGCATCAAATCTGCCCGAACAGATTCGCATAAATGCAACCCTGTCTCTGTGCGCTTTGTTCATATTTGCCTGAATCTTAAACACAAATGCCGAAAAATCATGTTCTACCGGATCAATCAGACCAACATCCGCTTTCCGCGGCAGCGGGTTCGTCGTCATTTTTAGGAAGTGCTGTAAAAAAATCTCCACTCCAAAATTCGTGAGCGCCGACCCGAAAAATACCGGCGTAAGCTGTCCTGCCTGAATACGCTCCAAATCATACTCTGCGCTGGCGCCATCGAGAAGTTCAATTTCATCGGATAACTGTTCCTTATACGCCTCCCCGATCTGCGCAAGCAATGCGTCTTCATCCGCCATTGGAATCCGCGTGGCATGTCCTTCCTTAGTTCCCTTCTCCGTATCGGCATAGGTAATCACACATTTGCTCTCACGTTCATAGACGCCCTTGAAATTTTTACCACATCCAATCGGCCAGTTAATCGGGCATGTTGCAATCCCCAATTCCTTTTCAATCTCGTCTAACAGCGTAAATGTGTCATTAGCTTCCCTGTCCATCTTATTGATGAATGTAAAAATCGGAATATGTCTCATACCACAGACCTTAAAAAGCTTGCGGGTCTGTGCTTCCACGCCCTTAGACGCGTCAATGACCATAACGGCAGAGTCCGCCGCCATCAGCGTTCTGTAAGTATCCTCCGAGAAATCCTGATGCCCCGGCGTATCCAATATATTAATACAAAAACCATCATATTCAAATTGAAGGACGGAGGAAGTAACGGAAATACCTCTTTCCTTCTCTATCTCCATCCAGTCGGAAACTGCATGTCTGGCTGTCGCTTTACCCTTCACACTGCCTGCCAGATTAATCGCTCCGCCGTACAGAAGAAACTTCTCCGTCAGGGTTGTCTTACCCGCATCCGGATGGGAGATGATTGCAAAAGTTCTTCTTTTGTTAATTTCGTCTGCATAATTGCCCACGTCTTTATCCTCCAGCCTTTATAACATAGATGTCCCGGCAAATTCCGGTTTGATATGAAAATAATCAAGAACGGTAGCTCCGATATCCGCAAAGGTATTCCGCGTTCCGAGGTTGGCGGGCGTCACACTCCTGCCATACATGATAAAGGGCGTGTGTTCTCTTGAATGATCCGTAGATACGGTGTATCCCGGATCACACCCGTGGTCTGCCGTAATCATCAGCACATCCTCTTCCTTAAGTTTACCCAGAATCTCCGGAAGTTTTTCGTCAAAATAAGTCAGCGCCGCTGCATACCCGTCTATATCATTGCGGTGTCCGTACAGCATATCATAGTCCACCAGATTCACAAAGCACAGTCCCTCGAACTCGCGGTCCATATATGCAAGGGTCCTCTCAATCCCGTCCGCATTGCCTTTCGTATACACATATTCCGTAATTCCTTTGCCTGCAAAAATATCCTTTATCTTGCCTACCGAAATCACGTCTTTTCCGGCAGCTTTGAGTTGATCCAACATCGTGACTGACGGCGGCTCCAATGAAAAATCATGCCTGCCCGCCGTTCTGGTATATTGACCGCTCGTACCGATAAAGGGTCGCGCAATCACTCTGCCCACGCCATGCTTTCCCTGCAGAATGCCCCTTGCAATCCTGCAATACTCATATAACGTCTCTACGGGAACAATCTCCTCATGCGCTGCAATCTGGAATACACTGTCCGCCGATGTATAGACAATCAAATCACCGCTTTTTACATGTTCATCCCCGTAATCTTTGATGACTTCCGTCCCAGAATAGGGCTTATTACATAACACGCCTCTGCCCACCGCAGCGCTGAAAGCATCCAGCACCTCCTTAGGAAATCCGTGAGGATAGGTAGGCAGCGGCTGTTGTGACAAAATACCTGCAATCTCCCAGTGTCCTATCGTTGTATCTTTGCCCTTCGATGCCTCTTTCATACGGGCAATTCGTGCCGCGGGGTGTTCAACCGGTTCCCTGCAGTCTGCTCCGTCGATATTAAACAGTCCCAGCTTCCCCATATTTGTCATATGAAATGCCGGACTTGAAGCGACAGACTTAAGCGTATTGGTGCCCCGGTCGCCATATTCCGCCGCATCTTCCATTTCTCCGATTCCAAAACTATCCAGAACAATCAAAAAAACTCTTTTCATCATTAGCCTCTCTCTCCCTGTTTCTTATAACACCACAGTACACTATATCACAAAATTTCTTTTCTTGCACTTAATTTGGCGTAACCGTACTGATAATCACTGATTCCGCACTGACGCCGGTCTTACGAATCACGATATCCTCAATCTGCGCTCTCTGCGCCTCCGACAATTCTGCTGTATTGATGACCACATCCACGCTGTCACCGTCTATGCTCACAATGGCGTCCTCAAATCCTTTCGCTTCCAGAAGTATCTCCGCAGCGGTCTCCTTCTCTGCCACATCGGTCATTGAAATCATGCTGTTAACCGCTTCCTGCTTCTGGGTCTCGCTGATATTGGCATTGTTGATAATTTCCAGAAGCGTTTCCTTATTCTGTGCCCGCGTCTGTTCTTTCTGCAGTTTTGCGCCGGATAGTTCTGAAATCGTTCCGGCGGACGTAAATACTGCTTCTCCGGGTACTTCTTCCAGTTGTTCCGCCGCCAGCGCTTCCTGCAGCTCCTCGTCAACTCCTCCGTTCTCCGCCATCGTCACATCCAGATCAAGACTGCCAATGTCTCCGGAAGCCTGTTCCATATCTTCATCCGACAAATCCGTAAAAGCGGCATACTCTTCATTGTCCAGCTCCGGATTTCCCATATCATCAGTGGCAACCGTGCCGTTCACGGACATAATATCCTCATCTGTCACTTTAGTGCCTGCAAAATTCAGGTAGCCCGCTACGGCAATCATGATTGCAAGCGCCGTAATCATCATCTGGTTCTTCTTAATCATATTTTTCACTGTTTTCTCCCCTTCACTGATTATTTTTCATCTTTACTATTTTTATCTTATTCGCTTCTATATCAAATAATACCTGAATCGCCTCGATTATATTTTCTTGTACACTTTGCATCCCTGCCCCCTGCGCAATAACGACCACACCTTCCACAGTGGGAGCAACTGTCATGACCACATAGGGAACTTCCTGTCCGCTTTCATTCGTCGTATAAATCGTATTCTTCTCTGTTTTCGTCTCTCCTGTCGTGCGGCTGCCGCCTGCTGAATCTGTCTCCGTCATCTCGGAATACATCTCTGGACCATCCTTCTCCACAATCCTGTGTTCTGATTCTCTCAGATTAATCAATACTTTCACTCTGCCGACGCCGTCCACATCCTTAAGGGCATCTTCCAATTTATTCTCCCAATATCCCGCATAGGAAGCTTCCGCATCTGTCAGACACACATCCTCTCCCGCCATGTCGGAAGGAATATGATTATCGATTGTATCATCTATGATGTTCGATATATCGGACTTTGAATCACTTTTTTTCACTGGAAGCGCAATGACACACAACAGCACCCCTATCAAAATAAGAATCAGACACTGGTCTTTTCCGGGTTTCTTTTCTCCCGTCAGTATCTTCGCCACTTTTTTTGACAACGCTTTACTATTCTCCGTCATATACCACCTCCACCTTATCTATCGGAATACCGAGGGTCTGCGCAAAAAGCTGTCTGCACTCCTGCACAGCCCTGTCACGCTCCGTCCCTTGTCCCCCTTCGTACCCTGTAACAGTCGTGTCATTCCCTCCGATGACAATCTCACCTATTTCAATTTCGTCCACTTGCTTTTCATACCCTTCCTCCTTTGACTTGTCCTCTCCATATGCATTTGCATGGATTCTTACGCTCACATACTGAAATTCCCATCCATACTCCCCTGCTTCCTCTTTGTACAACGCCTCTTTGTCCGTCACATCCAGTTTTACCGACACATCCATTACATCATATCCCTGTTCTGAAACCACAGCCTGTAACCTGTCCTGCAATTCTTCTTCAATCTTTCTTAACGCCACAGCCTCCGCATAATTCATCGGATAAGCGTCTTCCTGCAACAGCTTGGAATCTGCCTGCCACATCCTGTTTTCTATCTGTTCGCCCGCCTTTTTCATTTCTTCCTGCCATTTCTCCATCAGTTCACCGGAAGAAGAGACAAACGGATCTATGAATTGCAGTAATATTATAACACCTGCTATTATTTTCAAATACTTCTCATATTGTTTGCCGGCTGCAAAATGTATGACTGTCTGTGCAGCAATCATGAATATGCCGATCCGCCTGATATTCCCCAACATATCCGTCACTACCTTCCCCCGCTTGTCGAATAAGTGATAATCGCAATCTGAATCACAAACATGCCTATGGAGGACAACGCAATTTTTAACAGCATCATATTGCCGTCTCCCACCCGGTTTGCACAGTTCGTCATCCGCTTATCGGTTACAATCCCGATTAACGCCGCGCTGATTTTAATGACACCTGCAAGCAGCGTAAGCTTCAAAACCGGTATGCAGCACAACACAATCAGAACAAATGTAATGTACAGCCCAATACTGTTCTTGACAAGAACCGCCGAACCGATAACCATCTCAAACATCCCCTCCGTGAGTCCTCCAATACCGGGAATCGCCGACACTGCCTTCTTAAGAGCCGAGGACTGCAAGGAGTCGATAACAGGTGATATCATCGCCTGCAGGATACTGAAACCGGTTATCACGCCGAGCGTAACCTTGATGCACATACCGATTCCTTTGTAAAGCAATTCCAGAAGCAGCGTAAGTTTTTCTTCCATCCATACGCCATTAATGATTGTAAGCAGCAGATAACAGTGCACCGCCGGTAACAGAAACGATAGGTATCCCCACTCTATGAGGTAAACGATAAACAACAAAATCTGGTAATATGCCGACGCTGACACGATGCCCGACGCACTGCCCACCGCCACAATATAAGTGGGAATATATAATTTCATAAATGTCGTAACAGTTTCCAGTATTTCACGTACAACAGCTGCCGCGCTGACAAATGCTTTCATAAGCACGGCGATCAAAAGCAGATAGACAAAATAGAAGGCAATATCAGACACCTGATGATCTTGGAACAAATCCGCAAAATTTACAAAAAGCGCCGCCACGATTCCAAGTACGAGAATCGTGAAAAACAGAGTTTTGATTTCTCCTGTCTGAAAATAAATTGCGCCAGTTATTCCATGTCCGAGCTCCTTGACCGCCTCCCATAATTTTCCCTGCAGAAGCAGTTCCAGAACCAGCCTGCCATCAAATGTATATTCTGGAAACAGCTGATTGAAATCAACCGTAACGGCATCCATCCCCATCTCGTCCCAGACCAGACCGCCTCCTATAACTTCCACTGATATCCCCTCCTACTTTCATCCGCTGCCCTTTTATCCGCCACTCTTCTTATCCATCCCCTTCCTATCCGGCAATCCTCTGGATACTCTCAAGGAGCGCCATCAATACCGGCATGCCTGTCAGCAGTATATACAGCTTGCCAAGCATTTCCACCTGTCCGGCTATGCCTCCATACCCCGCATCCCTGCATATCCCGGCGCAAAACTCACATGCATAGGTGGCTCCCACCGCCTTTAGGAGCAGCGTTAAATAGCTATAGTTATCATTCAAGTATCCTCGTAACTGCTCCACCGCTGACAAGATTCCCGAGAAATACTGCATTGCATATCCCAAAATCACCAGACACACTGCTATCGCTATGTAGATACCGAACTCCACCTTATAGCTTTTAAGCGGTACGGCGAGCAGTATTCCGACAACCCCAATCAATCCAATCCTGACCATTTCCATATTCTTCCGCCCCTGCCTGCTATAGCGTAAACAAATCCTGTACCATTACAAACAAATCATAGATATAAGGAATAATCCATGTTAAAACAAGAATTAATCCTGCAAGGCTCATCAAAAAAGCCTGTTCTTCTCTACCGCTATGTTTTAAAACTTGATTTAATATTGTAACCAAGATGCCGACCGCTGCTATCTTGAAAATAAGACTTACGCCCATCTCGTCCTCCATTCCGATGTATTTCGTATGCCTCAGTGTGACTGCTATAGCACCAGAATCGTCAGAAATATCCCGGTAAGCAGACTGACGCTGAATATCATTTTTGATTTCCCCGCATACTCATCCTCCGCCTGCCTGCATCTTCGCTCAAGCAAGTCCATAGACTGAGCAATTCCGTCTGCCTGCTGCGTTTCTTCCGACATGCCCAGATTGCATGGCAGATTGACCAGAATTTCCTTTTCCTCCCCGACAAGCGGAATATCTCTCATACACTGTCCCATCTGCCGTTGCCAGCTTTTCGTCAGACAACTGCCGTCTCTTTGCTTAGTCTGTTCGTATATCTCCATAAAACAGGTCTGATATGGCACAGCGCTGTATTCTGCCAGAATCAGACAGATTTCTGGAAGGGTATGCTTTCCATAAACCATCTCTGACTGAATCCTTTTCATGATCCGGATAACTTCCCGCAGATGCCATACTCTGCGCCGTTCTTCTCCGATTTTACCGGCTCCCCACCCCATACATCCTGCCAGAATACACAGGATTCCCGCTAATTTCAGCATCTTACCCCTTCTTTATCATAGATTCCCTCTACCACACAACATCCGTTTTGTTTTTTGAGCACAAGATAACGCTCAAATAACCTATCTTCTATCACATGACGCATGTATTTCTTATTTCCTATTTCCTGCAGGGAAGCGCCGTGAATGGTAGCAATCAATTTACACCCGCATCCGCTTGCCAAACTAAGTGCCTGCAAATCTTCTTCGCTCCCCAGTTCGTCCACCGCCAGCACTTGGGGCGCCATGGCACGAATCAGCATCATCATGCCCTCTCTCTTAGGACAGCCGTCCAGCACGTCCGTGCGAATCCCCACATCATTCTGTGCAATCCCCAGATAACTTCCCGCAATCTCTGACCGCTCGTCTACCACGCTGACATTCTTTCCCGTTCCGTATCTTGTACCGTTGGAAACATTTCTGATAATATCCCTTAACATCGTCGTTTTTCCACAGCCCGGTGGGGAAATCAAAAGTGTATTGCACACTTCTCCGCTTTTGTGATACAGTTTCTGCAGAATCGAATCGGAAACCCCTTTGATTTCATGTGCCATCCGAATATTTAAATAACGTATGTATTTTAAATTGCGTATCCTATTGTCCTCTTCCAGAATCACCTGCCCGGCAAGTCCAATCCGGTGACCGCCCTGTATCGTCATAAAGCCTTGGCGTATTTCATCCGCAAAAGCATATATGGAATATTGGCAAAGATGCTTCAAGAGCAGCTCCAGTTCTTCCGGTCTGTTATCCGCCCCGCACGGCGGCATGTCCACAAGACTGCCCTCCCAATCCACAAACCATTCCCTGTTATCAATCAGCGCCGTTGGCGGTACATTGACACGAAGTCTGATTTCCTGCAGTTTATCCGCCTGTTCTGCCACCTTTTCAAAACGGCGGCGCATAGCATCCGGAAACATGTATAATACCTCTTCAGACCGCATCTCCATTCCCCCTTATCTCAATATATGAACCTTTGTCCAAGTTATGACAAGAAAATCTGCTTCGCAGATTATCTTGTCCTATAACACAAAAAAATCGCCGCTCTGCAGCGACGATTTAGAGAATGCTCCGCCTATTTTCTTCTATGAAAGTAAAATCCTGTCATTATCAAGTCCTTCCCCTGCCTGCTCCCTGAATCTCGCAAGCAAGTCGTCCACTGTCATTTTCTTTCTCTCCTCACCTCGAATGTCAAGTACGATGCGCCCCCTGTCCATCATCAATGTCCGGTTGCCAAGCTCCAATGCCTGATGCATATTATGCGTCACCATCAGACAGGTGATTCCGCGTTCCGCCACAATGGTTCGCGTTAATTCGAGTACTTTCTGCGCCGTTGCCGGGTCAAGCGCCGCCGTATGCTCATCAAGGAGCAGTATTTTTGGTGTTACCATTGTCGCCATCAACAAAGTAAGCGCCTGTCTCTGCCCTCCGGACAAAAGACCTACCGGCTGCTTCATCCTGTCCTCTAATCCCATATTTAAGAGCGCCAGTTGTTCCCTGAATACCCGTTTATCTTTTTTACTAATCCGGCTGAAATATGCATGGGAAGAAGTGGATGCACGCAGATACGCCAACGCCATATTCTCCTCGATACTCATATGAGGCGCAGACCCTTTCATGGGATCTTGAAAGAGATGTCCGATTACCTTGCTTCGGATATGTTCCCTGCGGTAAGTAATGTCTTCGCCCGCCAGAATGATCTGACCCTCATCCACATAAAATGAACCGGTAATTGCATTAAATAATGTGGATTTCCCGGCACCGTTGCTTCCCACTATGGTTGCGAAATCCCCCTTGGACAATTCCAGATTTACACGTTCTAATGCTTTCTTCTCATTGACCGTACCGGGATAAAATGTCTTTGAAACCGTTTTAAGCGTCAACATTACCATCACCGCCCTTTCCGTTGTTTGCTCCCAATCTGCCATGTATTCTGTGGGACTTATAAAACGCTGCCTGACCCTTCAGATAGGGAAATGCAATCGCAAATGCCACAATCAATGCCGAGACCAGCTTCAGACACTCCGCCGGCACATTCAGGCGCAAAGCAACTGCCACAATAAAACGATACAGGCAGCTTCCCAAAATCACCCCGACTACTCTCTTAAACATACTGCCTTTACCAATAATCGTTTCTCCGATAATCAGACTTGCAAGCGCAATTGTCACCATCCCCGTGCCCAGATTAATGTCACAGGATTTCTGATACTGCGCCAAAACTGCCCCAGACAAGGCTGTCAGCGAATTGGACACACATAGCCCGACCGTAATTGTAAAAACCGGATTGATACTGGATGCGCGTACCATATATTCATTATCCCCCGTTGCGCGGATGGATAATCCCAGCCGCGTATTGAGAAACCATGCAAGAATAACACCCACAATCAAAACAGCCGCCGCCACAATTGCTATCTTATAGCAGTTGCCATACCAGTCCGCCGAGGATACTTCCTTTGCCAGACTAAATATCGTATCACAGCCAAACAGATTCACATTGGAGGAAAAGTCCATCACTGCAATATTTACGGTATATAGCCCCGTATTGACAATAATACCCGCAAGAATAGACGGCACCCCCATTTTCGTCTGTAAGAAAGCAGTGACAAAACCGGAACAGACTCCGGCTGCCATAGCCGCCGGCAATGCCAAAAACGGATGCCCCGACATGGTGACCATGGCGCCCACCGCACAACCGAGCGTAAAACAGCCGTCCGTAGATAAATCCGCTATATTTAGAATACTAAAGGATATAAATAATGCCAGTGCTACCAGAGAATATATAAATCCCAATTCCAAGGCACTTTGTAAAATTGAAAATGTAAATACCGATTCCATACTGACCTCTTTTCATCGTTCGCTGCAAACGCATCATAACTATCCGGATTCTATAGCTTTACTCAAATTCTTTTGCCGTGACAATCTCCTTTAACTCCGCGCATTTGTCTGCAAGTATACTGTAATCGATTCCTATCGCCTGCGCCGTTTCGGTATTCACGGTCGCAATACCGTTATCCAACATAACCACTGGCAGAGACGCCGGGCTTGCACCATTTACGAGAACCTCCACAATCATATCCGCCGTTGCTGTGCCAAGTTCTTCATAATTCACCCCGTAACCGAGAAACGCCCCGTTCAGTGCAAAGGAATCTGCCCCGCCATAATGCGGCACCCCGGCTTCAATAAACTTCTCATAAATTGCCAGTTCAGCCGTCATAACCGTATTATCCGTAGGCGTAAATACCGCTTCCGCACCACCGGAAATCAAAGCATCAGCCGCAAGAGAAATCTCGTCATTGGTTGTTCCTGTCTTCTCTATCACTTCTATTCCTTTGGCTTCACAATAATTTTTAGCCGTCTCTACCGGAGCTTTGGATGCATCCTCGCTCTTATTATACAGCAGACCTATTTTTTTAATATCCGGATTAGCCGTCACAATCAAGTCTAACACCGCCTCTGTATTCAAAGCATCGGATGTTCCCGTAATATTGGACCCCGGCTCCTCTATACTCGCCACAAGTCCTGCCCCTACAGGGTCAGATACTGCTGAAAATACAACAGGTATCTGGTTCTCCTCTGTCGCATTCTGCATAATCATTGCTGCCGGCGTTGCGATCGGAACAATCACATCCACCTTAGACGCAACCAGTTCCGATGCAATCTGGTTCAAAACTGTTGAATCCGCCTGACCGTTATACATATAATCACTATAATTAAATGTCACACCCAATTCTGCCGCTTTTGCATCCAGCTCCTTTTCAATTGCCGCTTCAATCTGATTCAACGAAGCATCGTCCACGAACTGCACAATCCCGACTTTATAAACCGCACCGTCTGCCGCATCCTTTACCGCTGCATCCTCTGCACCCGTTGTCTCCTTTGCTGCTCCACATCCGGCAAGCATAACCGCCGCCATCAACACCGTCGCCATTGCTGTTTTTCTTTTTTTCATAATTTTCCTCCATTCTGAAATTCTCATTTCAAATACTGATATTCTGCGTATATAAACAGATTCAGAAAGTCATGTCCCTGCCCATATACAAAAAAAACGCCCCAGACAATTGTCTGAGACGGTAATAAACTAAATTATTATCGCGGTACCACTCAAATTGACGCATCGTAAAATAACGTCCACCTCTTCTCACATACAAATCGTTCCCGATATATACATGCCGCATTGATAACGGGCGCGGTTCCCGCCGACTCCTACTGTTATTTCAGGTCAGCCTCGAAAGCCCATTCAAAACAAATCCTGTACCGCTTTCCACCAGCCGCGGCTCTCTGCACCAGTTTCTTTGTTCCTACTCCTCTTTCTCACAGGTTTTTTTATACAATAATCCATCTGAAAGGAATTGTCAATACTTAATTTATGCATTCATTTCAAAATGTTTCCAAAAAATCCCAGCGTTATTCCTTTAAAAATCTGTGAAATCTATAGCAATTTCTCTGCAAAAAGGGTAGAATACAATTTGTGCACCGGATATTTCAGAATATCGATGCATGATTTGTTATCAACTAAAAGGGGATGCTATGACATGAAACTTGACATGCATTGTCACACCAAGGAAGGCTCACCCGATTGTAAGCTGGAATTGTTGGAGAACATAGATATTTTAAAACAAAGAGGATTTCACGGCATGATGATTACGGATCACGACTCCTACAAGGCGTACCGCTATTATCAGAAGCTTTCTCACAAGCCCAAAGATTTTGTCGTACTCAAGGGCATTGAATACGACACGATAGATGCCGGGCATATGCTGATTGTCATGCCTTCCCATGTGAAACTTCCGATTCTGGAACTGCGCGGTCTTCCCGTCATGCTGTTAATCGAAATTGTACACCATTACGGCGGCATCATCGGTCCCGCCCATCCATGCGGTGAAAAGTTCCTAAGCATACGCAATACGCTCCGCGGTAAAATTGCCGGAAGCATCTTTCGCAAATTTGATTTCATTGAGGGCTTCAATGCATGCGAAGACGCCGATTCCAATATGCGGGCAATGCGGCTTGCCAAAGAATATAACCTGCCCTGTTTCGGCGGCAGCGACTCGCATAAAGCGGACGGAGTTGGCTTTGGCTATACCATTTTGCAGGATCACATTACCGATGAGACCGGCTTAATCAACTATATCCGCTCCGGCAAAGCAACAATCGTCGGTGGCAATCATTATGAACATACGACCAAAGCCAAGCTGGGCAGAGCCAATAAAGTACTCGTATATTCCTTCTGGTTCTACAATAAGGCTTCCGCCCTGCTGCGCCGCAAATCCAGAAATCTTGAACTGATGGAAAACCATATCATCGAATCCATCCGTTCCAACAGACGGCATAAATCAAAATATATTTTATTAGAAAGAGATAACGGGTAATATGCCTTCTTGCATATTACCCGTTATGTTATCTGCCATTTTGTATTTCAATCGTTAGTTTATGTTTCATCCGCTTTTTATCCTTCATCTGTCTCTTTCTGTTCTTTCCTTCGCACTGCGATATTCTTTAGCTCTTCCAAAGAACCTTTGAACTTTCTGGACGCCATCGTCGGATTATTGCGAATCATATCCCGCTTATAGAAATCAAGCATATCCTTGTAGTTCTTCTGCGGATCCGGATAATGACTGAACTTACCGCGAAGCTCGGCAATCTCTTCCCGAATCCCCTCCCCGTACGCTGAAGGCATCGCCTGTATACTTTCTTTCAAGCCTGCAAACCGCTGCTTCAAGCTAAGACTCAGCTCAGATATCGTAAGCTCCCTCTCCTGCTTTTTCTGTTCTTTCTCCTCATTGTTGAAGGCAAGAATCACATCCAGACGGCGCTGCATCCGCTCCATCTCCTCCCGTACCTTCTGCATTTTTATGAGAATATCCCGCAAATCCAATGCCGCCTTAAAAGCTAACGTAAAGTCCGCAACAATATATACCGTAAGAAACGCTGTCAGATAAAAGAGGACATTACCCGGAATCGACAATACAAACTGCTCGATCGGACGATGTATCACTCTTGTCATCAAAATAGTCAAAAATCCCCATGCAAGAGAGGAGGACAGACAAATATGCCCTTGAAATTGAAACCGCTGATTGGAATAATCCCAATATCTGACTTTAAAAAGCGCCTCCATCGTAACACCCGTTACATATTCTAATGCCGTCGCACCGATGACTCCCGCTACATAAGTCAGCAGTATATTATCCTGAAACGGCATGGAAACAACAAGCATCATTATCGCGCCGCTCCCATACAGAGGCAGAAACGGTCCCCTCATGAACCCTCTGTTCACCAGCTTTTTCGACTTTGCCGACACATATGCCGACTCAAAACACCACCCCAAAAAACAGTACATATAAAAGAAAAATAACCATTGAAATGCCTTATAGTGAATCATAAACCTATCTCCCTTATCTCATCGGTACACTTCAACGCCGGCTCTTATCTTCCCCTTGCGCGTCTGCCCCAGTTCACCGATATAGTAAAATCTGCCAAAGCCTCTCACAGTCACGCCATCTCCTGTTTTTAGGGCATAACTGTTATTTTCCGTCAGTCTGCCATTCACATAGACGCGTCCGCTTTTAAAAAGCTCCACGCTCTGGCTCCTAGCTATATTGTATAATTTTGAGATTACCGTGTCAATTCTAGCAGATGTTACAGACAACGAGACCTGTTCCTTTTCCGGAGAGGAAAGCTGTTCCGCCGCATCAGCCGCCGTACATCCGACACGGGTATGCCTGACCTGTTCCAAGTTCTCAATCAGATAATCAGCTATACTGTCCAGACAAAAAACAACTGCCGCCTTGTCCTCTACAAAGATATCGCCTACCGTATCGCGCTCAATCCCCAGATTCATTATCGCGCCCAGAAAGTCTCTATGTGAAAGACTCTCGGCAAATTTTGGCGCCTGTGGCTCAATCCGCAAACATTTGATAGGATATGCTTCCTCATATCCCAGCATATCCGGCAGACCAAATCTTATTATCCTGCGCTCACACAAAGGGCTTCCGCCCTCCATGCCATACCCTGCATACGCTACTTTGCGCTGGATTTCATAGAATGCCTGCTGTTCTGAGAGTCCAAGAAACGCAGTAAATGTATATATATTCTGATTGTATGAACGCTCTGCCAGTTCCAGCAGACGTTTCTGTAATCGTTGCAAATCTTTCTCGTCCGGCATATTATTTCCAATCACATTTTCATCTTATACATTTATGTTAACCAAAAACGCAAGGCACATAACGATTTCGTTTATGTGCCTTGCCATTTCCTATACAGCACTACCTGTATCTTCCATCCCCACCGCAGCCTAAGTGAAACTGATAATCTCCTCCTTAGGAGCCTTCGTATGTTCTACACTTATCGCATGAAGAACCGGTCCCTCCCCTTGGTAATCGGCAAAATATTCTTTTGCTACTTTGGCAGTCACTTTCACCCACTGTTTATCGGTAAGCTTATCCGTCTTATCGTACTCGCACGCAAAGCCCAAAAATGCCATGTCATCCGCACAACACGTCATCGCCATTCTACCCGGTACAAAATAATCCTGCGGGAAATCCTTCGGCTTTAACACCATACCGGTAAACTGCACTGTCTTACCTTCATAACGCTCCAAATGATCTAACGAATCCAGATACCAGATACCGTACCCCTCATTATCCAGCTCGATAACAGGGGCTTTTAAATCATACGGAAGATCTTCTTCCATAATTTCATTAATCTCCCCGTTGGAATCCTCAAACACAATCTCCGCCTTCTGATTAATTGCCTTGATATTCCTCTTATAACTGCCTAAGTCCTCCACGCCGTCGCAACGGTTGAAAATAATCATCTCCGATGCCCGAATCTGCTCCGCAAGAAGAGATTTCATATTTGTAAAATACATAGGAAAAGTAGAGGCATCAATCGTAGTAATCTGCTGCTCAATCCTCCAATGCCACGGCAGCTTCATCTCTTTATAATTCCACATACCATTATATTCGATGATAATGCGCTCCGGCTTATGTTTTTTCTCCAATTCAATCAGTCTCGCCGGATTAAAATCCTTCTCATCCTCGATGAGTTCTAACTCTGTACGGCTCAACCGCAGCAGCTTGTCATCATACTCATTCTCGCCTTCTTCACATAAAATTAACAATGTTTTGCCTCTCACCTGAAAGTACGGCTGCGACAGCGTATAGGTAATAAACTCGGTTTTACCGCTCTCCAGAAAACCATTAATCACATAAACCGGTTTCATATCACGTTCACACCCTTCCTGCTAACTTCTATCTAATCCTCCATGTCAAAGCAGCTTGCTGCGATGACATCGCGCCGAGAATCTCAAAGTTTTCCGAAGGAATACTTTTATTCTCGGCTGCGCTCAAGGCATATTTGAGGCTCTGACTCAAATTGCCGATTGAAAAATAAGCTATCAAGCTTATTTTTCAATCTACTACTTCTTAAATAACTCCGCCAGCTTCTCCTCGTTCAGCTTAGAACCGATTACACAAAACTTACCGGTAACATCCGGCTTACCATCTCTGACGTTACTCTCTTCCGGAACATAATCAAAATATATCCAGCCGCCGTCCGAAGCGGGAACCATACCTTTCGCACGCAAAACAATACCGTACACTTCTTCTTTATCAAGTTCTGCGAGAATATGCTCTATCTCCTTTTTCTCGTATACGGCAGGCGTCTCCAATCCCCAGCTTGTAAAAATCTCATCTGCATGATGGTGGTGATGGTGTTCATGCCCGTCGTGGTGATGGTCATGTTCCTCATGCTCATGGTGATGGTGCTCATGTCCCTCTCCCTCATGGTGATGGTGTTCATGTCCCTCTTCCTCATGATGATGGTGCTCATGCCCGTCGTGCTCATCATGTTCATGGTGATGGTGCTCATGATCGTGACAGCCGCAGGTACAGTCCGGACCGTGGTCATGGTGATGTTCATGCTCCTCATGATGCGCCATCACTTCCCGCATCAGTTCCGCCTCCAAATCCTTCGCGCCCTCAATCGTCTCCAGAATATCTTTGCCTTCCAGCGCATCCCACGGCGTTGTGATAATGGTCGCTTTCTCGTTATGTTCACGTATCATCTCCACACAGACTGCCAGCTTCTCCTCGCTCAGCTTATCCGTCCGGCTCAGTACAATCGTCCCGGCATGTTCAATCTGATTGACAAAAAACTCACCGAAATTCTTAATATACATTTTACATTTACATGCATCAACAACCGCCACTGCACTATTCAGTTCCACATCTCTGTCAGCCATTGCATCCTGTACAGCCTTCATGACATCGGACAGCTTACCCACCCCGGATGGCTCAATCAAAATACGTTCCGGTGCATAAGTGTCCAACACTTCCCTCAAAGAAGTTCCAAAATCTCCTACCAGTGAACAGCAGATACAGCCGGAATTCATTTCCTTAATCTCAATCCCCGCTTCTTTTAAAAATCCACCGTCAATACCAATTTCTCCAAATTCATTCTCTATCAATACTACCTTTGTATCCGCCAAAGCTTCTTTCAGCAGTTTTTTAATTAGTGTCGTCTTACCTGCTCCAAGAAACCCTGACACAATATCTATTTTTGTCATAACCAAACACCCACCTTTCTTAAACCATTCTGTTCCTTTTTCCGCAATATGTCAAGAAACACCCTGCGAATTTGTAAGCCAAAACGCTATCAGCGTCGGCACAAAATTGCGGTTGATAAATGCAATTTCTCACACTCCTCTCTATTCCGGAGCGTTTTACGCGACGGGGCGACGCAAATCTCAAATTTGCGTCTGCCATCAAGGCATATTTGTGACGCTCCGGCACAAATTGCCGATTGAAAAATAAGCTATCAAGCTTATTTTTCAATCTACTCCAGATTTAATTTTTTATCCATGATATACCATGTAACCAGATAGAAGACAACCGCATATATCAAACCCGACAGCAGCGAATATTCCCAGCTTTTTCCATAATACCAATCGCCCGTTATTTTATTAATATATCCGAGAATCGCATAATAAATTCCGTTCATAATCTGTTGCGCAATATAAACCAGAAAATAAAACCCGAACGCCGCCAGTAATTTATGGTTGTTGGAAAGCTGACCCAGCGAAATACATGCCGTCACTTTAAGGATTCTTGCAAACATTAAGACCACACCTGCTATCAACGTCATAATCACTGCAAACGCATTCACATCCTCTGTTCCGGACCACATGGCGCTTCCTTTGATACTGTCTATTATCTGTGTAAAAATATCGCCTTCCTCATTAAAAAGTAAAAGAACCGACAGATATATCAGGCAAGTACTGAGCATTACCCATGCCGTACTGACCAAAACTTTTGCCACCACAATGTAATGCTTATCCACCGGCAGCGTATGCAGCAAATATCCCTGTTCACCATATGTAGACGTATAAAAACGGTAAATCAGATAGATTCCCGTCCCAATCATCACCACAAACATACTGCCCACATATGTCAATATAATAGCTATGACGCTGAATATCATCCCCTCGTTATACGCGTCGAAAACATCCAGCCGTACCGTAATGCAGGCAAGAATAGTCATTACAACAATGAGCAGATTCGCCGGCACAAGCAGCTTCCATGTGGATTGCCATTCATATTTTATTAGTTTTGCTAACATGCAAACACCTCCCTAAAGAAGCGGTCTATGGATTTGCCTTCATTTCGTCTGATTTGCTCCGCACCCGCCTGCAATACGATGCTGCCGTATCTGATAAAAACCACTTCGTCCAATATATGCTCCACGTCGGAAATCAAATGGGTTGACAAGAGAATGGTTGCATTTCTGTTGTAGTTCTGTACGATTGTATGTAAAATATAATCTCTGGAAGCCGGATCCACACCTGCAATCGGCTCGTCCAGAATATATAAATCAGCGTCCCGGCTCATCACGAGAATCAGCTGTACTTTCTCCTTGGTGCCTTTAGAAAGGTTCTTAAACCGTTCGTAAGGCTGTATCTGAAGACGCGCAAGCATATCGTAAGCCCTGTCCACCCGGAAATCCGGATAGAAATCCTGAAAATACTGTACAATCTCCATAACCTTCATACCGGGCTGCAAATACGTCCGTTCCGGCAAATACGATATCCTGTACTTTGTTTCTACGCCCGGTCTTAACCCGTTAATCAGAATATCACCCGCTGTAGGCAAAAGCAGCCCGTTCATAATCTTTATCAGAGTCGTCTTGCCGCTTCCGTTCGGTCCTAAAAGCCCAATAATCCTGCCCCGCTCCAGATTCAGATAAATCTGATTGAGCGCCGTTTTGCCGCCGAATCTCTTTGTCAGTCCCATGCACTGTACAATCGGTTCCATCATCGTCCTCCCGCACTTTAAATCGTCACTTGATAGTCCGCTGCAAACGTCTTGCCGCCCTCTAACATCTGCATCCATTCGCGGTCTTTCCATTCTCCTTCATAACCTGCCCTGTCGCATCTGCCATACCACGGCTCGATACAGATAAAGGGCGCCTGCTTTCCCGGCGGAGACCAGATGCCGAACAACGGCGCATCGAATGTAACCGTCAGATAATCCTTGCCGTCCGGCTTGACAAGCGCCACGCTGTGCGCCTGATTTTCTTCAATGACCAGTGCATCGCCGTCAAACAAATGCTCTGTCACCGGCAGCATCCCGTCCTGCAGTCTGTATGTCATCTTTTTATCAATAATCAGACCCTTTTCCAGAGATGATGATAACACCTGTTCATTTGCATCAAATCTGATTTTATAATCGGTCTGCTTTGTGCCATCCTCAATTGGACAGAGAAATGCAGGATGCCCGCCAATGGCAAAATACATGCGATCCTTTGACGGATTTTTTACTCTCCATTTCACGACCACCGTCCTGTCCGTCAGCTCGTATCCCAGTTCCAGCACAAACGGATAGGGATATTTTACAAGCGTCTCCTCGTCTGATTCCAGTACAAACCATATCTCATGGGCAGTCTGGCTTTTTAATTGAAACTCCATATCTCTGGCAAAACCATGCTGTCCCATCGGATACGTTCTGCCGTCCAGACGGTATATTCCGTCCTGCAAACCTCCCACCAGCGGAAAAAGTACCGGCGAAGTCCGTTTCCAGTATGCCGGATCGGCATTCCACATGTATTCTTTTCCCGATACAACATCCTTAAGCGACCTAAGCTCCGCCCCCATACTGTCAATCTGTATGGTAACCTTGTCATTACTGATTTGAAATAGCGCCATAAAAATTCCTCCTCTTCTACAGTTTATTGTTCCGAAGACTGCTCCTGTACCAGCCCCGCCTTTCTACTCAGACAGTGGCGCACGGTAAATGCTTCCGTGTGGTATTTATGCCTTGGCATTTCCCTCGACAGCATTTCCAGATGCAGCGCCAGCCAGTTGACCGTATTCTTTTCATCCACCTTCCTGATGCGCGTTCCTTCCCCGATACGATATGATTTACTTCTGACCATATACGGAATGATGACGCTTATGTCCTCACCTTTTCTGTCCACAATATACTCCTCCCCGCATTTCAGATACGCTTCCAGCACACACGCATAGGAAACCGGAATTTCCTGCAGGTTTGAACCGAGAGAGCTGACACGCTCCCTGAACTTACACTTATGTGTCAAATCCTCCAGAGAATACTGTACAAATCCAAGCTCCCAGCTAACATGAAACTGCTGGTTGCGTTTTTCCCACTCCCGAAACAGCGGCTCCACCTCGTCAAAAAATCTTTCCGCGCATTTACTGATTTCTTCCTCACAGACACTTCCCTCCCTGTGAATCGCATCAAGCAGCATCATTGCCTCCCCATCCAGCTTAACCGCGCCCCATTCCACTCTTACCTGATTGTCCACAAGATACTGATGCAGCTCCACAATATCGCGCATTTCAAAATCAAGTTTACATAACTTTTCTCCGAGAAGATTGTACAGCACCACATGATTATATGCACCTCTTCCACCTATTTTACAATAACCAATGTCATCTAAGGTAAACTCTTTTCTTTTTCCAAAAAAGTTTACATAACACAGATTCATATCTTCGACTATCAGCCTTCTTTTATAAAAAATCACCAGACACAGCACACCAAAAGCCGCCATGCAAAATAGCGGCACAAACATGAGCGCTCCGCCGCCCCTGCTCGACGGACAAAATATCCATAGAATCAAAATAATAACCGATAATATGATTGCAATACAACCGCAGATAAACGCCGCAGCGTTTTCCCTTACCTGAAACTTAATTCCATCACTCCATTCAATTTCCATACGTTTGCTTTCCTCTTTTTACGGCACATGCCCTGTTTCCCGATAGTTTCGGATTATGGCACATCTGTAAATATGCTTTCCTGCACAATCGCTTTGTATGCCTCTATCATATCCGGCAGCGGCACACTGGCTGTCTCGTTGTAATAAGTTCCTCCCGTTGTCATTCCAATCAGATATCCTCGTCCGTCAAAGGTGCCGCCGCCCGACATGCCTTCCTTGGCAAATCCGTGTCCGTACAGCATGTATGCACCAAAATCTTCTATATATTTATGGGTATCTCCGACCGTTGCCTCAAAATAGCGCTCCTCCTCATCTGCGAAACCGGAATCAACGGAAAACATTACATCTCCCTGCTGTAGGCTTGTATAAACCGCTTCCTCCACACGCGCACTCCGAAACCGTTCTAACTGCTCGTAGGAAAACTGCCTGCTGTCAACACATAAAAATCCTACATCGTACTGTTCCGATACGCCAATGACCCATGCATCTGCATAATACCCCTGCATAAAATATACATAACTGTTCTCGTCTTTCCAATATTCCAGCACATGCTTATTGGTAACGATTATCACCGCCTCCGGTGTCATTTCCCATATAATTCCACTGCCATGTGCGTTTCCCATCTGAATCCGTACCACACATGCTTTGATATTCTCATATGCCTTGGCACAATCATCTTCTTTCAGAACCGGCGTCTCCAGAAATCCAAGCGCCAGCATCCCCTCATAAATATCTGCCTCTGACACCGTCTGAATCAGATGCGGCAAAGAACCCTCCTGTGCCTGTACGGACAGCGGTATTCCGGCAATGCAGCAAAGCAGGCAGATAATAGACAACGCCTTCTTTATCCTTCGGTTTCGTCCCATATCACCTACCGCGCCTTCCCTTCAACACTTTGTTCTCATGACATGCAGCGCATTACGTGCCACACGTATTACAAGCAACACACTCCCGGCATCGGGAGCATGTTGCCTCTATATCCTATTGATATGAATTAAGCAGAACGATAAGCCGGGTTATGTCGTGAATGATCATCTATCTAGGATATCTGTTGCCAGATACCTCAAGCGACCCACCTGAAAGCAGATCGGGCAAATCTGTCGCTTTCGTTTCGGTCTTGCTTCGGATGGGGTTTACACAGCCTGCACCGTTACCGTTGCAGCGGTAGTCTCTTACACTGCCATTCCACCATGACCAGTAGTATTTGCTAACGCAAAAACTACGGCTGTTTCTTTTCTGTTGCACTAGCCTTGGAGTCACCTCCACCGGACGTTATCCGGCATCCTGCCCTGTGAAGCCCGGACTTTCCTCACCTGTACCCTTACGTCTGTACAGCCGCGATCATTTATTCTACTTAATCATTTTACTTTTTTACTCTTTTTCCCGGAAGAATGCTCATGCTGACGGCATTTTCCATACATGATTCTATTATTCCCAGATTACATCTTTTTGATTATGCAACGCAAATCCCGCAACCGGACTGCATTTGATTACTCACACATCAAAACAGCTTCCGCCTACAAATTCTCTGCACAGGGAGTTCTTCGGAAGCTCCTCACTGCTGACTCCCAAGAAATACTCTAGGAATTTTAAGAGTCTCTTTGCCTCATGATAACCCGGCTCACCCTTTTTGATACTGAACAAAAGCGGCTCGGCATACTGCTTGAGCACTGCCAGTTCATAAATCATTGCCGAGTTAAACATAGCATCAGCCTCTTCCTGAAACGGGAAAATGTACTTCTCCTCTCCCCGTCTGACAGAAGCCCACATGGCAATGGTTTTCTCTGCGGACGTCCCCCTTGTTCTTGCATCTCTGACCATGCGGCGTAACAGTCTGCCGTCAGTGGTCGGAATCCGATTATGTTCATCCACATTTAAGCAGGTGAGGGCGCTGATATAAATCTTAAATTTACTCTCCGCCGGAAGGGAATAGGACATTTTCTCATTCAGTCCGTGTATTCCTTCGATCACAAGAATATCATCCTCCCCCAGCTTTGTAACTTTGCCGCTGTACTCCCGTTTTCCGGTTTTGAAATTAAACGTCGGAAGCTGCACTTCTTTACCGGCGAGAAGATTGCTCATATCCTGATTAAACTGCTCCACATCCAGTGCTTCCAGACATTCGTAATCCGGCTTACCCTGAGCGTCAAGCGGCGTCATATCGTGATTCAGATAATAATTGTCCAGTCCGATAGGATGCGGTCTGAGCCCGTACGTGCGAAGCTGTATGGACAGTCGGTGCGAGAACGTCGTTTTTCCAGAAGAAGAAGGACCCGCAATCATCACAAATTTGACGCCTTCGCGCCGCGCAATATCTCTGGCTATCTCACCGATACGGCGCTCCTGTAAAGCCTCCTGCACCAGAATCAAATCAGCGATATCTCCTTGACAGATTCTGTCATTCAGATCACCGACCGTGTCAATCCCCATTTCAATTCCCCACTCAGCCGTAGTCATCAGCGTGCGAAACAGCTTTTCTTTCGGAATAAATTCTGGAAGCTTTTCGGGTTCATCCCTCTCCGGCAAAAGAAGTATCATGCCGTCTTCATAGGAAAAAAGGTCAAAGTATTTAATATAGCCTGTACTTGGCAGCATATAGCCATAATAGTAATCATAATAATCACCCAGACAGTACACATTAATCGTAGAGCTTCTGCGGTATCTGAATAGGGAAACTTTATCCTTCATGCCAAGCTCTTTAAAAAGAGCCACCGCCTCGTCCGCCGGATAAGCCTTCTTTGTCACAAGCATATCCATATCCGCCAGTTCGCCCATGCGGTCCTTAATCTTCCCTATTGTCTGGACGTCCAGCTTCAGACCATTTTTAAAGCTGCAATAATATCCTGCCCCGATTGTAAAATCCACCTTCACATTGACTGCCGCTTCCATGCCCGCCACATCCTTGATGGCTTTCATCATCAGCATCACCGCAGAACGCACATACGCCTTATGTCCAATCACATCCTCATAAGTGAGAAATTCCAGTTCGCAATCGTGGTTCAATCGCTTCATCAATTCCTGTATCTTGCCGTCCACCACGACAAGCGCAATCTGACTGGTGCATTCATTCTGGTATTCCTCTGCAATCAGCTCATACTGAACCCCGTCCTCAAATACTCTTTCCTTCCCATGAATCTTCACTGTCACCATGGGCACGACCCCCTTTCCCGTTTTCAGTCGTTTTCATCCGACGCGATAATCTCCATTGCCTTCCGGCAGTCCTCGATCAGTTTCAATACCTCCATATACCGGTTCTTTCTTTTTTCATCCGCCAAGCCTCTTTGGGCAAGGCTTGACATGATTTCCTGATAGGTTGCTTCCTCCCGCCTTAAGTAAGCAGCCAGAACCTTATCCTTATTCTGCAGCAATAACGGACCATAGCGGTCATTTAGTTTACATAACTCCCCATCACAATTCTCTGTTACCACCCGCATCATCGGATAATACTTCCCGTCTTCCTCCACCATCTTCTCATGTGTAATACGGTATCCCTGTTCACGCAGCCAAGCGCGGAAAGCTTCCACCTCGGACTGCGGCTGCAAAATCATTTCATGGAAAGAATCCGTCTTTTCTTTATCGTCAGACAATATCTTTCTCATTAACCTGCCGCCCATACCGGCACATATCAGCGTGTCCGCCTCGCCGGAATTATAGTTATGTAAACCGTCAGACAAACGTGCCTCAATCTGTCCATCCAACCCATATTCCGCAATGTGTTCCCTCGCAGCGCTAAAAGGTCCGCTTCTTACGTCCATTGCCAATACATGTGGGCTGATATGCTCCTTGACCAGATAAACAGAGACAAATCCATGGTCGCATCCCACATCGCACACCCGGTTTCCGACTGTAACCATGGAAGCGACGGCGGACAGCCTTTTGGATAATGTAATTGCTTTCATCAATCCAGATAATCCTTTAACTTGCGGCTCCTGCTCGGATGCCGCAGCTTGCGCAGCGCCTTCGCCTCAATCTGACGGATTCTCTCACGGGTCACATTAAATTCTTTTCCGACTTCCTCAAGGGTTCTGGCGCGTCCGTCATCCAGACCAAAACGCAGTCTTAAGACTTTCTGCTCTCTCTCCGTCAATGTGCCGAGTACTTCCACTAGCTGTTCTTTTAACAGCGTAAAAGCTGCCGCATCGGAGGGCACCGGTACATTGTCGTCCTGAATAAAATCGCCAAGATGACTGTCTTCCTCTTCGCCGATAGGCGTCTCTAAAGAGACAGGTTCCTGAGAAATCTTAAGGATTTCCCGTACCCGCTCCGGCGGCATATTCATCTGCTCTGCAATCTCCTCCGGCGTAGGTTCCCTGCCTAACTCCTGCAATAACTGTCTACTGACGCGAATCAGCTTATTGATGGTCTCCACCATATGCACCGGTATACGGATGGTTCTCGCCTGATCCGCAATGGCTCTCGTAATTGCCTGACGTATCCACCATGTGGCATAAGTAGAGAATTTGTATCCCTTGCGGTAATCGAATTTTTCCACCGCCTTAATCAGTCCAAGGTTGCCTTCCTGAATCAAGTCGAGAAACAGCATTCCACGTCCCACATACCTTTTGGCGATGCTGACTACCAGACGTAAGTTTGCCTCCGCCAGACGCTTCTTCGCCTCTTGGTCGCCCATCTCCATCTTCTTGGCAAGTTCAATCTCCTCGTCCGCGCTAAGAAGCGGCACCTTGCCGATTTCCTTCAAATACATTCTGACCGGATCCTCGATACTGATACCGTCCGGCACCGACAAGTCAATGTTCTCCACATCCACTTCATCTTCTTCGGTCAGTATAATCTCCTCGTCGTCCACATCATCATCCTCGGTAATGCGGAGTACATCGACGTTATTTTGTTCCAATGTTTCCAATATCTTATCAAACTGATCTTCTTCAAGCGTAAGGTCAGCAAAAAAATCATTGATTTCCTGATATTCCAAAACATTCTTTTTCTTCTTCGCAACTGCTAAGAGGTCTTTGAGACGCTCTTCAAACTTTGCCTGTACATTTTCGTCCATTACTTGGTCCATCCTTCCTATGTTTCAACTTCTAGCTTACCCGCATTATAAGGAAATATGCGTTTTTCTAAGTTCTTCCAGCGCCTTTTTGCCCGATATTACTTGGTTTATGGCGTTCATGTCACAGCCTGTTCTCTCCGAGTAATAATCAAAGCTGTTCTGCTTCACGGCGCAGAGAATGTCATGAAAAGCCTTTTCCCGCTCCTTATCTGTAGTAAGCTCATTCAGTTTCGTGTTGAAAATCTCCGCCACCACACGCTGTTCCTGTTCATCCTCGAACGCGCTGATGATTGCCGCCGGCTTAAAATGCCCCTGCTCCAAATCCGCAAACAGCTTGTCCGCCACCTGCTGATAGAGCGGTTCCGTAAAATCCTGCGGCGTGATATACGATTTGATTTTCGGATAGATATCCGGTTCTTCCGTAATCCATGTAAGCAGCAGCCGCTGAGATTTCTTCACATTTTCTTCCGGCGTGTTCTTCTTTGTGACAGTGCTCTTCGGACGTCCCGCCGGCTGTACAAGCCCTGTCCTCGCAGCATAAGAAGCTGTCAGTCTGCGCAGATTCTCGAAGCCGATGTGGTACTTTTCTGCAACGGATTCCAAATAGTTCTCCCGCTCCACCTCTTCCTCAAAGCCGCACAGCTTCTTCGCGATTTCCCGGTGAAAAGCAGTCTTCGATTCCGGGTCGTCCATATTGTAACTTTGTTCCAGAATACTTAACTCGAAAAAGAAACTGTTCTGCGCCTGATTGATTCTTTCCTGAAAAGCATCGGATCCTAAGTTCTTCATAAATTCATCGGGATCCTTATACGGCTGCATATTGATTACCTTGCCCCTAAGTCCCGACTGCCTCAATATCCCTATGGCGCGCAACGCTGCATTGACGCCGGCGCCGTCGCTGTCATAGGCAAGCAGCACTTCGTCGGTATATCTTTTCAAAAGCCCTGCCTGTCCCATCGTAAAAGCCGTTCCCAGTGAGGCTGTCGCCTGTGTGAACCCCGCTTGATGCATGGCAATCACATCCATATATCCCTCACACAGAATGATATTCCCTTTTCGCGATGTTCTGGCAAAGTTCAATCCGTACAGATTACGGCTCTTATCAAAAATCATGGTCTCGGGAGAATTTAAATACTTCGGCTTAGCGTCTCCCATCACACGGCCGCCAAAACCAATGACCCTGTGATTGCTGTCCTGAATCGGAAACATGACCCTGTTCCAGAACTTGTCATGCATCCCTCTCTTCTCATCAAACCCGGTCAGCCCGGACTCGTTAATCAGTTCGTCGGAATAACCCTTAGACTTAAGATACGCCGTCAGGTCGCTCGCTCCGCCATCGGCATATCCCAGCCCGAATTTCTTCATCGTCTCTTCCGACAACTGCCGCCCGGACAGATACTGGTATCCCGTCTTTCCTCTGGGGGAACGAAGCATATAATAATAATACTTCGCCGCCTCTTTGTTGACCTCGAGTAATTTCGCCCGCCTACTCTCCCGCTTCCTTGTCTCCTCGGTATACTCCATTTCCGGAAGGTTGACGCCCGCTCTGTCCGCCAGCATCTTGACCGCCTCCTGAAAAGTAGCATTTTCATATTCCATAACAAACGTTATTACATTGCCGCCCGCACCGCACCCGAAACAATAATACATCTGTTTCGCGGGTGACACTGAGAATGACGGCGATTTCTCATTATGGAACGGACACAGTCCGAAATAACTGCTTCCTTTCTTCTGCATACGGACATATCCAGAAATCACGCCTACAATCTCATTTTTCATTCTGATTTCTTCTATCAGTTCTTCCGGATAATACATTGTACTCCTTCTTTTTCTCACTATATAAATTAACTTACGTGAAGCTGTAGATTTTCTTAGACAGCGTTCTTCGGATGCCTTAGAAAATCTCTTCATGCTTTTATCCATGCCAAGTCTTCGGAATATATATTTCCTGATACTGCGCAATGGCAAACCGGTCCGTCATCGAGCCGATATAATCACATACAATCTTTTCAATCGGCTCCCCATTCAGATAGAGCCTGTTTAAAAATTCCGGCAGCTTCTCCGTATGGCTCATATAATATTCATACAGCGTGATAATCAGGTTCTCCGCCTTATTCTCCTGTCCTTTCGCAATGGGATTTCTATAAACATTGCGGAACATAAATTCCCGCATCTGCCGCATAGCCTTCTCCGCTTCCGGCGACATGCAGATATCGTTCTTATCCCTGCTGTTCGTTACAATATTATGTATAAAAAAATCCAGCCGCTGACCACAAGTATAACCGATGACGGAACTGATTTCTTCCGGCACGTCACTTTCCTTTAATATACCGCCTCTGACGGCATCGTCCATATCATGATGAATATATGCAATCTTATCCGCAAATCTGACAATCTTTCCTTCCAGCGTGGCAGGCATACCGGACGTCTGATGATTCAGAATACCGTCGCGCACCTCCATTGTCAGATTGATTCCCTGCCCGTCCTTCTCCAGCAAATCTACCGTTCTCACACTCTGCTCGTTGTGTTTGAAGCCGTATGTGCATACGCGGTTCAGTGCGCGCTCTCCCGCATGCCCGAACGGCGTATGCCCCAAGTCATGTCCGAGCGCAATCGCCTCAACCAAATCCTCATTGAGCTTCAGCGCCTTGGCGATAGTTCTCGCCGTCTGACTGACTTCCAAGGTATGGGTCAGCCGCGTCCTGTAATGGTCTCCCTCCGGTGTTAAGAACACCTGCGTCTTATCCTTCAGACGCCTAAAAGACTTACTATGTATAATCCTGTCCCTGTCCCGCTGAAATACCGGTCTGATATCACACTGTTCCTCCGGTCTGAGCCTTCCCTTTGATTCCATACTGAGCATGGCATAAGGGCTTAAATACTCTTTCTCCCATCGCTCCAGACTTTCACGTATATTCATGGCGCTGCCTTTCTTCCTACGCAACAACAATCGTTCTATTTATATTATTCTATGCCTGTCAGCCAAATCCTTCTTAATTTTTGTATTTTTTTCCTTAATGGACTTGCAAATGGAAAGTTTGCGCAGCAAATCTCGCAAAATATTTCCTTATCGAATTCCGAGTTTGCGCAGCAAATCTCGCAAAGTTAATTTGCGTAGCAAATTTACTTTTATTATCGGCAGATATCATAAATAAACTCCGCATTCCTGTCCATCGCCTCATACGCCGTCTTAAACGGAGACATCTGAAACACATGCCACATCCCCTCGAATGTATCCAGCTTGGCATACACATTCGCCTTAATCAGCTTCTCGTAGAGCGCAATGGAATCGTCAAACAGAATCTCATTTCCGCCGACTTGGATATAGGTGGGCGGGAATCCGTCATAATTCCCAAAAAGCGGCGAAATCAAAGGTTCCTCCAGATTTTGTCCGGACGCATAATTATGAATCATTTCCTCCAGATACCCGGCATTTAATACCGGGTCAACCTCCGCCTTCGTCTCATGAGATGCACCGGATGACGTAAGGTCAGTCCACGGAGACATCAGTACGAGTCCGCGCGGCAGAAGCCTTCCCTCCTGCTTTAATTTTAAGGTCAGTGACAATGCAAGATTTCCTCCCGCAGAATCTCCCGCCATAATAATGTCTCTTGCGCCATATCCGAACATCATCAGATAATTCCACACACGCATGGCATCCTGCGTTGCCGCCGGATAAGGATGCTCCGGCGCCAGTCTGTAATCAAAACTAAGCACATCCATTGAAGTTGACATTGCCAGCTTGCTCGTCAGTGTTCTGGCATAGAGACTGCTCCCGGTAGAGTATCCTCCTCCGTGACAATACAAAATCACATACTTTTTCATATGCGCTCGGTTTACATAATTCCATTCTGCATGGATTGCCTCCTCTTCGGGCGACTGTGCTGGAATCTCCAGAACCTCCGTCAGCACATCTTTATTTGTTCCCAGCAGCGCACCGAAATGGTCCTGCGACTGACGGTGTTTCTCGATATCCACATTCTCAACCACACCATGCATTCTCTTAATCAAGTTCATCAGATTCGCGTTTTTCTTATCCGAAATTGCCATATATTTTCCCTTTCTTTTGCAAAAGATATAAATACCGTAACAAATTATCCCTCATTTATGATATTATATCTATGATATGAAAAAAACAAGACACCAGAATACGATAAATCAAATAATGAAACCATCAGCAAAGAACCGTAAAGATGTCTGGTATAAACTGGATTTATCCGCTATCGTTTATCCGACCTTACAGCGCCGTGACTTTTCATCTGTCTACCGTCTGTCCGTCGTACTCAAAGAAGAAATCGACCCGGATTTGTTACAGCAGGCGCTTGACATGACGCTCCCACGCTTTCCCACCTATAAAGTGGCGATGCGCAAGGGCTTGTTCTGGCGTTATTTAGAGCCGAATAACCGTCCGGGCCCTTATGTAAAAAAAGACATCAAGAATCCGTGTATGCCTATGCACTTTAAAGGTAACAATCGTTATCTTATTCGCATCTATTACTATGGCTGCCGTATCGCGCTGGAAGCGCACCATAGTCTCGGCGACGGTACCGGCGGCATGTGTCTGCTTCAGACTCTGACCGCCACTTATCTCGGACTTCTCGGTCATCCGATAAAACCCGATGGCTTTGTTCTGAACATCAGCGAAGCCCCCGCTCCTGAGGAACTGGAAGACGCCTATATGCGTTATGCCAACGCCAAGGTCTGTCCCCCTCGCCCTGCCGAACAGACATACCGCGTGCGTGGCACCAAGGAGCCTTTTTATACGCTGAATATCGTGGACGGCATCTTATCGGTACATGAAGTCATGACCGTTGCCAAGAAATACAATGCCAGCATCACGGAATATCTGAACGCCGTCCTGCTCTATGCCCTGCTGCAGAAGCAGACGAACGATTTCCACATCAGGCTGCGCCCGGTGAGGATTGCTATGCCCGTCAATCTCCGCCGCTTCTTCCCCTCCAAGACGCTGCGCAATTTTATCACCATGGTCTACCCTTTTATCGACCCGCGGCTTGGAGACTATTCATTTGACGAGATTGTCTCGCATGTACACAATTACATGCGTTATTATATCAATGAGAAATTCTTACGGGGTGACATCACCACCAATGCCTCCACCCAGCGCAACCCCTTCATTCGCGTTGTTCCGCTTTTTATCAAGGATTTCGTCGTCCGCACGTTCTACACGAGAGTACAGGACAAGAACTCCTCCGCCGGACTGACCAACATGGGTGCGCTGCGTGTACCGGAGGATATGAAGCCTTTCATTGAGCGATTCGACATTTATATGGGACAGCCCTTCTCCTCCCGCACCAACTGCGCCATCATCAGCTTTGAGGATGTGCTGACCATCAACTTCGCAAGCTCTATTGTGGAAGCCGATGTTGAGCGTTATTTTTTCCGCAAACTGGTGCAGGACGGCATCCATGTAAAAATCGAGAGCAATCGCGACACAAATGTGGATTAGCCTGAGGGCGTCCACTTAGTTAACATAATATACTATATTATCATTTGAAGAAAGAAGGAACCCAATATGTCTTACTGTGTCAACTGCGGTGTGGAGCTGGAAGCTTCTCTGCCGGAATGTCCGCTTTGTCATACACCTGTCATAAATCCCAAGGAGCTTGACAAATTAAGACCGGCTTCTCCTTATCCCACCGATAAGGGACAAGTGGAAGTGGTAAAACGAAAGGATTTAGGCATCCTAATCAGCGTGGTTTTAACTGCTACCAGTGTAACCTGCCTGCTTCTGAATCTGCTTGTATTCAATTCTTCTCTCTGGTCGCTCATTGTCATCGGAAGCTGCCTGTGTCTCTTTGTGTTCAGCTTTCCTGCCATCTTTTACAGCAAAACGCCCATTTACCTGTCGTTACTTGCCGACGGCATATCCGTAGCAGTCTACTTGTTTCTGATTACCTTCCTGACTGATTCCAACAAATGGTTCTGGCAGGTTGGACTTCCCATCGTTGCCATGCTGACGATACTGGCGGAATTGTTTCCCCTCTTAGCCAGAATCTTTTCCATTACGATTCTGTCCGTCGCGCTCTGCATCTTTATAGAAATTCCCGCTTTCTGCGTTTCGCTGGAACTGTTAATCCGTCATATTTTGGAACAGCCCTACCGAATCACGTGGTCAGCCGTCGTTTTAACCGTATGCTTCATCATTGATATTGCGCTAATCACTATTCTCGCCAAAAAACGCCTGCGCAACGAAGTGCGCAGACGCCTGCATTTTTGAATGATTATGACAGCTTCCCATGCTTTTGTTCCGCTTCTTCTAAAGATGCGTAACCGTAGAATAAGGTTTCATTGGCGATGGTCTGTTTCAACAGGCTCTCGCCTTTTTCATATGCCTCCATCGTCTCCCGGCAAATCAGTTCCAGCGTATGGAAAGAATATGTCAAAAGCTCGCCCCGCAGATAGCTCTCCATGGAAGAGCCCGCCATGATGCCGTCCTGCGCCGTAGTGAGCACTCTGCCTCTGCTTCGCAGATTCGGATAATCACGCATCATATCCGCATCCCATTCCAGATTGATCTTCACAATCTTCTCCACGATATCGGTCTTGTCAGACACATCGGGCAGGTGCCCTTTGATTTCCTCGTATTCCTCCGGATAAGTGCTCTCCATCATTCTGCCATACTTCTCAAACACAAGATTTCTGCCTTCTTCCATCGCCTTTTTACAGTCATCCAGATAGCTGAAAAGCACTTCGTCGGAATAAACCATCCACTGACTCATACGCATCTTAAAAAATGTGTCCGGGTCATCCTGACAGGAAGCCCTGCCGCCAGTATTATAGACTTGCTGGAACAACTCCCACTCCGTCTGTGCAATCTCAAAAATAAGCTGCTCGCGTGCACTAATCTCCGCCATGATATTCCTTCTTTCTTATTGCTCTTCTTCTGTTGAAGGAGATTTTTCCCCAGTTGTATCCTCACTAGGAGCACTGGAAAGATTCATCAGCTCCTCCGGCGTACACCTGCCGATTGCTTCCACATACTCTGTATTGGAAACAATGAGCGATTTCCCCTCCACCGTAAGATAAATCACATCCGCCTGATAATTCTCCAGAAACGTATCCGCAATCGATGCAATGATAATACACTCCGCTTCTCTGGACATGGTGCGAAGATACTCACCCGCCGCCTTGGATAAATCCAGATACAGCACCTTCCTGTCGTCTTCCATTCTTTCCTCAAAGGAAAGTACCTTCGTATCTAACGACATAATGTTATGCTTCGCCAATGCACCAATCAGTTCATCCGCTGTTTTTTCCGAAAGCGTCACCGTCTCCTCAATCAATCCGGAGACACCGCCTTTGCCATAATAGATGACCACGGTCTCACCCTGCGCCTGCCCGGTATCCGCCGCAAGAGCTTCCGTTTCGCCGGATATACCTGTATTCTCCTGCTCTTTATGCTGTTCCTTTAAGTCCTGTCCTTCCTCTTCCTTATCTTCCAACAACAGATACTCCAAAGAACTGACCAGCAAATCCTCGGAAGACATTTCCGGCACTACCATCTCCCCCGAAGAAACGGTCTCGCTCGTCCTGCTGCCACATGCCACCAGTACTGCTGCCGCCGCTATCGCCGTAAAAACCGCCTTTTTACCTTTTTTCATAAGCTCTCCCCTTGCGAAGCCGGATGTCACCTGCACGGCACATCCTGCCCCGACTGACTTAAATCGACTCCCTCTGCCAAAGCAGGGTACAAAACTTCAGTTGCATTTAAATCGGGTTTATTCTATCATACTCAATGAAAAAAAGCAAAAGAACTTTTTAAATGGTAATTCCGGATTTGATTACTTCCCGCAAAACAAACCTTTCATCCGCAATCAGAATGTCCGCTTTTCTGCCTTCCAGTAAGCTGCCGCACTCTCCTTCAAGTCCCACGGCAACAGCCGGATTGACGGTCGCCGCCCTGACCGCCTCCTCTTTGGAGATACCCATTCCGATTGCCGTCCGCATACAGTCATATAAATTCGTCGCGCTACCCGCAATGGTCCCGTCCGCAAGAAGCGCCCGGTTTCCTCTCACCTGCACGGGCTGCCCGCCAAGCGCATACTCACCGTCTTCCATTCCCGTCGCCATCATGCTGTCGCTTATAAGCACGATACGCTCCGCGCCAAACAGCTTAAACGTACTCTTTACGACGCTCGGATGAATATGGATTCCGTCACAGATTAACTCCACTTCCGTCCGCGCATCTTCCGCCGCAGCGCCGATAACGCCCGGTTTCCTGTGGGTAAAAGGCGGCATCGCGTTGTAAAGATGGGTCACGTGATCCGCCCCCGCTTCAATTGCCTCCTTTGCCGTCTCGTAATCGGCACAGGTATGCGCGATGGAAAAACGGATTTTCCCTTTTCCTTCCCTGATACAGTCCATCGCCCCTTCCGTCTCCGGCGCAATCACTGCGATTTTAATAAGCCCCTTTGCCGCCCTCTGTAACCTGTCAAGCATCTCCATGTCCGGTTTTCTGATGTACGCCGGATTCTGTGCACCCTTTTTTTCCATGGAGATAAAGGGCCCTTCCAGATAGATTCCCTTAAGCACTTCCCGAAGCGGGATTCCTTCCTCTAAGGTTTCCGTCCCCACCGCATCCGCGCAGACAGCGCAAATATTCATCAGCGTATCTTCGGCAAGCGTCATGGTCGCCGGCGTAATGGTGGTCACCCCGTGGGTCAGTTCATAGGAGGCAATCGCACGCATCGCTTCCGCCGTACCGTCACAGAAATCGTAACCGGCACACCCGTGAAAATGCGTATCCACCAACCCCGGCAAAATATATGTTCCTTTTTCCTCCGTTGTCAGTTCCTCTTCCGGGAAACATTCCATCTTTCCGATTCTGTCTTTCTCGATTGTAATCGCTCCCGGCTCAAAGCACATCTTATCCGTGTAAACCATCCCTCTGACAATCCGCATACAATGACTCCCTTCCCTATTTATTGACACAGCAATATCCTATCTGTTTCTCATCATCTTTGTTTTAAATGCTTTTATTATATTCCGACAATGCCGCCTCATCACCTACCAGTATCACATCACTGTGAAGCTGCAATACAGATGCCGGAACTTCAGGCGTAATCGGTCCTAAGAATGCGCGTTTGACAATCTCCGCCTTACCCTCTCCGGACACAATCACCATGATTTTCTTCGCCTGCATGATAGACCCGATTCCCATCGTGTACGCTTCCTTCGGCACATCATCCATGGACGCAAAGAACCGCGCATTTGCCGTTATCGTACTCTCTGTAAGCTTCACACACTGGGTACCTTTGGCAAAAGCCGCCGCCGGCTCATTAAAGCCGATATGTCCGTTATGTCCGAGTCCCAGAATCTGCAAATCGATCCCGCCATGGGAACGGATAATCCCGTCATAGTCCTTGCACGCCTTCTTAGCATCCGGTTCCATTCCGTCCGGCACAAATGTATTCTTCTTATCAATATTGATAAAATCAAACAGATGCGTGTTCATAAAATAGCGATAACTCTGGTCATTCTCTGCCGGCAGTCCTCTGTACTCGTCCAAGTTGATACTCGTCACCTTGGAAAAGTCAAGATCCCCCTTCTCATACCACTTTACCAGCTGCTCATATGCGCCAATCGGCGTGGAACCTGTCGCCAGCCCAAGCACACAATCCGGCTTCATAATCACCTGCGCCGATATAATATTCGCCGCCATCCTGCTGGCATGATAATAATCCTTTGCACAATATACTCTCATATCCGTTCTCCTTTTCCTGCCGCCGCATTTAACGTTCCGTCATGCAGCGGTCCATTTCTTTTTCGGACGCCTCTAGTGCGTATTCCGATACTCATTGGCGGACATTCCTTCCATTTTCTTAAAAACTCTGGAAAAATGAGCCAAATCCTGAAATCCCACCATCTCCGCCACATCACAGATGCGAAGCGACGGATCCTTTAAAAGCTCCTTCGACTTATCCATACGAACGCCATTCAGGATATCCGAGAATGTCTTACCCGTATGCTTATTGAGTAATTTCGACAAATGCCACTGACTCACATAGACGGAATCCGCCACATCGGTCAGTCGAATCCTCTGTGCAGAATTTTCCTTAATATATTCCAGCTCATTCATTTTGGATGGCTTGAGTAAAAAACGCAGCACGCCAAGCTCGATTGCCCTTCTCGCATATTCAAACTCCCGGTATCCCGTCAGAATGATAAGCTGCATGTCGGGGAACTCTGACTTCAGACCTGCAATCATCTTTAATCCATCCATCTTCGGCATATTGATATCCGTAATGATAATATCCGGTCTTTCCTTGCGTATGAGTTCCATTCCCTCCTTTCCGTCATAAGCATAACCAGCCACCATACAATCCCACTTTTCCCAAGTCATTGTTTTGGACAAGCCTTCCACGATCAAGGGTTCATCATCGATAATTGCCACCTTGTACATCCTGATATCCTCACATCAAAATCTATATTTCAATTATACCTGCTATTCTGCTTTTATCCAATACCTATTCTATCCTTTTACGGCGCCGGCAATCATACCCTTGATAATGTACTTTTGCAGGAAACAGTACACGATGATAACGGGAATAATGATAAGCGCCACCACCGCCGCCATCATGCCATAGTCCGTTCCCTCTTTGGCACTGATATTATTCAACATCATGGTAATGCTGTACATATCCGGTCTTCTTAAGAAAAAAGACTGTGTAAACAGGTCGTTGTAGCTCCATAAGAAGGAGAAAATTGCTACCGTTGCAAAAGAAGGCTTCGTCAGAGGCATGATTACCTTATAATAAATCTGATAGGTATTGCACCCTTCCATATATGCCGCTTCCTCCAGCTCAATTGGCAATCCCTTCATATAGCCTGTGAGCACTACCATCGCAAACGCCATATTTCCTGCCACCTGCGGAAGAATAACAGACAGCATATTCAAAAACCAGTTGTTAGTGTTGGCGATTCCCCATGCAAATTCCATCTGGAAAACGGAAATCACAGTAGCAAACGCCGGAAACATCATGGCGCCGACCACAAGCGAGTTCACAAGACCTGAACCGCGGAACTTATATCTGGCAAGCGCGTATGCACCCATGCCCGCCAGCAGAACCACAAGAACCGCCACCATCGCAGAGATAAACAGGCTGTTCTTGTATGCCCCAAGCACATCCACCGTCTTAAACGCCTTGCGGTAATTTGCCATGGTAAAAAGCTCCCAAAAAGGCATGGCAAAGGAATCCGCCAGAATCTTGTCTTTTGCCTTAAAAGAATTCTGTATCACCCACAAAATCGGATAGATTGTCGTCAAAGCCCAAATGCTTAGCATCAGATACACGACAGCCCTACCGGCATATTTCTTACCCTTCTTCGTCATAGCGCATCCCCTCCTAATAGTCTTTTTCACGGAAAATCGAATTGACTATCCTCGCCAACACGACGCCCAGTATCACAATCAGCACCGCTATCGCCGCGCCGTAATCCACGTTCTTCGTCTCCATCGTGTGATAATACATGTAAGTGCCGGTGAGAAACGTGGTCTTAAGCGGCATCCCCTTCGGGAACATTACCCAAGGCAGGTCGAACACCTTGAGCGCACCGGTCACCGCCAGAACGCTGCAGGTACAGATGACATTGTGCAACAGTGGAATCGAAATATAGCGCACTCTCTGCAAGGTCGTCGCCCCGTCGATTTTCGCCGCTTCATACAGTTCATCAGAAATGTTGTTCAGTCCGGTCACTAAAATAACGAAATAGAATCCTACATACTGCCACATAACCGGAAGCATCATCGTAAAAAGCGCGATGCCTTCCGCCTTCCAATCCGTCAGATTCTGTCTGCCAAAGGCTTCTAACAACTGGTTCACCATACCCTTGTCATACAGAAAAATCAAGTTGAACAGCAGACCTAACGCCGTCGCCGATATGACAATCGGGAAAAAGAATACGGTCCTAAAAAACCCTTTTCCTCTGCCGATATTGTCTACCATCAGCGCCAACACGATGGCGATTCCAACCTGCCCAACCAATGTGACGATCATCATCAAAAGCGTGTTCTTGACGGACGTCCACACATTCTCATCTTGGAACATCTCTACATAGTTGCTGTACCACGGCGAATGGAAACTTGTTCCCGCACTGCCTAGCTGTTTGATTTCCATAAAGCTGTTAATAATATTTTTAAAAAATGGATAGTAAAGAAACACTATCATAAACAGGAATGCTGGAAGCAGGAACACCAGCGCCGGTTTTTTATTACGATAAATATTTGCTCCCATAAGCCACCTCCGCTATCATTCTATAGATGCTTTTTTTCAAAAGAGGCAGGGTAATCCCCTGCCCCTCATAAACCTAATTACAATGCATGACTTCTTATTGATTCTGATAAGTTTCCAGTCCTTCCGCTACCGCATCCTCTGCCGCAACCTTACCCGTTACGATTTCCGGCATCCCGTCAAAGGTTGATACTCTGCAGTCCCCTTGGAATAAATCCTGTACCGCTCCAGTCAGGGATGTTGCGCCTGCCATCATATCCATCGCCTTAATCTGTAAAATATTGAATTCGGATTCGTCAACCTCCGGCGCGTTCTTGAGCGCAGATGCCGCATGCTGGGCAAATTTTGCCGTAATCGCATCAGAAGTCATAAACTCTACGAATTTTACCGCCGCTGCCTGCTTCTGTGGGTCTTCCCATGCTTTTCTTGTGATGTACCAGCCGGAAGAAATACCGCCTACCAAGTCGGTTGCCTTTCTGTCTCCCTTGCCGGGTACGTAAGTTACATCAAATTTCGCAAGCTTGTCTGCATCCAATGTGGAAGGGTCTTCCGGATCGGACTGACATGCGCCTACAATACCGCCGACTTTCCAAGAACCGTCAATCAAAAATGCCGCCTTTCCTTCCGTGAACATCGCGAATGTCTCGTCATCCGTTGCCGAAAGCGTGTTGCCCGGAAAATACCCCAGCTCATACAGTTCCTTAATGTCGTTCATGCCAGCAACCCAAGCCTGACCGTTTGCATCATCTATACTTGTCGGAATCTCAAGATGTGTTTCCGGAGACTGGTTGTTATAGATTGCAAACTCCCACCAGTAATGCGGGGTATTGCCGAGTGCCGCCGCAATCGGTGTGTAGCCTGCCGCCTTAATCTTCTCACAGTCTGCTTTAAACTGATCCATCGTGTAATCTGCACCCGGTCTTTCTACGCCTGCCGCCTCCAGAATCTCTGTGTTGAAGAACATTGCCTCCCAGTAGCCGTTTGCCGGTACTGCATACCGTTTGTTGTCAACCAAGGACGGTGCAATCAAATCATCGTTCATATTGTCTGCGTATTCCGGATATACCGCACGGATATCGTCGATTGCCATCACCTTGCCGGCTTCGATGAAGCTGTTAGAGTCCGCACCGTTGAAGAAGAACAACACATCCGGTTCCGAGCCCGTCTCAAAGTCTGTGATAACTCTCGTCTTGAATGTCTCTGAGGATGTCGCGGAAGTATCTACGATTGTGTTGCCCGTCTCTGCTTCCCATGCCGCCACCGCATCTTTGTAATTCTGTGCGTTGGTATCCTCGCCTGCGAATGTGGTTGTCACTACCAGTTCCACCGGTCCTGTCGGTTCTGCTGCCGGCGCCGATTCTGTTGTATCATTGCCTGCATCCCCTGCCGCATTGCTCTCTGTGTTTTCGGCTGCCGTGGTATTTCCCTCTCCATTCTGACCTCCACATGCCGTTACGGATACTATCATTGCTCCTGCGAGCGCCGCTGCAAATAATCGTTTTTTCATCATACTTTTTCCTCCCTTTCGTTTTGTACTGTGTGGTTTCATCTATGGTCTTATCATACTCCGTAAAGAGCGAAAGGGTAATTGTTCAGATTGTTCTTTTTTGCCTTTTATTGTTCTGTTGGCACATCCATTTTGAGCAAAATTGTGCTAACCGTATGTTCTTTGTCATTTCCTGTTATAAATAATCCACAATCTTTTCCATAAATCATCTTAAGTCTCTGGTCAACATTACGGATACCGAGGCTTACGCGCTTCTCTTTGGCCACCTCCGCCCCCGGAGACAACAGCCCGTCTATCTTCTTTTTGTTTTCCTCACTTAAGTGTCCGTTATCCTCCACCTCTATGCACAGATACCCATCCGACCGTTCAAACAGCCTGATTTCCAACCTGCCCTGCTTTGTGATATCCATGCCGTGCTCCACCGCATTCTCCACAATCGGCTGGATGATCAGACGCGGAACCCGGATGTTTAACAGCCGTTCGTCAATTTTTTTCGTGCATCCAAACTTGGCGCCGAACCGCTGGGAAATAATGTAAAGATAGGCATCCGCATACGCCATCTCCTCCGCCACGGAATGGAACTGTTCCTCCTTTCGGTTCATCGTCTCTCCCAGCATGGTAGACAGCGCCTCTATCATGCCGCTCACCTTATGATTGCCATTTAAACGTGCCTCCCAGTTGATAATCTCTAATGTATTGTTCAGAAAATGCGGGTTAATCTGGGATTGCAACGCCATAATCCTTGCATCTCTAAGCGCTACCTCTTCCAGATAAATCTTATCAAACTGATTCTTAAGCTGTGTAGACATATGATTGAAGGAATCCTTCATCTGCCAAAATTCCTCATTATCCTCCTTATTTTCCACCTGTGTACCAAGCGCTCCCTCCCGCACCGTATTTGCCGCAGTAATCACCTGCCGGATGGGAACGGTTACCTCTTTATAGAAGAAACGCATCATCTGAATGACAAGAGGTATCATAAAAACAAGCAGGATTACAAAAAGATATTCCAAAGTGTTCATCTCGGCATGGGTAATCCGTTTGTCAATTCGGACTACCGCCACCAGCGTCCCGCCGTACAGACTCATCTTACGGTATACTTGAACAGGCTCCCGTCTGCCGCCCTCGACATACAATTCTTCCCGGTTCTGCAGCGCCGTCATGATATCCTCTGGCAGAGTCTGTTCATGTTCCCCCTGTCCGCCCATCAATAATTCCCCGTTCCAGTATACTGCGGCATTCTCATATCCCCAGATTCCTCCATAGCTCTCCATGAAAGACGGCTGGTTGAGTTCTAACGCCAGCACCGCATACGGTCTGAACTTGGAAGTCATCAGATTCCGCACCATATAAACCCTTCCATCCACTCCGATCAGGGTCGTTCCGGTATCAAGGGTCTTTGCCGCTTCAAGCAGCTCTTTTTCCGCCGCATCATAGAAAAACTCTATATCCCGGTAAGTACCCCCGTTGCTGTTATTCATCGCAAAGTACTTCATATCCGGAAAATCCAGCATAACTAACTCCGCAGTCCGGCAGTTGTCATGCCACGCATACTGCTGCTCAAGAAAACTTTCTGCCGTTTTCCCGAATGTGTTCTGCCGCCCATCCTCGAGAAAGTCAGCATATGCCTCGGCAATCGTCGGAATATACGAAGCGTTTTTGGAAGCCGTCTCACAGTCCTTAAGCTGCATCCGCATAATCTGCACACTCTTCTCAAGCGACGTCATAATCGTCTGCTCAATCTGCCTGTGGCTATTTTCTGACACGAAAAAAACAATAATAAAAATAAGCATAAACAGCGGAAAAAACCACCCGAACAAGAGCCGCCTTACCATGCTCCATCTGAGTGATTTCCTCCCGCCGAATCTTTGTCTGATTTTTCCAATCCATGTTCTCATACTGTAAGATTCCTTTATAAACTCCACCGGAACAAACCGGCGGAGCTTCCATAAAATTATAATTCCAGATAGTTCTCAAATACTTCACAAAAATCTGCCGCCGCACCTTTCTCCTTCATCTCACAGAAGATTCTAAGAAGAGGTTCCGTACCGGAAAAACGCACGGAAATCCATCCGCCATCCTTCAGATAAATCTTTAAACCGTCCAGATAAGAAATATTTGCAACCTCATAGGGAATCTCCGGAAGCTGCTTTTCCTCCAGAAGCAGTTTCCGTATCTCATCCTTCTTCCTTGGACTAAAACGGTAATCCCGCTCCTCCAACGCCATACCGCCGTACTCCCTGCGTATGGTCTCCATGATTTCAGACAGCTTCATGCCTGTCACCGCAATCATCTCCACCAAAAGCGCGGAGGCATAAATCCCGTCTTTTCCTTTGATATGTCCTCTTACCGCCATACCGCCGGAGGACTCGCCGCCGATAATCGCATCTGTTGCAAACATTTTGGCTGAAATATGCTTAAATCCCACCGGAACCTCATAACACTTCTCATCGAAGCTCTTTGCCACTCTGTCAAGCAGATGCGTGGTACAGATATTTCTGACTGCCGGTCCGTGCCAGCCCTTATATTTTACCAGATAATAATATAACAGCACAAGAATATCATTGGGATGCAGAAAATTACCCTTATCATCAATTACGCCAATCCGGTCCGCATCGCCGTCAGTCGCGATTCCCAAATCGCAACGCCTGTCAATCACATAATTCTGCAATGTGCGCAGCGTCTCTGCAGTAGGCGCCGGCAGCTTACCGCCAAACAACGTGTCATGCCTCTCATGAATCGTTTCCACCTCGCACCTTGCCGTCATGAGAATCGTTTTTAAGGAAGTCTCGCTGACACCGTACATCGGATCGAGCGCCACCCGCAAACCGCGTCTCTTCACCTTATCCATATCCACCGTATCAATGATACTGTCCAGATACTCGTTGAGCGGATAAATCTCCTCAATCAACCCCTTCTCAAGCCCTTCAGCATACATCATTTCATCTACCGGAATATCCGTCACCTCATTGATATAACGCTCGATATCCGCCGTCTGTACTTCGTCCGCGTCCCTGCCTCCGGCTGTAAAGACCTTGATGCCATTGTATATCGCCGGATTATGGCTCGCCGTAATCATCATGCCATAGTGGAACTCGTGTTTCATGACATAGAACATAACGAGCGGTGTGGGCGCCGATTTGTTGATTAAATATGCCTTGATGCCTTCCGCCGCAAAGACCTGCGCCGCCCACTGCATCGCTTCCTTAGACAGAAAACGCCTGTCGTATCCGAGAACAATTCCCTCTTCCGCTACCTTTTCTTCCTTCATCTTATCACAGATTGCCCTTGACAAAATCTGGATATTCTCTTTTGTAAATTCATCTCCGATGACTGCACGCCATCCGCCTGTTCCGAACTTAATCATAACCGCTCCCTCCTATTATCTATCCCATTACGACTTCCACAACATGACTGCTGCCTGCTGCCTGCGGTGTTATCCTATCGACGCTTACACCATCCAGACGTATCTTTCTGACCCCTTTCATGACCTTCTCCGGATTGCTTACCCTGATATCATACTCTGCGCCCCGCCAGACACGCTGTACCCGATACTCCTCCCAGTCTGCCGGAATACACGGATTGATGATAAGCGCATCATAATCCGGCATAATACCCAGCATATATCTGGTTGCCGAGAAGTAAGACCAGCCGCCCGAACCCGTCATAAACGGATGTCTCGCCCTGCCGAACGCACTGTGATCTTTCCCTGCAACAAACTGACAGTAGGAATACGGCTCCGATTCTCTTATCTCAATTCTATCATTCTGCCAGTAGGGACAGAGCGCATCATAGAACTTCATCGCCAGATCTCCCCGTCCTCTCATACATGCCGCCGCCCACGCCCAAGGATTCGGATGTGAAAAGATGGCGCCGTTCTCTTTTAGCCCCGGATAGACTCTCGTGACAAATCCGATATCGTCATCCGGCACAGTGTACGACGGTGTGTTCAGAAGGAGTCCGTAAGGCGTATACAAATATTCATCCATCGCCGTAAGCGCCATGTCCGCCTTCTCATCGTCAGCCGCACCGGAAAGAACCGCCCATGCATTGGACTCCAAGTGGACTTTTCCTTCCGCATCTGCCTGTGTCCCGATTTTCTTACCGTTTGCAGTGATGCCCCTGATAAACCATCTGCCATCCCAGAGCTGTGTATTGCACACATCCTTTACTTTTTTGGCAACCGACATGTACTTCTCCACATCTTCCCCGTTGCCCAAACGCTTTGCCAGACCGATAAACTGCTGCAACGCCCAGTAATGCAGGAAGCTGACCATAGCGCTCTCGCCTCCGCCTAAGTTCAGGCAGTCGTTCCAGTCAGCCCTAAGCCCCTTGCAGATGCCTGTCTGCCCTACCTGTGCTGTAGAAAAATCCAGTATTCTTTTCAAGTGCTCATAGACCGTTTCCGTCTCCTTGCTGCCCTCTAAGAAAGTATCTGCATAAGGAAGCTGTTCGGATGCAAACGCAATATCACCTGTCTCTTTGATATACTCCGTCACTGACGCCACAAGCCACAGCGCATCGTCGGAACATGCATCCTTCAGCCCGTGTATGATGCTGTTCTTATCCGGTTCCGGAATGACGGTAGGAGACTTGAAAGGTTTTTCACCCGTATCCTTCATAAACCACTCCGGCTGGAAAAGATGCAGCCCGTATCCTTCGCTGGTCAATCCCCGCATCAGCTGCTCGATACGTTCCTTACATTTCTCCGGATTGGAATGCGGAACCGTCATGGCATCCTGCGCCGTATCCCTGTAACCGAGTCCTACCCTTCCGCCAACCTCGATAAAAGAAGCAAACCTAGAAAACATGACGTTGATTTCAGACTGATATAATGTCCACGTATTGATAAGCGTGTTCATCCCCTCATTCGGCGTCTGGATCTGCAGCTTCCTGCATTTATCCTCCCAATACTGCCGTAAATCCTCATAAACTGCATCTACCGCCGCGTCATCCATATATTTGGCGCGCACGCGTCTGCCTTCCTCTCTCCTGCCCTCGCCCAGCAGAAAAACGAGACGAACCTCTTCATCCGGCTGCAGTGTCAAATCTTTCTGCAGGCTGCCGCAGTGATTTCCTCCTTTTTCAAAAGAGAAAGAACAACGCCCCGCCGCCACTGCCTGCGGATTGGTCTCCGTATTGTATGTGCCGATGAATTTATCACGCATACAGTCAAAGCCGTCCGGTTCAAAATTCCCTGTAAAATACTGATAGCCTTCTTCCTCGTAGAACAAATCCTCCTCAATAATACCCTCGTCATAGGAAGCGCCTGCGCAGTATAAACTCATCTGATAATTCTGGTTGTCAATCATGATATGATGGAAAGAAAATTCCAGATAGGAAAATACGCTCAAACTCCTTGCCGTATTCCCGGTATTCTTAATCCTCACATCCCAGAGCTGCACCGCCTCTCCTCTTGGAATCACCATGGTCTGCGACGCCCTGATATCTGCATATTCACACTCATAGACCGTATAGGACATGCCGTGGCGGCAACTATACTTCGCCCGGTCGAGCGGTTTGCCCACCGGCTGCCATGATACAGACCAGTAATCCGCATTTTCGTTGTCCCTCAGATATACATAAAACCCCGGTCTGTCCATCGGCACCGCATTTGCCCGGAATCGGCTGATTCGATGATATTCCGGCGTCTTATAAAACAGATATCCGCCTGCTGTGTGATTCACTACCGCCGCCATGTCCTCCACGCCCAGATAGTTTGTCCACGAACACGGAAGGTCAACTCTGTCAATCACATATTCCCTTTTCTCATTGTCAAAATGTCCGTATTGCATAATACCCCTCCATAAACCCGCCTACATATTTTCTTACTTTAGTTTCATTATAGAGAAGTCTGCTATCATTGAACATAGACCAAGATGTGATAATTTGCCTTTTCTTGGTGTGGTAAATCTTTTTTGATATAGCCCGTCAGATTGCGCCTCTACCGCGCAAATTGCAAAAAGGGCACCACATGACCGTGATGCCCTTCTTATCAGTGCAGGAAAAGAGACTTGAACTCTCATGGTATTGCTACCACACGGACCTGAACCGTGCGCGTCTGCCAATTCCGCCATTCCTGCGAACAAATGTTATTCTATCGTCTTTTTGCTACAATGTCAAGCCCATTTGTGAATCTTTCTGAATCTCTTTCTAAATATTTCCATAAAATAAAAATCCAAGAAAAAAATACGCAAAAATCTATTGACTTTTTTTACATGTAATAGTAATATATTACTTGCGTTGTTAACGTATGCGGAAGTGCTGGAATTGGCAGACAGGCTAGACTAAGGATCTAGTGTTGGAAACGACGTGTGGGTTCAAGTCCCATCTTCCGCATTGGGTTAAAGTGCGGGAAACCTTGATTTTACTAAGGTTTCCCCATTTTTTGTTTTTGAGGTAACTGGTTACAGTTGGTTACACTTTTTTAGTATAGGAGAGTGCTTTTTCATAGGCATCCGCCCTCTTATCCATAGAGTTTGTCGGAAACTCATAATATTTTTCTGTTGTGGCAAAATCTTCATGTCCTGCAAAAATTCTTATTTCCTCATTCGTTAATTGACCAGAGGAAATTATAAAAGAAATGCAGGTTATTCTGATTTTATGATTGGATTTTTGAGAGGTTTCTATTTTTTTGTTCAACTCTCTCAATACATTACTGACAGAATGTTCGTGAATCCGTTCCCCATTTTCATCTAACAGCAAGTATTCACTTTTAAAACCACTATTTTTATTATGCTCTAAAATCATAGCAAGATATTTCTTTGCATCTGCCGACAAATATAATTCTCGTTTTCCCATTTTTGTTTTTGTATGGGGAGATATTTCATACCCATTTCTATGGAAAAGATTATTTTCATCAACATAGTAGGTTTTTACTTCCTGCCTGTCTATTTTTACAGTGGAATCCGTAAAGTCTGTTGTCTTTAAAGCAACGAGTTCTCCAACTCTTAAAGCAAGTGAGAAGTTAAGGCAAAGTGCTAAACAAGCAATATTATGTGTCTTTTTATAATGTCGTTCTGCTTCTTCAATAAGCATTTTCGCTTCATCATCAATATACACTTGCTCTGTTATTTCTTTTTTTGGCGGTTCTGTAAACTTTTTGCTGTTGATTCCATGAACACATCTTGATACATTAATAGAAACCAATCGTTTTTCTACAGCATAATCCAAGAGCATATTTGCAACAGATTTCATTTCCTTATACTTTTTACTGGAAAGTTTGTATTTCTCAATCACTTTGAGAAACCATTCTTTAATAATAATTACATCAATACTTGCTATATCCATATTGGCAATTTCTGAACCGACATAATAAGTATTCCATACCCATTGCAGCTTATTTGCATTAGCCTTTGATGTATCAACCGCCTTGAATTTAAGCCACTCTGGATATAAGGCTTGCATTGTTCGGGGCTTTTCTTTTTGCTCCTGTCTGCCTTTGTAATATTTGATTATGTATTTTTCAAGGTCCTCTTTGCAGGTTTTAGCAACTATCCTCTTACCACTGGATTTGCTTTCATCAGGCACTTTTGTTTTGAAACGACCGTCCGTAGCTTGCCATATCTTGCAGAATTGTTCGTGCTGTTCTAAAATCTCTTTATTTTTCATAATTTCGACTTTTTCCAACACATCAGCCAAATCTATTATACCGTGTTTTAAAGCCTCATCAACGGCCTGTTTTTCTTGAATACTTAAACTCAAACCACATAGCAAACTCCTCTCCGCACATGTTGTGCATGAAAAATTGAATAGACTTCTCCATTCGATAATTTGCATTTTACCATGATAGAAAGATAGTGCAATAGAAAAACTGCACTACCTCAATAAAAAGTGTACTATCAGACAACTAACACTAAAATGGAACTGTAACAGCAAATTTTCTTCTGAATATATCAAAACCTATAATGTTCCAAAGCTGTACATAAGAAATACATTCTACTGAATCATCAAGATTAACGGGTGGTTCTGCATTGGCAGGACCTTGTTTTAGTGCAATATATCTCTTGCCTGTATGCTGATATACAGGTCCAAGTGCTTCGGCATCATTAGCCGCACACTGGTACATTTCCCATATTCCACCCGAAAACCGCCTACAGAATGCAATATATGTTTCTGGATTGTCGGTTTGCTCGTCTATGTATTGCTGTTCAAATTTGTTATTACTTGTCAATATAACTGTTTCCGACAAATTGTACTTATTTTCGTATCGGCAAGGAAACTTTGTGATTTTGTTATCCAGCAGATTTAACATTTGATTGATTGAAATTTGACTGTAAAACTCGTCAAGTAAGAGGACCTTGTTATTTCTATAATCATCAAATTTCATATCCCATTTTAAGTTTGTGATTTGAGATACTTCATCATCTCCAAATTTCCTTTTAATGCCTTCCGTTTTTCCGCACCCTGCAGGACCATACAAATAATATACCTTTCGATTAACGGAGATACTTGTTTTTCCCTCTGCATTGGTATATTTAGTCACTATGTCACTGTTTATAAATTCGAGATAGCGTTTTTGCTCAAAGGCGGACAACAGACCTGCTTTATTTGTTGTAGCAAAATGAATATCCCACGGTACTACATCTTCCCAAGAATTAAATTTCTCTAATACATAATCTAATTTATCTTGCGAGGACATTTTTAGAGCGGTTTCTTTTCTATATCCTTTTAGATGCTTGAACGGTTCAAAACTTCCTAATTCCTGCATGGGTTTTACTACTGTATGTGACTTTTCCTTGCCTTTGAATAACATACCTACTGGTTTTTCTATGTATTGCCTTGCTTCCGCAGGAGAGCCATACCGCCTATCTATATGTGCCCCTTGCAGTTTCTTTTGGATTGTGCTGAATCTGACTTTATTATCCAATTCCATGTAGAGGTGTAAGTGTTTTTTGTTATTGTCGCTTAGTTCTTCATCCCAGCAAGCATACAACACCTTAAACTCTTCTTGTATGAAATCTGCTATATTTTCATAATTTAAGTTTAAATCGGTCATAGCTTTTTCGCCAATCACAATAAACCAAGAGCGCGAACGGTAGCCAGAACCGTAGCTATGCCCTTTTGCAAGTTCTTCTTCTAAAATAGCAGAAGTTAATACTTCTTTTGTTTCTTCTTTTTCCATTCGATTTCTCCTTTTCTACTACAATATATTTATGGTTAATACCCCTTACAGCCAGTAAGGAATTATC
>CANOEC010000018.1 GCA_947564735.1 uncultured Lachnospiraceae bacterium | reverse complement strand
AAGACATTTTGCAATCGAAGGCAGGCAATAAGAATATTTTACCTTTCAAGACTGGATAATAATAAAAAGAATTGACGGCATATTCAATTTCTGTTATATTCAAATATGGGAGATATCTATATGGAAAATTAATTAGTTAGCTATTTACAGCGGTTTTATGGCAGGCAGGTTTTGAAGTAATTGTTATGGAAAAATACTTTTTTACATGTTATTGCAACTTGTTGCACACAGTATGAAAAATGTTAGAATGATACCCTCGTCGTTTGTGACGGGGGTTTTCATTTGCTAAAGTGCATCTTCAAATACCGCTTCATCAAGAAGGCGCAAAAATACGGGAATGAGTTCGCTTTGAGAGCGCACAAAGAAATCTTCTTCCAGTGTTGAGGTTTCATAAGTTTTAACAATTCACACCGGAAAACACCTTATCTACAACATTACTTTGTTGATACTTATATTATCTTCCGATAAAATTTAAAAAAGCAGGACTTGCAAAGGGAGTGAAAGTTTGCTTCGGAACGGAGGAAAAATGCGGATAGCGGTTTGCGACGATGAAAGTGAAATCAGAGAAATGCTTGCGCAGAAGATAGAAAGGCTCTATCCGGATGCAGAATTATTGCAATATCAGTCGGGGCAGGAGCTGCTTGCCTCTGGTGCTTATCCGGATATTTTGTTCCTTGACATCCGGATGTCGGGTAAGGACGGTATGGAGACGGCAAGGGAACTGCGCAGGAAGAACCAGAGGACAATCATTATTTTTGTGACCGCGCTGGACAACTTTGTGTTTGAGGCATTTGATGTAAGGGCATTTCACTATCTTGTGAAGCCCTTTGAAGACAAGAAATTTGTGGAAGTACTGTTAAATGCTGTCAAAGAGTTTGAGCGTACAGAGCTGTCGGAGGCGGAGCCTGCCAGAAAGGAGAAGTCCCGGCTGTTTATTACTTCCAAAGGAGAGCATATCACAGTTGCTTGGGAAGATATTGTCTATGCGGAGGTATTCAATCGCAAGGTGATTATTCATACGATGGATTCGGACATAGAATATTACGGAAAAATGAAAGAACTGGCACAAAAGGCGGGAGATGATTTCTACAGACCGCACAGAGCGAATCTTGTTAATTTCAATTATATTAAGAAATATGATGCCGAGACTATCTATTTAAAAAGGGGACAGGCTTTGATAGCGAAGCAGAACTATCAGGATTTTGTCAAAAGCTATTTATGATTCAATCAGAGAAAAGGAAAGGAATAAAGATTGATGTATGGGGTGATTACCGATATTGTGCCGATAGCGGAAATCCTTATGAAAGGATATTGTTTGTATCATCTGACGGAACCATTTATGGATTCCGACGTACTGCCGAATGATGCATATGTTTTGAAAGGTGAGGGGACAACCGCTAAGAAAAGAAACAGGCGCGCGGCTTGTGCAGGGGTGGTATATGCTCTGGCTATGCTGTGGCTCTATTTCGTGCCGGTATTTATGACGGTCTTTACGGCATATGCCGTGGGCGGTCTTCTTACATTTTGCTTTATCTGCATGGCAGACCAAAGAAATTACAGACAAAAAGGTTTTCTTATGACTGTATTTTTTTCTTTGAACTGGCTGTCGGCGGCAATGGCGCAAATCATGTATGATAACTTGTATGCTTTTGCCGAAAATACGAGTTATATGAGGAGACTTCCGGATATGATGTGGGTTGTTTTGTATGCGGGAGTTTGTTTGCTTTATCTGGTTTTGGAGTTTTCCTTTATTGTCATAGGAATCCGGCAGGTGCTAAAAGCGTATCGAAATAAGAGTGAAGATATGTCAGCCAAAGAACTGATTATGCTGCTTATTCCGTCACTTATGTCAGCAATGGTATATCGGATTATAAGGGATTATCGCAGGCTTTATTGGCTGGAGGATGGGGAAAATAAGACGGTTTATGAGGTTTTAATCGTAATGTTTTATGCCTTATCCGTCCTTTCAATTGTGGTGGTCATTGTGCTGTATCAGGATATTAAGGCAAAACAGGAGGAAAACCGGCAGGCGGCATATCTGTCCATACAGATTGAACATATCAGGCGGCATATCGGGCAGGTGGAAAGCCTTTACGAGAATATCCGCAGCATCAAACACGATATGACAAACCATATCCTTATGCTGGAACGGCTTTATGAGGAAAATCATACAAAAGAAGCTACGGCTTATGGCACAGAGCTTAAGGCGGCTCTTGCGGAAATGACGGGGGACATTGCAAGCGGGAATGCGGTTACGGATGTTATATTGCAGGAATGGCAGAAGGAGGCGGAAAAGTTACGGGTGTGCTTTCGTTCGGAATTCTATTATCCGAAAGATACTGCCGTCAATGTGTTTGACCTTAGTGTAATATTAAATAATGCGCTCCAGAACGCCATAGAACATGCGCTGGAGAGCAAAGAGCCGCATCTGTCTGTCCGCTCTTACCACAGGGACAACGCTTATATGATAGAGGTCCGCAACGGTTTTGAGGGGGATTTGCAATGGGATACGGAAAGCGGACTGCCGGTCACCTCCAAAGAAAAGGCGGATGGTCACGGGTACGGGCTTCCTAATATCCGCAGGGTGGCGCGCAAATACTTCGGAGATATAGCGGTGGATGTAAAAGACGGCGAGTTTTGCCTGAGCATTATGCTGATGCTGGAATGAGGGAAAACTTTCGGTGTTTCTTTTTTCGCACTTCAAACGTTACATGATGCAATTTCAAAGACCTTCTTCCTGCCCTGCGTAGAATTTATAATATTTTTGCGGGCAGTAGGGAGGTACTTTATGCGTCTTTGCAGGAAAATCTTAGCCATTTCGTTTAAAGAAAAATCCATTTTCCGGTTCGATTATATTGTAGGTACAATTTTTGCCTTTCTGTACATTGTTCTCAAAGTGTATCTGTGGAAAGGGCTGTATGGTGCGGACGGGGAGGATATAGGCGGTATTGCGTTAAATGATATGATTGTTTACAGTATTATCGCAGGATTTACCGAGGGAATCACCAAAACGACGGTTATGAAGGACTTAAATGACTGTGTATTGGACGGTTCCGTTTCCGCCAATCTGCTGCTTCCAATCGGGTTCAAAAAGTACATGTTTATCCAGTCGGTGACAAGAAATCTTTTCCACACGATATACGGGATAGTGCCGTCGGTGGCGGCGGCAATGCTTTTATTCAGTTTCCATGTACGAATCCTGCCGGTTAATCTGCTTCTGTATATGTGCTCGGTATGCATGGGTATCATCATCAACTTCTTATATAATTTCCTGTTTGGATCTAGTGTGATATGGCTGCGCAATTCATTCTTTTTAAGCAATATTAACAGTGTTCTGTTAAGTCTGTTTTCTGGGGCGTTTGTGCCGGTCTGGTTTTTTCCGGGAGGGCTTAGGGCGCTGTCCAAGTTTCTGCCTTTCCGCTACATAGTTTTTGAGCCGACAGCGATTTTTGTAAATACGAAAAGCTTTGAAGAGGCGGCAGCGGTGCTTGGAATGCAGCTTGTGTGGATTATGATTTTGTTTGGTGCGGTCACGCTTGTATGGAACCGGGGTCGGTGCAAAATCATGATACAAGGGGGTTAGGGAATGTACAGGTATTTGCGGTTGACCTATTTGTTTACGAAGAAGGCGGTAAAGGGAATGCTGACTTACCGTTGGTCTTTTCTGATCAACTGTATTGCGCAGGCGTTAGACTATTCGGTGACGTTTCTGCTTATGTGGATTATGATTTCTGCATTTGAAAATATGAATGGATGGAACGCGTACGAGGTGATGCTGCTATACGCATTTAGTCTGTTTGCATATGGGATTGCGGGCACGTTCTTTTTTAATATTATGAATCTCCTTCCGGAACAGATTTTAAAAGGAACTTTTGATGACGTGCTGGTCAAGCCGGTTAAGGTTCTGCCATATTTGATGAGCAGCAGTTTTATCTGTAACTATATTGCGCATATGACGCTTTCCGTTATCGTAATGGTGGTTTGTTTTAACGCGCTGGAGATTCAGGTGACGGGGCGTCTCTTGTGGAGTGTGGCAGGAATCTTGTTGTCTGGCAGTCTGATTTACGGTGGGTTATTTCTGATTGTGAGCGCCTCTGCGTTTCTTGCGGCGAAGATAGATGCGCTGTTTCAGATTATGTATTTTTTTAGGGAAGTATCTTATTATCCTATTTCAATTTTCCCAAGAATGATACAGGTAATTGTCACAACGATTGTGCCCTACGGGTTTGTTAATTACTATCCGCTCAGGGAACTTTTGGGGAAGGAAGATAACGCCGTTTTCCGGCAGGCGGCAGTGTGGGGACCGCTCGTGGCAGTGTCGTTTTTTGCTGTATCCTGTGTTTTTTTTCATCAAAGTGCAAAATGCTACAAAAGCAGTGGCTCATGACAACAAGCTGCTTAGAAAAGAGAGGAATTATGTCATTCATAGAGGTGTCGCATGTTTCAAAGGAATATGAAGTGCTTATACCGCGTCCGGGGGCAAAGAATGTGTTGAGAAATATTTTTTATCCGGATAAAAAGAGGGTCAGTGCCGTGAACGATGTGTCTTTTCGCATTGAGGCAGGAGAACTGGTTGGATTTATCGGGGAAAACGGGGCAGGGAAATCGACGACTATCAAGATGATGTCGGGGATTTTGTTTCCGACTGCCGGAAGTATTACGGTTGCCGGATTGTGCCCGTATCGGAGGCGGGAGGAGAACGCAAGGAATATCGGTGTGGTATTCGGGCAAAGGTCGAGGCTAAACTGGGATCTGCCAATGATAGACAGCTTTGAACTGTATAAAGAAATCTATCAAATTGATTCGGGTGTGTTTAAGAAAAATGTTGACCGTTTTGTAGAAATGCTGCATATGCAGGACTTTTACCATACACCGGTAAGACAGTTAAGCTTGGGTCAGAGAATGAAGGCGGAAGTGGCGCTGTCACTATTGCATGAACCACCGATTCTGTATATGGATGAGCCGACCATAGGGCTTGATGTGATGGCGAAACAGCAGATTCGGGAATTTATCAAAGAGAGAAATCGTCTTGAGGGTACGACCACCATACTGACATCCCATGATACAAAGGATTTGGACTGTGTGTGTCAAAGAATCATTGTGCTGGCAAAGGGGGATGTTATCTTTGACGGTTCGATGGAGCGGTTTAAGAAAGAGTACACGAGGGAAGGCGTGTCAGATATGGAGGATATGGTCAGAAGTATCTACGAGGAAAGTGTATTCACAGAGGGCGCTTACTGTAGTACAGTAGAAGAAAAGTAATCATAGGAGCAGGAAGAGATATATGACGACAGGAGAAAAAATAGCGGCGCTGCGTAAAGCAAAGGGAATCACACAGGAAACACTGGCGGAAAGTCTTAAAGTGTCACGCCAGTCGGTTTCACGCTGGGAGATGGACGCGGCATTTCCGGAGACGGAGAAACTGATTAAGCTAAGCAGACTGTTGGGATGCAGTATAGATTTTTTGCTAAACAGTAATATACAAAAAGGTCTGGAAAGCGATGCGGAAATATCTGCACAGGACTGTTTCCGGTTTATCCGCGAATGTACGTATTTTTTTCTTGCCACTTCTGTGGACGGTAAGCCGAGACTCAGACCGATGGGATTCGTATATGCGGACGAGGGGGCATTGTATTTCGCTACTGACAACCGCAAAAGGGTTTATGATGAACTGATGCGTAATCCGTTTGTGGAATTGGCAAGCTACAATCTCAACACACGAAGATGGATCAGGATAAGCGGCAGGGCAGAACGTGACAGTTCCTTTCATGTGCTGGAGGGAATGACTGCGCTCTATCCGATGATCAGACAAGAATATATCGAAAAAGATGGAATGTTTTTCGTTATTTTCAAGGTGATAATTGAGGAGGCGTCTGTCAGATAAAAGGAAAAACTATCGGGTTTGTGCCCTCACCTCATATTGCGAATGCCTTCTTTATATGCTACAATATACAAGGGCTCGACAGCTTACGCATGACATGAGCGGTCGGGTCCTTGTATTATCTTGTATGAGGCAGGGGTTCATACATTGAGATTGTAGCAATATGATATTTTTCAATCACAAGGAGAAGGATATGGCAAGCATCAGTTTAACCAAAGTCATTGAGAAGTTTAAGCTGGAGAATCTCACACCTGAGATTGACATCTCCAAGATTAATGTTACGCAGCCGGATATCAACAGACCGGCATTGCAGATAGCGGGGTATTTTGAACATTTTGAAACCACACGCCTGCAGGTGGTCGGATTCGTGGAATATTCTTATATGAACGGGCTTGAAGAGGAAAGACAGATAGAGATTTATGAAAAACTGTTGAATAATCCGATTCCCGGAATTATTTTTTGCAGGGAACTGCACCCTAACGATTTATTCCGGCAGACGGCTGTTAAATATGGGGTGCCGCTGCTGATGAGCAAGAAGGCAACCTCCGCTTGCATGGCGGAAGTTATCAGATGGCTGAATGTCAAGCTTGCGCCCTGCATTTCCGTACATGGCGTGCTGGTGGACGTATACGGTGAAGGCGTGTTGATTACAGGTGAGAGTGGCATCGGTAAATCGGAGGCGGCATTGGAGCTGATTAAGAGAGGACATCGTCTTGTCACCGATGATGTGGTGGAAATCAGAAGAGTCAGCGAAGATACATTGGTTGGTTCCGCGCCGGATATTACGAAGCATTTTATTGAGCTGCGCGGTATCGGTATCGTGGACGTGAAAGCGCTGTTCGGCGCATCCAGTGTCAGGGATACGCAGAATATTGACCTTGTCATCCGGCTGGAAGACTGGGATAAGGAGAAAGAGTATGACCGCCTTGGTTTAGAGGAAGAATATACGGAGTATCTGGGGAATAAAGTAGTATGTCATAACATACCGATCAGACCGGGACGTAATCTGGCGATTATCTGTGAATCGGCGGCGGTTAACCACCGTCAGAAGAAGATGGGCTACAATGCGGCACAGGAATTATATAAGCGTGTACAGGAGTCTTTGACACGCAGACGGGAAGAGGACGATTGAGATGGGAAAATATGTATTTGGAGTAGATATAGGCGGTACGACCGTGAAGCTGGGTTTATTTGATGAAGGCGGTACGGTGTTAGACAAATGGGAGATACCTACGAGAACGGAGAACGGCGGAGAAAATATTCTTCCCGATATTGCGGTGAGCATTCAAAGTAAGATGTCTGAAAAGGCGATTGCCAGAGAAGACGTGGCAGGAGTCGGCGTGGGTGCACCGGGACCGGTTGACGGCAACGGAATTATCCATAAGGCGGTGAATCTGGGCTGGAATGAAATGAATCTGAAGAAAGAGCTCACGGAGCTTCTGGACGGTATGAGAGTGGAAGGCGGTAATGATGCCAATGTGGCGGCGCTTGGTGAAATGTGGAAAGGCGGCGGACAGGGACATGAGAATCTGGTGGCTGTTACGCTTGGGACCGGTGTGGGCGGCGGTATCATTATTAATGGGAAGATTATGACGGGCGCTACCGGTTCGGGTGGTGAAATCGGGCATATCCATGTGGAAGATGAGGAAACAGAGGCGTGCGGATGCGGCAATTATGGCTGCCTTGAAGAGTATGCTTCCGCGACGGGCATCACGAGGCTTGCTAACAGAAAGCTTATGGCGAGTGATAAAGACAGTGTACTGAGGCATGGTGAAATATCGGCAAAGACAGTGTTTGATGCAGTGAAAGCGGGAGACGAGCTTGCCATTGAGATTGCGAAGCAGTTTGGCGATTATCTCGGCAAAGGGCTTGCTGTGATTGCGGGAGTGATCAATCCGGAGATATTTGTAATCGGAGGCGGTGTGTCCAAGGCTGGGGAAGTACTGTTCGAGTATATCCGCCCGGCTTTTGATAAGACAGTATTCCACGGCTGCAAGGATACGCAGTTTGCGCTTGCAACGCTGGGAAATGACGCAGGCATTTATGGGGCGGCTAAGATGGTATTAGATTAGCGTTATCAGAATATAATAAGTAAGAAGTAAATTTGTGAAACGGACGGTACAAATATTGAGTGCATCAATGTATGACTATATCAAAACAGTGATTCCACAGGAACGTATCTTATTTCATGAACCGATGAGTAAGCACACCACGTTCCGCGTAGGCGGGGAGGCGGAGTGCCTTATTACGATAGAGGATGAGGAAGAACTGGTGAAACTGATTCCCTATCTGAATCAGATAGAGCACGACTATTTTATTCTGGGTAACGGCAGTAATCTGCTGGTAGGAGACAAGGGGTATCGGGGGATTGTACTGAAGTTCGGTGAGCAGATGGAACGGATTTGGACGGAAGGGACACGGATTACGGCGAAAGCGGGTGCGCTGTTGTCTCAGGTCGCTATGGCAGCGAAAGAAAACAGTCTGACCGGATTGGAGTTTGCGGCGGGGATACCGGGTAGTATTGGCGGCGGTGTTGTGATGAATGCCGGTGCGTATGACGGTGAGATGAAGATGGTTGTGGAAGCTGTCCGCGGGATGGACAGAGAGGGACAGATTCTCACGCTGGATAATGATACGATGGAATTCGGGTATCGCACGAGCGCCATTAAATACAGACCGATAGTAGTGTTGGAAGTCGTATTGCGGCTGGCGGAAGGCGAGAAGAGCCGGATAGCCGACAGGATGGAAGAACTGGCGCAGCTTCGTAGAAGCAGACAGCCGCTAGAATATCCAAGTGCGGGCAGCACTTTTAAAAGACCGGAAGGATATTATGCGGGAAAACTGATTATGGATGCCGGAATGCGTGGCTACCGTATTGGCGGGGCGCAGGTGTCAGAGAAGCATTGTGGATTTATTATCAACACCGGTAAGGCTACGGCGGCGGACATCAGAGAGGTAATAGAGGAAGTACAGGAACGGGTGAAGGAAAGGTTTCACGTTTCTTTGGAGCCGGAAGTGGTTTTTCTGGGAGATTTCTAATGAGGAGATGACTCTATGAGATTTGTGGTAGTGACCGGTATGAGTGGCTCCGGTAAAAGAACAGCCATGAAAATGTTAGAGGACGTTGGATTTTATTGTGTGGATAATCTGCCGGTGCCGCTGATTGAGAAGTTTGTAGAGCTGGTTGCGACCCCCAACAGTGAAATTAATAAAGTCGCGTTGGGGCTAGATGTGCGTGCAGACCAGCCGTTTGGAGATGCACAGCGCATATTGGACAAGCTGAAAGAGAACGGTTATCTTTTTGAGATTCTGTTTATGGATGCCGGAGATGCCGTTCTTCTGAAAAGATATAAAGAGACGAGACGTATGCATCCTTTGTCGCTTGAGGGAAGAGTGGAAGAAGGAGTGCGTAAAGAACGGGAAATCTTACAGGAAATCAAGAAGAAAGCGGATTATGTCATTGATACGTCCAATCTTTTGACGAGAGAATTGAAGGAGGAGATTGACCACATCTTTGTCCGCAACGAGGAATATAATTCGCTGATGATTACGATTTTGTCGTTTGGATTTAAGAATGGTATTCCGGCGGACGCTGATTTGGTGTTTGACGTCAGATTTCTTCCCAATCCGTTCTATATTGATGAATTGAAACATAAAACTGGTAATGATAAAGAAGTGCAGGACTATGTAATGAGTTTCCCGGAGGCGCTTGTATTTTTGGATAAGTTGATGGACATGTTCGATTTTCTGATTCCGAATTACATTAAAGAGGGTAAGCATCAACTGGTTATTGGGATTGGATGTACCGGCGGTAAACACAGGAGCGTTACGCTGGCAAACGGGATTTATGACAAGATGAAAGAACACGGGAATTATGGTGTGAAGTTGTACCACAGGGATATTAAGCAGGGATATTAAGCAGGGAGTGTAAGAATGTCTTTTTCCGGAACAGTGAAGGAAGAACTTGCGGCGCAGATTAGCTCCGCCAGACACTGCCAGTTGGCAGAACTGGCGGCGTTGATTCATTTTTGCGGAAATATATGTGAAGATGGAACACATCTGTGTCTGGAGACGGAAAATGAAGCAGTTATCAGAAAATGCTTTACATTACTCAAAAAAACATATAATATAGATAATGTTGTAATAAAAGGTAAGAGCAGTTTGTTGCCCGACGACGAGACGGAGAGCAAAGTGATACAAGCTCTGCACTTAGGAGTAAAAGAGGAATTAGCGGCAGCAATCAAAGCGCCGGTAAATTCTCTGCTGATTAAAAATTCCTGCTGTGCAAGAGCGTATTTGCGGGGAGCATTTATATGTATCGGCTCCATGAGCGATCCAAAGAAAAGCTATCATCTGGAATTTGTCTGTAGTGAGAAGGCGCAGGCGGAACAACTGAGGGATGTGATTCAGGAATTTCAGATAGAAGCCAAGGTGATTAAGCGTAAGAAATACAATGTCGTGTATTTGAAAGAGGGCGCGGGCATTGTGGATTTACTGAATGTCATGGGCGCGCACGTATCGTTGATGAATCTGGAAAACCTTAGAATTGTCAAGGAAATGCGTAATTCCATCAACAGGCGTGTGAACTGTGAGACGGCAAATATTTCCAAAACAGTTACGGCTGCGTCGAAACAAATTGAAGATATTCTTTTAATCAGAGATAAATATGGGTTTGAGAACCTGCCGGATAATTTAAGGCAGATGGCGGAGATTCGATTGGAATATCCGGACGCCGCACTGAAGGAACTGGGCGGATATCTGGAGCCGCCGGTAGGTAAATCAGGTGTAAATCACAGATTGCGTAGACTGAGTGAGATTGCCGATGGAATCAGAGCATAAGGGATTACAGAATTCTTGATGAAGTAATGAAAGAATATAGTTTTTGTGGTGAGGATTTAATAAGGAGGAGAATATTATGATACAAAAATCTATCCAGATTAAGCTGGAAACCGGCTTGGAAGCAAGACCGGTTGCGATGCTTGTACAGGTGGCGAGTCAGTTTGAGAGCACTGTGTACATCAATGCAGATGACAGAAAAGTCAATGCAAAAAGTATTATGGGTATGATGAGTCTGGGACTTGCCAGTGGCGAGCAGGTCACTGTCGTTGCAGAAGGCAGCGATGAAAACTCCGCAGTAGAGGAAATTGAGAAATTCTTAAGCGGGAAGTAGGCAGAACAGACATCGTACATGACATTTAGATAAGGCAGAATAGGAAGGAGATTTCCGTAGCAGGGAGTCTCTTTTTGTTTTTCCCTTTTGATGTGTAAGTCGTTGTGCAGGATTCTTTTGCAGAGTTCTTTTGGCGGTTTTTTGACATTTGCACCGCACAGTAGTATGATAACGGGAAAAGAATGGAGACTTGTGTGCGCCTTTTGGAAAATGTACAGGCTGGGGGAAAAAGTATGTTAGTCAGAGTGGCAATCGTAGAGGATGAGGCAGAACTGCATGATTATTATAAAATAATGATGGAAGCTTGGGGAAATGCCAGAAATGTCCGGCTGGTGATTACGTTTGTCGAAAGCTCGGAGGAATATCTGTTTCAGTATGACGGGCGGCATCTGTTTGATATTATTTTTCTTGATATCTGTATGAAAAATATGAACGGCATGGAGCTGGCGCATGAGATAAGAAAATCTGACCGGAATGTGCAGATTGTGTTTGTTACAGGAAAATCTGAGTATGTGTTTGAAGGATATGAAATTGGCGCGGTTAGGTATCTGATAAAGCCTGTTGAAGAGAGCAGGCTGGAGGAAACCATGGATGCATGTATGGAAAAAATGGAAAATAGCAGGGATGATTATCTTACGATTAAATATGATGGCGAAAATTTAAGACTTTTAAGGAGCGACATTATATTTCTGAAGGTAGAAGGACATTATATGCAGATGCGGACGGCGGACAAGGTTTATGAGTGGAAGATAGGACTTAAGGAGATGCTGGCAAAATTGGATGCGGCAAGATTTGTCAAGGTGAACAGGTCGGCTGTTGTCAATCTTGAATATGTCAACAAAATTACCCGCGAGGAATGTATCCTTGAGAACGGAGATGCGATACCCATTAGCCGGGGTGCGTATGGTCCATTGAATGAGGCATTTATGAAATACTTTTTTAAATAGTACTTATGGAGGAGAAGGATTGAATCGGGAGGCGTGTATGTTTCATTTTGGTGACAGAAAATATCTGGATTATCAGGCAGAGACGGTAGCGAGGCAGGTTGAGGAAGTGAATGAGATCTATAGAACCATGCGTGGCTGGCGGCATGATTATCATAATCATCTTCAGAAGCTTAAGGCGCATCTTGCCATGGGACAGATTGAGGAGGCGGAAAAGTATCTGAATGAGCTTGAGGGAAGTCTTGACAGCATCAAGGTGAAATACACGACGGGCAATATCAGCCTTGATGCAATCTTAAACAGCAAGCTGTGCATCGCTGAAAAGGAGAAGATACGCATTCACTGTAAAGCGGAGATCGCCGAGAGTCTGGCAATCGGGGATATAGATTTGTGCGCCGTTATTGGAAATCTGATTGATAATGCAGTCGAGTCCTGCAGGAAAATGCCAAAAGATTCCGAACGGTTTTTGAGAATCTATTTGTGTATACGTAAACGGCAGTTGTATATTAACGTTACCAATTCAACCAGTGAAATAGTAAGAAAGCTTGATAAGGAGTATATATCGAACAAACGCGGCGACCATGGTCACGGTCTTAAACGGATAGACCTTGTTGTGGAAAAGTATAATGGATATATCAGAAGGGCAAATGAGCCGGGGGTATTTTCCACTGAAATTATGCTGCCGCTTTGATAAGATTGGAGCTATGGCGAAATCAAAGCCAACGGAAACTGTATTGCATTCGTGTACGAAAAATTACAATTCGTGCACGTTTTTTTTACGCTTCAGAAAGCATGATAATATGGAGATATAGACAGTCGTTTATCCGGGGAATGGGTGCGGCGTATATTTTGTGAAACAGGAGATGACGTATGAAAACGAAAGGGAAAGAGTATACATTATTCAGTAATGTGCGGTATGTATACAAGATTTTGTATGAAGTAAAACCCGCAATGAAAGTTGGCGTGTATGGTATGGTTTTCTTTACTGTTGCGGAACGTGTGATTGGCACGCTTACGCTTGCAGCAGCCGTGTCGAGTATTACTGAAAAGGGAAAAGTGAGTCATTATCTGACGATTATGTTCATCATGCTGGTTTTGTCTTTGCTCTGTAGAATCGGAAACCAGTATATTAATGCGTGGAGTGATTTTTATTATGAAACCGCACAGAACAGGGAATTCCTTACGAGACTGGTGAAAAAAAGTCTGGATGCAGATTATGATAATGTGGAGTCTCCAGCACAACAGCGGCTTTTGAGCCGCGCCACACATGCCGTCAACATGTACAGAAATGGAGTAAGCCTAATGTATATTAATTTTCCATTGATTGTTGCCACGGTGATAGGCATACTGCTTTATTCATTGACAATTTCTTTTTTTGACTGGCGGATTATGGTAATTATAGTGGCTATGTCTGTTGCAAGTTCTCTGCTGGAAGCGCGCCACCGCAAATACAGGGAACGGACTATGGACGAGCAGCATAGGATATGGGGTCGATTTTTTTACTTAAAGAAGCAGTCGGTATCGGTGGATAACGGCAAGGATATCAGGATATACAATATGGCGGACTGGCTCCGTTCGGGAGTTGACAGACTTGACGATAGGAACAAGGCATTATCAGTAGGAAAATGCAAGTACAAGTATGCGGTTCATGTTTCCGACGCCCTTTTTGTTGCGGCAAGGGATATTCTGGCATATGGAATCATGGTTACAGGAGTATTGAACGGAACTTTGCGCATCGCGGAGTTTACGCTGGGACTTGGAGTTGTCAGCGGACTTTCTGCATGGTTTGGAAATATACGCTATCACATCAGTTATCTGCTGGAAGGAAATCAGATGATATGTGAATATCGCAGGATGATGGATTACCCCAATCAATTTATGCGCGAGGAGGGCATGCGCATTCCTTCTGCGTGGCGCAAACAGTTTCCCGAAATTGTATTTAGAAATGTGTCTTTCCGGTATGAAGAGGAGGGGGAAGACATACTGAAAAACATTTCATTTTCCATTCAATCGGGAGAGAAGATAGCGCTTGTCGGAAATAACGGGGCGGGGAAGTCCACCCTTGTAAAGCTGCTGTGCGGATTCTATCATCCTACCGGCGGAGAGATTCTGATTGGCGGTCATTCCATTGAGACGCTGAATCTGGACGAGTACCATGAACTTCTGGCGGTCATTTTTCAGGATATCAATACAATGCCGGTTTCCATCTGCAGCAATGTATCGGGGTGCATGGAGGAGGAAACAGATATGGGGAAAGTCCGTGAATGCCTGCTTCGTGCCGGTCTGTGGAAGGATGTTGACATCCTTGAACGGAAGGAATTGACGAGTTTAACACAAAGCTTTGACCCCGACGGAATCCAGTTGTCGGGCGGTATGATGCAGAAGCTGATGCTTGCCAGATGTCTGTATAAAGATGCCCCCATGATTGTACTCGACGAACCTACGGCAGCGCTGGACCCGATTGCGGAAAGCAATATGTATGAGGATTATAAAACTGCAACACGGGGAAAATCGGCGCTGTTTATCTCACACAGGCTTGCGAGTACAAAGTTCTGCGACAGGGTACTCTTTCTTGAAAACGGCAGTATTGTAGAAATGGGAACGCATGATGAACTGCTTGCAAAGAAGGGAAAATATGCAGAAGTTTTTGAGGTGCAGAGTCAATATTATAAGGAAGGGGAGATAAAGCGGGATGAAGAGAACGAATAAAGAGGCTCGGACGAATAAACTTCCTTTTTTTAAGTGTTATAAGAGGAATATGGGAAATATATATCATCTGTGTCCATGGTATATTCCATGTGCGGCTTTGTATACGCTTATAAATTGCCTGATGCCGTTTCTGCACATGATTTTAGGGGCGCAGATTGTGGACATGCTGGTGGGCGGGGCGGACAAAGAAGAGGTTCTGACAGTTGCGGCGGTTATGGTGGGAGGCGGAATGGTGCTGGAACTTATCCGCAGTGCAATGGGAGATCTTCTGCCGGTTTTCTGGCAGCTGGTGAGTCAGCGTAAAAACAGGGAAATTGAATACAAGGCAATGAATCTGGACTATGATATTCTGGAAAGAAACAGCACGCAGGAAATGATTGCGCAGGCGGACGGCAATACGGAGAACATGGGTGGGATGGGCGGATACTTAATGAAAACGCTGGATTTGTCTGGGGCTGTACTTTCCTGTGTGGGGGCGGTTTCTGCGATGTCGGGGCTGTTTACTTCAGTGCCTTATGATGGCGAAAGCGCAGTGTATGCCTTCTTTGCATCACCCTTAAGCTATGCGCTGCTTCTTGGATTGCTGGCAGTCAGTATTTATATAGGAAGTAAATGTGATGCGAAGGAGGGAAAGATTCGCTATAACTGTAACCAGACGGAGGTAAGACAGGGAAGAATTTACTGGTTTTTCTTTAACCTGACTACCGATTATTCCATGGGCAAGGATATCCGTATTTTTAAAATGTCCGATATGATTTTGAAAAAGGGCATGAAAGCCCGCGACGATATCGAAAGAGTGCAGAAACAGGCAATCAGAGACGGCATGAGAGTGGGAGTGTACGCACAGACTATGCACAGTATATTTGTTGCCGCGGTATATGCTTATGTGGGAGTCAAGGCAGTTTACGGCATGATAACAATAGGTGATGTGGCAAAGTATATCAGTGCAATTACACTTCTACAGAACCAGATAGGTAAGGTTTTCTCGCTGATTGTCAGTATTAATAGTCAGAATATCTATCTGGAGAGCTACAATGAACTGATGGATGTCAGGAATGAAAAGTATGAAGGGACAATTCCGGTGGAAAAGCGACTTGATAATGAGTATGAGCTGGAATTTCGCAATGTCAGCTTCCATTATCCAAACAATGACAGGATGATTTTAAAGGATGTGTCTTTCCGGCTGAAGCTTGGTCAGAAGCTGGCGATTGTAGGCGCTAACGGAGCCGGTAAGACAACCTTTATCAAGCTTCTGTGCAGGCTGTATGACCCTGTGGAGGGAGAAATCCTTTTAAATGGAATTAATATCCGTAAATACGATTATAATGAATATATCCGCCTCTTTTCCATTGTGTTTCAGGATTACAGAATATTTTCCTTCTCAGTAGCAGAAAACGTGGCGGCGGGCTCGGAATATGACAGGGAAAGGGTAATCAGAAGCCTTAAGGACGCTGGTATCTACGAAAGGGTACAGAACATGAAGAGTGGGATTGATTCGAAGCTTTTAAAGGATCAGCAGGAGGACGGAGAAGAAGGAATCGAAATCTCAGGTGGTGAAAAGCAGAAAATAGCCCTTGCCAGAGCATTGTACCGCGATGCCCCGCTTGTAATACTTGATGAGCCGACAAGCGCACTGGACCCAATTGCCGAACAGGATATTTATAAACGCTTCAATGATATGGTGGCGGAAAAGACGGCAGTGTTTATATCCCATCGCATGAGTAGCTGCCGCTTCTGTGATGAGATTGTGGTGTTTGATAAGGGGCGGATTGTCCAAAACGGAACGCATGATGAACTCGTAGCAGATAAGGGAGGCATTTATCACAGAATGTGGGAGGCGCAGGCGCAGTACTACGAGTAAGCTGTTGAATTTGCAAGCTGTTGAATCTGCTGACAGGGTTGTTGACTCTCACATGCCGGAATGTTAAAATACTGAATATAATAAACGAAAAATGGTTATTGTATTGCCTACGTAGTATAGCGTTGCGGGGAGGGATGCAGACATGGGTCAGAAAATGCTCTTTATCTATAATCCGAGAGCAGGAAAGGCGCAGATTCGCAGTAATCTGCTGGATATCATAGACATATTTGTGAAGGCTGGATATGAAGTGACAGCCTATCCGACACAGGCGGCAGGAGATGCGGTGAAAGCGGTTAAAATGCGCCATGAAGGGTATGATATTGTTGTATGTAGCGGCGGTGACGGTACGCTTGACGAAGTTGTGAGCGGTATGATGCAATGTGAGGAGAAACTTCCCATCGGCTATATTCCGGCAGGCAGCACCAATGACTTTGCCAACAGCCTGAAGATCCCTAAGAGCATGATTAAGGCGGCGGATGTGGTTGTGCAGGGCAGAAACTTTTCGTGCGATATTGGAGCCTTTAATCAGGACAGCTTCATTTATGTGGCGGCATTTGGAATTTTTACGGATGTGTCTTATGAGACAAAGCAGGATATTAAGAATGTGCTGGGGCATGCGGCATATCTGTTGGAGGGTGTGAAGAGGCTGCCTTCCGTGCGTTCCTATCCGCTAAAAATTACGAATGGTGAACAGGTGATTGAAGGAGAGTTTCTATACGGAATGGTCACCAATTCTTATTCTGTGGGAGGGTTCCGCGGAATCACGGGGCAGGATATTCTGCTAGACGATGGACTTTTCGAGGTGACGCTGATACGTAAGCCTTCTAATCCGCTTGACTTGAATAATATTATTTTGGCGTTGGTGGATAAGCGGGTGAAATCGGAACACATTTATACCTTTAAGACGTCGAGGCTGGTTGTAGAGAGTGAGGAACCGCTTTCATGGACGCTGGATGGTGAATTTGGAGGGGAACACTGCAAAGCGGTGCTTGAGAACAGACAGAAGGTGCTTGATATCAGAGTGCCGGAGGAATAGAATTATCATGCGCGTGCGACGGGGTTACGGAGATTCACCATATTTTCCAGAATATGTTTGCGTAAGGTCAGGCTTTGGGTTATAATAAAAACTGTAGTTAATATCCGGCTGGTAAGCCGGTCAAAATAACAATATTATTAAGAAAGGTGGTAATAACAATGCCGTTAGTAACAACAAAGGAAATGTTTGAGAAGGCATACAATGGCGGTTATGCGGTTGGTGCATTCAATGTTAACAACATGGAGATCGTTCAGGGTATCACGGAAGCAGCAGGTGAATTAAAGAGTCCTGTAATCCTTCAGGTTTCCAAAGGAGCCCGTGCTTATGCGAACCATACTTATCTGGTTAAGTTGGTAGAGGCGGCAGTAGCAGAGAATCCAGAGATTCCGATTGCGCTTCATTTGGATCACGGCGATACGTTTGAACTGTGTAAATCCTGTATCGACGGCGGTTTTACTTCTGTTATGATTGACGCTTCCTCTAAGTCATTTGAGGATAACATCGCGTTGACAAAGCAGGTTGTAGAGTATGCTCACGACAAGGGTGTAGTAGTAGAAGCTGAGCTTGGAACATTGGCAGGCGTTGAGGATGAGGTAGTAGTAGAATCCGGTAAAGAGTCTTATACACGTCCAGAGGAAGTAGAAGAGTTCGTTTCCAGAACAGGATGTGACTCTCTTGCAATTGCAATCGGTACTTCCCACGGTGCATATAAGTTTACGGCAGCTCAGTGTACAAGAAATGCTGATGGTATTCTTGTTCCCCCGCCGCTTCGTTTTGATGTATTGGAAGAGTGCATTAAGCGTCTTCCCGGTTTCCCGATTGTTCTTCACGGTTCTTCTTCTGTTCCGCAGGAGTTCGTTAAGATGGTTAATGAGTTTGGCGGCGATATGCCTGATGCAGTTGGTATTCCGGAAGAGCAGCTTCGTAAGGCAGCCGAGCTTGCAGTATGTAAGATTAATATCGACTCCGATATCCGTCTTGCAATGACAGGTAATATCCGTAAGTATTTTGCAGAGCATCCGGATCATTTCGACCCTCGTCAGTATCTGAAACCTGCTCGTCAGGCGGTTAAAGATATGGTTGCTCACAAGATTGTGAACGTTCTTGGTTCAGACGGGAAAGCTTAAGAAATAAAATCGAATCAAAAAGTGTAATAACATGTAAGTGAAAAGAGAGTGCCACGACATAGCTGTAATAGCTATGCTGTGGCGCTTTTTATATAATAGGATTCGGGTGTCAAAAAGCGCACGGGCAATGCTAATCGGTAGTGTACTGCGCAAGAAAATGACTGATTGTCCCGTAATAGGTATCCGGATCTTTGTCCTGCGCCTGCGCGTGTCCCGCACCGTCTATAATTAGCAGTTCCTTCGGGCAGGCGGCGGCATCGTACAGCTCTTTGGACATCTGGACAGAGATCATGGCATCGGATGCCCCATGAATAAAGAGCGTGGGAGTACTGCTTATGACAACGGCATCGAGGGCAGAGGCATCCGCCAAATCATAGCCGCCGCGGAGCTTGAGAACAACGCGGGCGGAATCCACTAAAGGAAACGCGGGAAGATGGAACCACTCCGTCACCTTGTCCCCGAACATGGAATAAGCGTCTGTGTAGGCACAATCGGATATGACTGCCACGACATGTTTTGACAGGGACTCATCACCGGTCATAATCAGCGCAGTGGATGCACCCATAGACTGTCCGTGTATCACAATCTGTGCATCCGGATCCTGCGACAGAATGTAGTCAATCCAGAGACCGCAGTCATAGTGATCCGTCCAGCCCATGCCGATAAAATCCCCCTCGCTTTCGCCCTGACAGCGCAAGTCCGGAACGACAACCTGATATCCCTGCTCATAATACCAGCATGCAAAAGGATACATCTCTTCTTTCCATCCCGTATAGCCATGCAGGACAAGCGCCCAGAGATGTGAAGGATTATCCTCTTTCCGGTAAAATACGGTAGAAATCAGTTTATATCCGTCTGCACTGATGGCGGAAATTTTGTAGGCATCTGCCGTCGCAAGCCATTCTTCCGTGTGATTGAGCGCGAGCTGGCGCGTTACCTGAATGTCGGAGGTCTGTACCTGAGCAGCATAACTTTCGTCCGTAATCCGTTCAAAGGCTTCCAGTTTTCTCATAAATGAAGGTACGAGAGCGGCGCTTACAAGGAAATTGACCAGAATAAAATACAGCACGGCAAGCAGAAATATGATGATAAACAGAATCATAAAGACTTTGCGTTTTTTCTTCAAGGTATCAGGTCCTTTGTAAAGTAAGTTATGTCTTTATTGTACTATAAATCGGTATTTCGTGCTACCGTACTGCGCTTGTTTTTTCTGCCACATTCTGGCTTTTCTATACTTTGCCTTTCTCTTTTTTGCACAGGAGAATCCCTATCAGTAAAAGTGTGGGAAAGATGACACCGGCTAAAATTCCCAGTTTCAGATTGTCGTCCAGTATACCCGATATCATTCCTACCAAGGTGGGTCCTCCGGAACAGCCAACATCACCGCCTAAAGCGAGCAGGGCAAACATGGCGGTTCCGCCTTTTGGCAGAGCGGCGGCAGCCTTGCTGAATGTTCCCGGCCACATGATACCGACCGACAGACCACAGATTGCGCAGGCAATCAGGTTAAGCTGGGGCATTGGAAGCAGGGATACGCCAAGGTAGGTGAGAATGCATAGGAGACTGCTGTAAATCATGAATTTGTCTAAATCAATCCGGTCGCCGTATTTCCCGTAGAAAGCCCTTGAACTGCCCATCAGAATGGCAAAAGCCATGGGACCGGCAAGGTCGCCGATTGCCTTGGAAACGCCCAGCCCCTTCTCGGCAAAGGTAGACGCCCATTGGCTGACTGCCTGTTCGCTTGCACCGGCACAGACCATCATAATCAGCAATATCCAGAAAAGCTTCATACCGAGCAAATCTTTTAATGACAATCCGCGTTCTCCTTCTTCGATCAATGTGGCAATGGGAACCTTTGCAAAAACAAAAGCATTGGCAAGAGGGATGAAAGCCCAGACGAAAGCGAGGATTTTCCAATTACCGATACCGAATGCCTGAAAGAACAGCGTAGAGATGAGTACAACGCCCACATGTCCCCAGCAGTAGAAGGAGTGGAGCATACTCATGGTTTTTTCCTTGTTATCCGAAGGGCAGGATTCCACGACGGGACTGACGAGTACCTCCAACAACCCGCCGCCAATGGCGTATATCATGACTGAAATCAAGATTCCGGCAAAAGCTGACGGTAATAATTCCGGTAGAAAAGTTAACAGTACGAGTCCTGCCGCAGCAAATAAATGTGCAATGACCATGGAGGCACGGTAACCTATTTTGTCTACAAAACCGACAGACAGAAGGTCAACGAGAAGCTGTATGCCGAAATTAAAGGTTACGAGCAGAGTAATCTGCGACAATGGAATATGATAGGTGCGCTGAAATGTTAAAAAAAGCAGTGGTACAAAATTGTTGACGATTGCCTGCACGATGTAGCCGATGAAACAGGCGGTGATTGTTTTGTTATATTGGTTTTTCATAAGTGCCCTCGATTTTTGTAGAGTTATATAATCCTGCATTATTCAGCAAGAATTACGAAGTAATTCTTATGACGCAGATTTAGCAGTCTGCGTCTAGTGTATCATATACGTCCATGAGAAGCATTGTACAGAATAACACAAAAATGATATAATATCACAAAAATAAATTGGTGGAACTGACAAATGAAATCTTATATAAATTATTTAAACGGCAGTACGGACGATACGCTCAGAGAAACCGTACATCATGGAAACGACAGCTATCCGTTTGCTTATTATCCGGAAGATATCTGGCAGTTTGATTTTCACTGTGTAGACTGGCATTGGCATCATGAACTGGAATTTTTGTCTGTGACGGAGGGCAAGGTACGCTGTCTTGTGGGGGAAGACAGGATAGAGTTATCGAAGGGATATGGTTTGTTTATTAACAGCAGCATCTTACATCGCTTTGAAGCTGCGGGCAGGGCATATATACATGATATCGTTTTTGCGCCGGAACTGTTAGCGGGTAAAGAGAGTTTGCTATACGAAAAATATGTCCGTCCGGTCATCCGTTCGGACATTTCCAATCAAATCCTCGACCCTCATATTGACTGGCAGGAAGAACTGTTGCGGATTCTTGCGAAAACGTATGCCTTGCAGGATACCGATAATAATAGGAAAGAATTGTGTACGGTGCATACGCTCCTGCAGGCATGGAATAATTTGTATGAACACTTGGATTTGTCTTCGGCGCAGTCAAAGACACATCACTTGAATCACAAACAGGCAAGACTGCAGATTATGATGCAGTATATCCATGACCATTATCGGGAGGAACTGACATTGGAAGAAATTGCTGCTGCTGCGTCTGTCAGTAAGAGCGGCGCTTTGCAGACATTCCAATCCGGTATCCGGGTTTCGCCCGTGTCGTATCTGATACAGTATCGTTTGGCACGCGCGGCAGAATTACTCTGTATCACAGAAAAACCTGTTTCAACGATTGCCGAAGAAACAGGTTTTACAAGCGCAGGTTATTTCTGCCGTAAATTCAAAGAACGTTACCAGATGAGTCCTGCTGAATATAGAAGAAATAAATTATAACGCACGGGAGTGCTCGTCGTTGATGTCCGGGAATACGGAAAGCATCGGCTTTACGTCTTTTTTACGAAGGACACGGTCAACATAGTTCTTTGTAATCTTCATAACAAGCGGTGACAGACACAGTACACCGATTAAGTTCGGCATAGCCATCAGACCGTTAAAGGTATCGGAGAGATCCCAAGCGAGACTCAGATTCATGGTTGCGCCGATGAAAATCATCAATATGAATACAATCTTATAGGCGATGGTCGATTTCGTACCGAATAAGTATTCCCATGCTTTAGAACCGTAGTGGCTCCAGCCGAGTACGGTAGAAAAGGCAAACAGCAGGATTGCAAGGGCGATAAACATGGGTCCTAAAGAACCAAATATTGTCGAAAATGCCTCACCTACCAGTGCGGAACCGGAAGCCTCACTTAAAACAGCGCCGGTTTCCAAATCCACAAGACCGGAGGAGAGCACGGCAAATGCCGTCAGAGTACAGACAACCATGGTGTCTGCAAATACTTCAAAGATTCCCCACATCCCTTGACGTACCGGTTCCTTAACGTTGGAGTTGGAATGCACCATAACGGAAGAGCCAAGACCGGCTTCGTTGGAGAATACGCCACGCTTCATACCCCATGTCAGAGCCATCTTAACGCCGGAGCCCACAATACCGCCGCCAACGGCTTTCAATCCGAAAGCACCTTTAAAAATAGCGGAAAAGACAGCGCCGACCTGCCCTATATTTGCAAAGAAAATGACAAGTGCGCCGATGATATAGGCAATCGCCATAAAAGGAACCAGCTTTTCGGTAACGGATGCAATTCTCTTTAAACCGCCTACGATAACGAGTGCGGCAATGATCATCAGTGCAATACCCGTTACAACATTGGGAATATGGAATGCCGCAGCCATGTTGTCTGAGATGGAATTGACCTGACTCATATTGCCGATACCGAAGGATGCAAGAAGACAGAAAATGGAAAACAGTACGGCAAGGATTGCTCCAATCTGTTTGCAGCCCTTATAGGAGCCAAGCCCATCTTTTAAATAGTACATAGCGCCGCCGCACCACTCGTTCTTGGAATTTTTGCGGCGGTAGTAGATGCCGAGCACATTTTCTGAGTAGTTTGTCATCATACCAAAGAAAGCAACAATCCACATCCAGAAGATAGCACCGGGACCGCCGGCAATCAATGCGCTCGCTACACCGACAATGTTACCTGTACCGATTGTAGCGGCAAGCGCTGTACAAAGGGACTGGAACTGGGAGATGGATTGGTCCTCTTTGCCGGTATGCTTTGTGATATGCTTATCGCTAAAAATACCGCCAATCGTGTTCTTAAACCAGTGCCCAATGTGGGATAACTGGAAAAATTTAGTAAGTATAGTCATCAGAATGCCCGTACCTACAAGGAGTATCAGCATAGGAATACCCCAGACAAAATTGTTGACCGCACCGTTGACAGTGGTAATCGTATCAACGAGACCGGTAAAAAATTCTTTCATAATGTTTCCTCCTTCTTTTCCTTTGCGCCCTTCCGTAAAAAAGCGTAGACATGATAAGTATGTCTACGCTGACATTTCGGAAATCACTTCATGATATGCGATATGTAAGTTTACACTTTCTAAAGTATACCATAGGAAATGAGTGATAGCAAGAAAAAATTGTATACATGGATATTTGGATGTAGTAAAAACTTTATGGCGGAATTTCCTATTATTATGAAAAAACCCCTAAAAAGGGAGGATGCCAAGTAAAGAAAATCTTTACTTGGCATTTATTATGAAAAAGTTTTAATTAATCAGCTAACTTTGAAGTATGGCGTTGCTGTTATCTTATGGTCTTAGTATACGCAAGAGAAATGTCTAAAAAATGATTCCAGAATGAAGTTTTTTTAAAATAAATATGAACAAATCATGAACGCTGTTTATGAAATCAATGATGTGACGGCACAAAAAAAGACAAAGTATACCTCAAAAAGTGCAAATGGTTCCCATGTGACAAATTTTTTCGTTTTTTATTATACAATTGTGAATAGTATAAAATAAAAAGTTACATGGTCTTCGTCGGATGAAAGGGTAGCGACGGTAGATGCAAATGGGGGTGTCACAGCCGTAGGCGAGGGACAGGCAGTCATTACGGCAACGACAGTGTCGCCCTATCATGCAACGGCGTCCTGCACTGTGACAGTAGAGGGAGAAAAGGACAAACCGAAAGATTCCAAGCCGCCCCAGACGCCCGACCAGCCGGAAGACGATAAGAAGGATAACGACGACAAAGAACCTCCCAAGGATACATCCGGAAATACCCCGGAAAATACGCCACCTGTTGACCAAGAGGATACTCCCGACAGGCAGTTATGTTTTCTGGCTGTATGGGGCGGATGCTTTGTCGGCTCTTGGAATACTGCTCCTCGTTTTTGGGAAGATGAGAACGAAAAAAAGAGAGCGGGAGAAACAATGATAATATGAAAATCTTAGGTACTGTTTTGACAGCGCTGCTCTCGGGGAGTTTTATTTTCTGCGCTGTAGGTATATTTTCTCATCATAATGATACAAGAGTGAATAGGAAAGAAATGGATGAAGTCATGGAAGAAGTTATTTATGAATCTGCAAAAGCTGGTGGAGAAGAGAATGGGGAAAAAATGGAGCAATTACATATTGATTTTGGCAAGCTAAAGGAATTTAATGTTGACACGACAGGCTGGATTGCGTTTAACGGTCAATGCATAAACTATCCGATTGTGCGGACCGATGATAATTCTTATTATCTGAATCATTCTTTTCGGGGAAATAAAAATGCTGCAGGTTCTGTTTTTATGGACTGCCGGAATGAATCCTTTGATGACCCCAATGTGGTTATTTATGGTCATAATATGTTGGATCATACGATGTTTGGTTCCTTAAAAGATGTGTTTCAGGAGGAGTTTTGGGAGAAAGAAGAGTGTGATATTATCTGGGTAACCGACATAGACAGCCATATGCGAAAATATAAGATTTTCAGTTACTATACCATTAAGGCAGAAGACTACTATATTACGACTGCCTTTGAGGACACGGCTGCCTATGACAAATTTTTGAGTGTGATACAGGCGCGGAGCTTTCGGGAACTGGATGTCACCGTTACAACAGACGATCATATTCTGACCCTCTCCACCTGCTCTGGTCCAGCCGGGACAGGAAAAAGGAGAGTGGTCCATGCGAAACTGATTGAGATAGAGTAGTCTGACTACTCCTCCATCTCAATCGCCATTCTTCTGCTGACTTCCGCCGCGCCCTCTTCGGGAGTCAGTTCACCGTTTAGTACCTGTAAGCCAATTTCTTTTACCATTGCTTCCAATACAGAGCCGGGCAGATAAGGGCAGGAGGCTTCTTCCAATATCTGATACAGCCATGTCTTTTCTTCTTCCGTAGGCCATACATAGTCCGCATAGAAGATATTGATGGAATCCGCGCTTATCCCTTCGACCTGCGCCCATTCACGGTTGTTGATGTCAAGGATTTTAGAAAGAGATTCTTTGCGAATCGGGTAGCCGCTTCCGAGCCACCATTTGCGCATCATTTCATCGGAAAGCAGAAGATGAAGGAAATCTTCCGCAAGGTCGGGTTCTTTTGCATTTTCACGCAGACCGACAACGTTTCTGACCCAGTAGACATCCTGCGCCTGTCCGCCGAATTTACCGTAGCCCATGGCGTATACGTCATCCAGCTGTTTAAATTCCAGATAACCGCCTGTTTCGCGATAGGCATAATAGGTCAGATGGATGCGGCGCATATCCCGGCAGGGCTGCTGGATATAACCAATCTGCATCCACGTTTCTCCCACGGTGCCAAAATTAGTCCAGTTATCGGAATAGGCAAGGTTAATCCTGTCTAAATCGGAGTTGACGCTTTCCTCCTGCCAGCGCCTTTCAAAATCTGCATCCATTCCGGAGCGGTCTATTTGCCAGAGGGTGTCTGCTGTCTGGTAGAATTCCGTGATTTTATCAAGTTGCAGGCTGCCGTCTTTTGCCGTCCATGTAGGTTCGCACACGGGAAGCAGTTCACTTAGCAAATCTTCCGGATAGGGGGGGCGAACAAGATTGCTCCATCGGGGTGTTCCCCACGGGCAAGGGTTGCGCCGGCAACAAGGTCTGCAAGCATTGTCTGTCCGTCCAGATATTTTGTCTCGGAAAGATACACAGGCACAAATACATTTAACGGCGCGGCGTATATTTTTCCGGTATCCGTCATTCTCATGCCTTCCACAATGTTTTGGTAGAGGGTGCCTTCTTCTTTATAAGGAAGAAAAAAATCATCGAGCTGCTTTAAAATTCCCTTCTCGGCATATTGTTCGATATCCAAGTCGTCTAAAACAAGCACATCCGGTCCTTCACCGGCAAGGAGACGCGTATTCAGATTCCGCAGGGCCTCTTCTTTGCTGACAGCGTTATCGCTGTCCATACCCGTTTCATAAATGACTAATACATCGGGATTCTGCTTTTGGAATAACTGTCCGGCATAGCGGACACGCGAATTTTCTTTCAGACTATATACCGTCAGCTCTTTGGAAGGTTTGGCGGGAATGGTTTCGTCGTAATACATTTCCACCATGTGATTTCTGCTAAAAAGAACCCGGAATTCTCCGTTGCCAAGGACCTGCATTGCAATAGGGGAGTATTGACTGTTCCCCAGAGTCAGCATTTGTCCGTCCGCAATCTGTTCAATGATAGAACCGTTCCAGATATAGCGGTAGAGTCCGGTACGACAGCCTATGTATAATACTTTGCTATCGGTATCGGTGCTTTCAAGGGTCTGACCTTCAAATTGTAAGACTGTGTCAGTTCCATTTCCCACTGCAAGTACGGTAGAGCCTGACTGGTGGGAAGCAAGAAATTCGTTTAGTACCGTATTGGCTTCAAGCAGCAGATTACTCGTCGTGTTGTAGAGGTATGACTGGCTCCGGCTGATTGCAACCATGGTATCCTCTACAAAGGCAAATTCAAGAATCATGTCCTGCGTTTCAAAGAGCAGTTCTACCTCCTCGGTATCCAAATCAATATGGCATACATGTCGCTCGGTTGCACCGTAAAGACGCCCGTCCGGTGAAAAAGCAAAACGTTCAAAGTGTTCTTTGGGGGTATAATTATCTCCGTGCAGTTGTAACAGACGACGTTCGCCCTGCTCATCCACGTAATAATATTGATAACGGATTTCTTCGTCCGTTCCAAGAAGCGCTTCTTCCTCATCCGTATAAAACCGGGGGAGAAATGCAAAAATACAGGCGCCGGTATCGGAGACGCCAAATACTGTTTTGAGGCGGACATTGTAGTTGCCTTCCCATGCCCATGGACTTTTTTTGATTTCTCCTGCAGCATTTACTTGTGTAAAATCTACGCCGTTACCGTGCAGATAGTAACCGCCATCTGCAAGAGGATGCATAACCCTAATATAAGTGAAAAGACGGCAGGCTTAAATGATTTCATGGTAATCTCCATTTCTCGGCATTCGTATTGTGCACACGAATCACTTTTAAAGCGATAAGAAATTGCTTGTTTTTTATTCTAGCATAGCAGTTTTCTAAATAACTTCTAAAGCCCTGCATGGATTTATGCAGCGCGCACCGTATCGGCATAGAGTTGTAACAATGCAGTTCTTAGACAGAGTTTTTTGCAGAAATATAGATGCCGGAGTGCAGTTTCCTGTAATCATTCGGAGAAACTCCATACTCTTTTTTGAATGCACGATAGAAGCTTGAATAGTCCCCGAAACCAAAAGAAGAGTATACCTGAGTGATGCTGTCGCTGCCAAGCAGCGCTTCTTTGCAAAGCGAAAGCCGTTTCTTCATAATATATTGGTGTATGGAGATGCCAAGATTATCTTTGAAAATATGTGCAATATGATATTTACTTACATAAAAAATGTCGGCAAGGGCGTCGAGGGATAACTCCTCGTCAATGTGCTCTTCTATGTATGCGGTCAGTTTTTCATACAGAGAGCCATCGCTTATTCTGTTTCCCGGAGATTCCTGTTCGTAGACAGTGCGGTTTAGATGTAAAATCAAGTCGTTGACACACAGGGGAATCTGTGCTTTCTGCCCAAAGTGCTCTTCGTGGATTTCCTCTAACAGCCGTAGGATTTTGTTCTGGATTGTATTAAAAGAAATACGGTCATTGGGGAAAACATAAACCTTTTCTTCAGAGGCTTTGCGCATAAGGTAAGTATAATCTTCGGAAATGGCGTGCAGGCTCTCGCAGTATGCAAGGCTGATCCAGAAAACGAAGCGGCGGTAACGGATGCTGCGGTCATGGATAACCAGACGGTGGGCGGTTCCGGGCGGGATCAGCATAATATCGCCAAAGTGAAGCGGGTAGATTTCCTGTTTGATCTGCAGGCTTACGCCGCCTTCCAGAAAAAAGTAGAACTCGTAGTAGTCGTGTGTGTGAAAATCCACTCTGGATGGATTTTTATCATTATAATAATAGATTTCAAAGTCGCGGGAGAGCATATATTGTCTCGGGTCGAATGTGCTTTGCAGATTTTGTTTCATGGAAGCCGCCTTTCTGTTTTGTCTGCGTCTGGTAAGCAGACGGGATAAATATAAAATATGCCTCGGTCAATTTCTGCCTTGCCAATTAAAGAATAGCAAAAAATAACAACTTTTGCAATGTAGATAACAATCCGGGCAATGGTGGTTTGGAGAAGTGATTTGTATAATAAAGCTATGAAAAAAAGAAGGAGGCGGATATTTCATTATGGAAATGACGTTTAGGTGGTATGGAAGTGGGTTTGACACGGTTACTTTGAAACAAATCCGGCAGATTCCGGGGGTGACGGGGGTCATTACGACATTATATGATACGGCGCCGGGAGAGGTATGGAGCCGTGAGCGGATTCGTGCGCTCAAGGAAGAAGTGGAGGCATCGGGACTTCACATTGCGGGCATTGAAAGCGTCAACGTTCATGATGCGATCAAAGCGGCAACGGCGGAGCGCGACAGCTATATTGATGCTTACATAGAGACGCTTGAGAATCTTGGCAAAGAGGATATTCACCTTGTCTGCTATAATTTCATGCCGGTGTTTGACTGGACGAGGACGGAACTGGCGAGAGTACGCCCGGACGGTTCGACGGTGCTTGCCTATACGCAGGAAGCGGTGGATGCGCTCAATCCGGAGAATATGTTTGCCTCCATAGCAGGGGATGCAAACGGCAGCGTAATGCCGGGATGGGAACCGGAACGGATGGAGCATATTAAGGAGCTTTTTGATTTATATAAAGGAATAGACGATGAGAAGCTGTTTGAAAATTTAAAATATTTTCTTGAAAAAATCATGCCTGTCTGCGACAAGTACGATATCAACATGGCGATTCATCCGGATGACCCGGCATGGAGCGTTTTCGGGCTCCCGCGTATCATCATCAATCAGGAAAATATACTGCGCATGATGAAGATGGTTGACAATCCGCACAACGGAGTGACATTCTGCTCCGGCTCTTACGGAACCAACAGGGAGAATAATCTGGTGGAAATGATTCATGCGCTGAAGGGAAGAATTCATTTTGCGCATGTGCGCAACTTAAAATTCATTACGCCGACGAATTTCGAGGAGGCGGCGCATTTGTCTTCGGATGGCAGCTTTGATATGTATGAGATTATGAAAGCGCTGTATGAGATCGGTTTTGAAGGACCGATACGCCCAGACCATGGACGCATGATATGGGATGAAGTGGCGATGCCGGGGTACGGACTTTACGATAGGGCGCTCGGAGCAGCTTATTTGAACGGATTATGGGAAGCAATCAGTAAGGGAGACAGGAAATGATGCAATTAAACAATCAAGGAATAAATGGTGCGGAAAACAGACGCAAATGGGCGGAAAAAGGATATCGCCTTCCGGAATACGACCGGGAACAGGTGAGCGCGCTTACCAGAGAGAACCCTTTCTGGATACACTTTGGCGCGGGCAATATTTTTCGTGCCTTTCAGGCGAATGTGGTACAAAAGCTTCTGAATGAGGGAGTGCTTGACAGAGGTCTTGTGGTCGTGGAGGGATACGATTACGAGATTATAGAAAAGGTTTACCGTCCCCATGACGACTTAAATATTCTTGCGACGCTAAAGGCTGACGGCAGTATCGAGAAAACGGTTGTCGGAAGTATTGTGGAATCGTACATTCTGGACAGAGAGGACGCCGACGGATATGAGCGACTTGCGGAAATTTTTTCCAAGGATTCTTTACAGATGGTTTCTTTTACCATTACGGAAAAGGGATATCAGATTATGGACGCCGAAGGGCGGATTTTTCCTGCGGTGGAAAAAGATTTTGCGGCGGGTCCGGAGCGTGCGGAAAGCTACATGGGTAAGGTGACCGCCCTGCTGTACCAGCGTTATCTGCACGGCGCAAAACCGGTTGCCATGGTGAGTATGGACAACTGTTCGCATAACGGAGATAAGCTGTACGCGGCGGTAACTGCATTTGCAGAAGGATGGGTGAAAAACAAACTGGCTGAGGAAGGGTTTGTAGAGTATATCAATGACCGGAACAAGGTTTCTTTCCCGTGGACGATGATTGATAAGATTACGCCCAGACCCGATGGGTCGGTAGAAGAAATGTTATCGAAGGACGGAGTATGTGGACAGACGCCGGTTGTCACCTCAAAAAATACCTATATCGCACCCTTTGTCAATGCAGAAGAGTGCGAATACCTTGTGATAGAAGACAGCTTTCCAAATGGAAGACCTGAGCTTGCAAAAGGAGGCATCCTCTTTACCGACAAAGAGACGGTGGACAAGGTGGAGAAGATGAAAGTGTGTACCTGCTTAAATCCGTTACACACGGCGCTCGCCGTTTTTGGCTGTCTGCTTGGCTATGACAAGATATCCGAGGAGATGAAGGATACGGAACTGAGGAAAATGGTTGAAATTATCGGATACCGGGAGGGACTTCCGGTGGTGGTCAATCCGGGCATCTTAAATCCGAAGGAATTTCTGGATACGGTACTAAATGACAGGATTCCCAACCCGTTCATGCCGGACACGCCGCAGCGGATTGCCACGGACACTTCCCAGAAATTGTCCATCCGCTTTGGAGAGACCGTGAAAGCGTACCTTGCCTCCGAAGAACGGAACGTGTCTGATTTAAGGCTGATACCGCTCGTGTTTGCAGGGTGGCTGCGGTATCTCATGGCGATAGATGACGAGGGCAATCCGTTTACATTAAGTCCGGATCCGATGCTTGAGATAGTCTGTCCGTATTTAGAGAAGGTGACCTTCGGGATGGGTGATGAAGTGGAAGAGCTGTTACAGCCGGTTCTGAAGAACCAGAGTATTTTTGGAGTTGATTTGTATGAAGCCCGGATGGCAGAAAGCGTATGTGAATATTTTAAAGAACTGATTGCGGGTGCGGGCGCGGTTCGCGCAACGCTTAAGAAAGAGGTGTACTGATGAAAGAAATAGTGGATAAGATAAAAGAATGCGGAGTCGTTCCGGTTGTTGTAATAAATGATGCGAAGGATGCAGGGATGCTTTCGGACGTTCTGTGTGAAGAAGGGCTTCCCTGCGCAGAAGTGACGTTCCGCACAGAGGCGGCAAAAGAGGCGATTGCCATCATGGCAAAGGCACATCCCGAAATGCTTGTGGGCGCCGGAACGGTACTGACAATCGGGCAGGTGGATGAGGCGGTCGAAGCGGGCGCGAAATTTATCGTCAGTCCGGGGTTTGACGCAGAGATTGTGGACTACTGTATTGCCAAGGATATCGCGGTATTTCCCGGCTGTGTGACGCCCTCCGAGGCGGCGCAGGCGGTAAAGAGAGGTTTGCAGGTAGTCAAGTTCTTTCCGGCGCAGCAGTTTGGCGGGGTAAGTACGGTGAAAGCGCTGGCGGCGCCCTACACGATGCTGAAATTCATGCCTACCGGCGGGGTAAATAAGGAAAATCTGGAAAGTTACTTAAGCTGTGATAAAGTGATTGCCTGCGGCGGAAGCTGGATGGTGAAGAGCGAACTGATAGAAAACGGGGAATTTGACAAAATCAGACAGATGACGCGGCAGACGGTGGAGGCTGTTGCGGCAATCCGCAGCAAATAAGATAAGATATGGAATAGCTGACAAGGCGAAGAAGCCGGCAGGGCGGAAGAGTGGGCTCTGATGTCCGGTGAAAGCAGAAAAGAATGGAAGGAGAAGGCAATATGGGGAAAAAGGTAGTTACATTTGGTGAAATCATGCTCCGGCTTGCACCGGAGGGATATTACCGGTTTGTACAGGCGGAGAAGTTCGGAGCGACCTATGGCGGCGGGGAGGCGAACGCGGCGGTATCGTTGTCAAATTACGGGTTTGACGCCGCATTTGTCACCAAACTCCCGAAGCATGAAATCGGACAGGCTGCAGTCAATTATTTGAGAAGATTCGGTGTGGACACTTCTTATATCGTCAGAGGCGGCGACCGGGTGGGTATTTATTATCTGGAAAAAGGAGCTTCCCAGCGTCCGTCCAAGGTTATCTATGACCGCGCCGGTTCCGCTATCTGTACGGCGTCAAAGGAGGATTTTGACTGGGAAAAGATTTTCGACGGGGCGCAGTGGTTCCACTTTACGGGCATCACTCCGGCGCTTAATGACACGATGGGAGATATCTGTCTGGAGGCATGTAAGGCGGCGCACAAGGCGGGCGTTACCGTCTCCTGCGATCTGAATTACCGCAAGAAATTATGGAGCAAGGAAAAAGCGGGCGAGGTCATGGGCAGGCTGTGCGAATATGTGGACGTCTGCATTGCCAATGAGGAAGATGCGGGAGACGTGTTTGATATTCATGCATCGAATACCGATGTGACGGCAGGCAAGGTAAATAGAGAAGGCTATCAGGAGGTGGCGCGCAAACTGGCGGAGCGTTTCGGCTTCCAAAAGGTTGCCATCACGCTTAGGGAATCTTTATCCGCCAATGACAATAACTGGTCGGCGATGCTGTATGACGGCAGCGATTATTACTTCAGCAGAAAATACCAGATACATATCGTAGACCGCGTGGGCGGCGGCGACAGCTTTGGCGGCGGTCTGATTGCGGCTGTACTGAACGGCTACGACCCGCAGGCGACCATTGAATTTGCGGTGGCGGCGTCCTGTCTGAAGCATTCAATCGAAGGCGACTTTAATATGGTGTCCATGGAAGAGGTACTGAGCCTTGCAGGCGGAAATGTCTCCGGACGCGTACAGAGATAGTGTGGATTGAATAGAGGATTGGGGGGTTATCATGCAGACATTTATGGATGAGAATTTTTTACTGGAAACACAGACAGCGCGGAAGCTGTATCATGATCATGCGGCGAAAATGCCCATATTGGATTATCACTGCCATATAAATCCGCAGGAGATATACGAGGATAGACATTTCGATACGATTACCGGACTCTGGCTGAAGGCGGACCACTACAAATGGCGGCTGATGCGCTGGGCGGGTATCGAGGAACGCTACATTACGGGAGACGCTTCCGATAAGGAGAAGTTCCTAAAGTGGACAGAAGCCTTGGAAGGCGCGATCGGTAATCCGCTCTATCATTGGTGTCATCTGGAACTGCAAAGATATTTCGGCTATCATGGCGTTTTGAATGAACGGACGGCAGAAGAGGTTTGGAATCTGTGCAATGAGAAATTGCAGCAGGAAGGATTCAGCGTAAGAAATCTAATCAGAAAGTCCAATGTCACACTGCTTTGTACGACGGACGACCCGGCGGATTCACTGGAATGGCATCGGAAGCTGGCGGAAGATAAGAGCTTTGAGGTGAAGGTGCTGCCTGCGTGGCGGCCGGACAAGGCGATTACGCCTAGCAAAGCGGACTATAAGGAATATCTGTCAAGGCTTGAGGAAGCCGCAGGGATGAAGATAAACAGTTTCCATGACTTGCTTGCGGCGCTTTGCAGGCGCATGGATTATTTTGCTTCTATGGGATGCAGAGTATCGGATCACGGACTGCCGTATGTCATGTACGCGCCGGCTTGTGAGCAGGAGATTGAAAGGATTTTTAAAGAAAGACTGAAAGGGAATCTGCCGTCTCCTAAGGAGGAAGCGCAGTTTATGACTGCCTGTATGATTGCGCTGGGACGGGAATACCATAGACGGAATTGGGTGATGCAGCTTCACTACGGTGTAAAACGGGATAATAACAAGAGATTGTTTGGCGCTGTCGGCGCCGATGCAGGAGTGGATTGTATCGACAATTACACACCGTCGGCACAGCTCGCCGATTTCTTAAATGCGCTGGATATTACAAAACAGCTTCCGAAAACGATTGTCTATTCGTTAAATCCTATTGACAATGCGGCGATTGGCAGTGTCATCGGCTGTTTTCAGGAGGGTGTCTGTGCAGGAAAAGTACAACACGGGAGCGCGTGGTGGTTTAACGACCACAAAATCGGTATGGAAGAGCAGATTAAAAATCTTGCCGCCGCCGGTCTGCTTGGCAGCTTTGTCGGGATGCTTACGGATTCCCGCAGCTTTTTATCCTATGTCAGACATGAATATTTCCGGCGTATTTTATGCAATGTGATTGGCGGGTATGTGGAAAATGGCGAGTATCCAGATGATGAGGAGATGCTTGGCAGAATCGTGGAAGGGATCTGCTATCACAATGCTGTGCGATACTTTGGTTTCTGATGAATTGGTGAGGGGAGAAGGAGATTTGGCTTATGGAGTTTGAACAGGCGTGGCTTACCTATACGAAAAGGGATTCCGGCAAAGAGACGGAAGAAATAAAGTATATCCGCTTAAGCATGCAGGGCAAAGAACAGGACAAAGTGATACAGAACAGTATCTTGGAACTGCAGCGTGCTTTTGCGGGAATGTTCGGCAGGGAGCTTATTGTGTGCCGGAAACCGGAACAGAGTGTCTGCCTTATGCTCACGGAAGGGATGCAGGCGGAAGCGTATCATATTTACGAGGACAAAGGAGAGGTTACGATAGCGGCATCGGATTCCAAGGGCATTCTGTATGGTGTGTTTGCATTCCTTCGCCAAGTGCAGACGGGTAGCCCGCTGGACGGTCTGGATTTGCGCAAAGCGCCTAAGATGCCCCTGCGTATGCTGAATCATTGGGATAATATGGATGGCAGCATTGAACGGGGATATTCCGGAGCGTCCTTCTTCTTCCGCCAGAATCAGATATTGGTGGATGAAAGGACGGTCACATACGCAAGACTTGCCGCAAGCGTTGGAATCAATGGGGTAGTTATCAATAACGTGAATGTGAAAGACGCGGCAACATGGCTGATTACGGAGCGTTATCTGGATAAAGTCGGAGAACTTGCGGATATCTTTGGCGGCTACGGCATCAAGCTGTATATGAGCTTAAATTATGCGGCGCCAACAGAACTTGGAGCGTTAGATAGTGCAGACCCGCTTGCGGAAGAGGTACGAAGCTGGTGGAAAGAGCAGATGAAGATGGTGTTTGAGCGGGTTCCGAATCTGGGAGGTTTTCTCATTAAGGCGGATTCGGAAGGACGACCGGGACCTTTTACATACGGCAGGACACATGCAGACGGCGCCAATATGCTGGCGGAGGCTGTCGCCCCCTACGGCGGAATCATTATCTGGCGATGCTTTGTATATAACTGCCAGCAGGACTGGAGAGATTACAAGACAGACCGCGCAAGGTCCGGATATGATAATTTCAAGGCACTGGACGGACAGTTTCTGGACAATGTTATTTTACAGATTAAAAACGGTCCCATGGACTTTCAAGTGAGGGAACCGGTTCATCCGCTTTTCGGAGGGATGACGCAGACGAACCAGATGTTGGAAGTGCAGATTGCGCAGGAGTATACGGGACAGCAGAGACATTTGTGTTATCTGATTCCGATGTTTCAGGAAGTGCTGAAATTCCGCACCTATGTACAGGAAGAAAATGACACGGTCGAAGAGATTGTATCCGGCAAAACTTTCGGACAGTGCAATTGCGGTATGGCGGCTGTTGCAAATACGGGGGACGATGCGAACTGGACGGGACATGATATGGCGGCGGCGAACTGGTATGGGTTTGGCAGACTTGCCTTTGAGCCGGAACTGTCTGCGGAAGAAATCGCAAAAGAATGGATACGGCTGACCTACGGGGCGGACAAACAGGTGGAAGAGACGCTTCTGTTTATGCTGATGAGTTCATGGAAGGCATACGAACAGTATACTTCGCCGCTCGGCATCGGCTGGATGGTCAATCCCGATTATCATTATGGTCCAAACGTAGACGGATATGAGTACAGCAGATGGGGCACCTATCACCGGGCGGACCATCTGGGACTTGGTGTAGACCGGAGCCGTCAAGGGACGGGCTATGCGCTCTTGTACAAAGAGCCGAACGCCTCTGTTTATGACGATAAAAGGAAGTGTCCCGACGAACTCCTTCTGTTCTTCCATCATATTCCGTATACATGGAAGCTAAAGTCGGGTAAGACGGTCATCCAGCATATTTACGATGCTCATTTTGACGGTGTCGATATGGTGGATGAAATGGTGGAGCGGTTTAGGAAACTGGAAGGGAAGCTGCCACAGAAACAGTACCTGCGCATGTTGGAACGCTTCCAGCACCAGAAGGAACATGCAAGAGAATGGCGGGACCAGATAAATACGTATTTTTATAGAAAATCCGGCATACCGGATGAAAGAGGAAGGGAAATCTATTAAGGTAGATGCTGTTTTGATGTTTTTGTCGGAGCGCAGCCAAAATGCCGTTTGTAGGCGCGGTAAAACGCCGAATAGTCGCCGAACCCGCATGACGTAGAGGCGAGCGTGGCAGGCTGCCCTGACAAAATCATGTCCTGCGCCGCCGATAAACGCTTGAGCGTGATGTAGTCCCAGACTGTCGCGCCGGTGGTCTTCTTAAAAACTCTGCAAAGCTGTGCCTTGCTTATGTAAAACCTGCTGCAAATCTCATCGAGGGAAAGCGGCTGTCTGATATGGTTGTTTAGATACCTTATAATGCTGTAAATCACCGTTTCATTGCCGGACGGTTCGCTTTTTTCGGTAGTATTGTAGGCAATACTGATTTCATTGAGCAAGGCAAACAGATTGGTCATTGCCTGTATACGTCTGTATGCGGGCTCCGCATTGATAATATTATGTAACAGAGCCGAGTACATGTCATCTTTAAAATCGTTCTTGACAAAAAGATTATTCTTACCGGCAATTCGTTTTTCAAAAGGTCTGACAAGAGTTCCCGATGGGTCGATTTTATAAATAAGCTCTTTTTTAAAGTGAAGGGCAAACCGTTCGTAGGGCGCGGAGGGGTCTATTGCGATGTAATGCGCCTCATTGCTGTTCATAATAAGCAAATCACCGCTATGCAGAGGGTATTCGCTGCCCTCTACATAAAATGCGCCTTTTCCCGAAATGAAAAAATAGATTTCATAAAAAAGATGATTGTGCATCATAAAATTCTCCGGGTTTGGTTTGTCGTCCAGAGCGTGGTGGAAATATAGCGCGTCGTCGTTATAACTGGTCAGCTTTTGCATCGTATCGTTTTCTCTTTCTATATGAAGCTTCTATTCAAGACGTTGGTTTTGCTGGTTTTCGTAAGCGCATCCATCGGGCGGCTTTCTGAAACCATTATAGAAAGATATGAGAATATTTGCAATATAGAATAAGCATTATAACAATTTGGCTTTTGACAGTGCTGATGTATAATAAACTCAAGATTTCATCTTGAGTCTGCGAAGAACGCTGAAAGGAGCGATACTATGGAAGTCGTAAAAATATATGCCTTTGCCGATGAGGCGGGGCAGGAGTTTGATACACAGATTGCAGCAATGAAGGAAAATCACCTTGACGGGCTCGAAATCAGAAGCGTTGACAATATAAGCGTAGATGATATAACGATAGAGAAAGCGAAGGAAATCAGAAAACGCCTTGACGATGAGGGCTTACAGATATGGTCAATCGGTTCTCCTATAGGCAAAATTGATATTGAGACGGACGACTTTGCCTCCCATTTTGATAAATTCAAAAGGACTCTTGATATTGCAGAAATTCTCGGCGCGGAATGCTACAGGCTGTTCTCATTCTATGTTGGTCAGAATTATGAGCGTCATAGAAACGAGGTGATGGAACGTTTGGGGATGTTTGTCGAAGCGGCAGCAGGATATAAGGTCACACTTTGTCACGAAAATGAAAAGGGAATTTACGGAGATACAGCGCTACGCTGTCTGGAAATCCTCAAGGCGCTGCCGCAGGTGAAGGCGGTCTTCGATCCGGCAAATTTTATCCAATGCGGGCAGGATACCCTTGAAGCATGGGAAATACTGAAGCCTCATGTGAAGTATCTTCATATAAAGGACGCTCTTGCGGACGGCAGCGTCGTCCCGGCAGGAAAGGGCATAGGGCATGTCGGGTTTATAGCGAGGGATTATATACTTCGCGGCGGCAGTGCATTTACCATAGAACCACATCTGACGGCATTCGACGGCTTATCCAAATTGGAGCGCGGCGGGGGAGAGAGCAAGGTCGGTCAGTGCGTTTATGAAAGCGACAGGGCGTCTTTTGACGCTGCCTGCAATGAATTTAAGCAATTGCTAACGGAAATTTATAAGGCATCGGAAGGGAGAAAATTATGCAAATAGGCGCGCAGCTTTATACGGTACGGGATTTTTGCAAGACGCCGGAGGATTTGTCCAAGACGCTTAAAAAAATTGCGCAGATAGGATACAAATATGTGCAGGTTTCGGGCGTATGCGAATATACCCCGGAGTGGATGAAAAATGAGCTTGATAAAAACGGACTTGAATGCGTGCTGACCCATATCCCGCCGGAACGTATCGCGGGGGAGACAGATGCGGTGATTGCGGAGCATAATGTTTTTGGATGTCAAAACATTGGAATAGGCTGGTACGAAATCCACAAAGAAGGTGTGCAGGCTTTTTATGACAGATTTGCTGCGGCGGGCAGAGAGCTGACTGGGAACGGAAAGCGGCTTTGCTATCACAACCACGACCAAGAGTTCATAAAAATTGACGGCAAAACAGTTTTAGAATGGCTCGCTGAAAAGTTCAGTGCAGATGTCCTTTCCTTTACGCCCGATACCTATTGGATGCAGATGGGCGGCGCGGATCCTGCAGAGTGGATTATGTTCCTTAAAAACCGTGTTCCCTGCGTCCATTTAAAGGACATGGAATACGGCAGGAAGATGGCGGCGCTGGGCGAGGGGAATATGAATATGGACAGGATTATTGACGCCTGCGACAGTGCGGGTACGGAATATATGCTGGTGGAGCAGGATGACTGCTATGGCAGAAGCCCCTTTGAATGCCTTAAAATAAGCTATGATTTTTTGAAATCGAGAGGGTTCTGATTTGGAAAGGGTTGGATTAGAGAGAAAGGGTTGGTTAGTATGGATAAAATACGTCTTGGTATTATCGGCTTTGGCAACATGGGTACGGGGCATTACAGAAATATCGAGAAGGGAGAGTGCCCCGAAATTGAGGTTACAGCCCTAGCGGACACAAATCCCGAAAGAATCGCATGGGCAGAAGAGAACATCCCCGAAGCGGTAAAGAAATTTGCTTCTGCTGAGGAGATGCTTGACAGCGGACTGGTCGATGCGGCGCTTGTGTCCGTCCCCCATTACGACCATCCGAAATGCGCGATGGAATGTTTTAAGCGGAATATTCATGTTATGGTGGAAAAGCCGGCAGGAGTCTACACAAAACAGGTGAGGGAAATGAACGAGGCTGCGAAGAAATCGAGCGCTGTTTTCGGTATGATGTTCAACCAGCGTACCGACCATATTTATCGTAAAATGAAAGAAATCGTTTCGAGCGGCGAATACGGACAGATTCGGCGTACAAACTGGCTGATAACAAACTGGTATCGTCCGCAGGCGTACTACGATTCGGGAATGTGGCGCGCCACTTGGGCGGGAGAGGGCGGCGGCGTACTGCTGAACCAATGCCCGCATCAGCTTGATTTATGGCAATGGATATGCGGTATGCCCGTTGAAATATCTGCGCGGCTTTCCTATGGTCAATGGCACGACATTGAGGTTGAGGACGATGTGACCGCTTATGTGAAATACGCAAACGGTGCGACAGGCGTTTTCATTACTTCCACTGGTGACGCCTGCGGCACAAACCGTTTTGAGATTGTTATGGATAAGGCAAAGCTTGTTGCGGAGCATAACAAATTGTCGCTCTATGTGCTCGAAATGGGCGAGCCGGAATTTTCCCGGATAAATACCGCACCCTTCGGCTGTCCAAAAGGAGAGGCTGTGGAGGTGGAAACGGACGGCAAATCAGGACAGCATCCGGAGGTGCTCAATAAATTCGCGGCGGCAATTTTGAGGCAGGAACCGCTTGTCGCAGACGGCAGCGAGGGAATTAACGGACTGACGCTTTCAAACGCCATGCACCTTTCCGACTGGCTGGGGAAACCGGTTACTCTGCCGATTGACGAGGATTTGTTCTTCGATGAGCTTCAAAAGCGGGTAAAAACCTCCCGACGTAAGGAACATTCGGCTTCGGTTATCGCTGATGTGGCAGGAACTTACAATATAAGCGAACAGGAGGAATATAAAAAAAGCCACAGTACACAGTGGTAAAGGGAGACCTATCCCGTTAAGGTATCACATAATAAAGAACGGCGCTTGCAGCGTTGTGATAAATAATTCATGGCATACTGCATATACTGTTTCAGAGGTAATGTCTATGAAATATTTGAAACGCTGCACCGTCATCGGGATTATTTTCGTGCTTATCACAGGGACGCTTGCACATTTTGCATATCAGTGGTCCGGCAATCATCCTATCATCGGTCTTTTTACGCCGGTCAATGAATCCATATGGGAACATATCAAGCTGTTGTTTTTTCCGATGCTTTTGTATTCGCTTGTACTGATTCTCAAGTTCAGGAAAAAATATCCGTGTATTATCTCGGCGCTATGTTTTGGGATGGTGACGGGTAGTGTGTTAATTCCGCTTTTTTACTATGCCTATACGGCTGTTGTTGGTAAGGATCTTTTTTTCTTGGACATTTCTATTTTTCTCTTGAGTATTGTGATTGCATTCTGGCTGACCTATCATTTGACACTGTCATGCAGACTGGAGCCATATACGGTACTGCTGTGCGTTTTGGTGTGCATTCTGGTTGTCTGCTTTATGCGCTTTTCTTATTATCCGCCGGAAGGTATTTTGTTTGAAGAGCCGACGGGGAAATAGTGCAGAAAAACATCTGATTGCCTGGCGGTGTATCCTGTTGAAATATGTCATGGCAGAATTATTCCACTTGTGAAAATAATAGTTTTTTATTCTAAATGCTTTAAGAAAGATGGTGTTTATAGTATAATATAACAATGAGTATATTAAATAAAGTATAGCATTTGCATAATCGAACAGGATATATTTACAAATGAGATATTTAGAGTACAAAGGGGAAAGCGGCATGGCTAATAGTTTCAAATGGCTTCATTTATCGGATTTTCATACGGGTAAGGATAATTATGGACAGATTAAGCTGTTTCATTATTTACATAAGCATATGAAGCAGAATAGGGAATTTGTTCCGGATGCTATTTTTGTTACGGGAGATATTGCCAATAAAGGTTTAGCTAAAGAATATGATTTGTTTTATGAAGAATTTATAAAACCGTTAATGGAAATCTATGAAACATTACCCCGGCTTTATATTATTCCGGGAAATCATGATATTGACAGGAAGCAAAGTGAAATTGCCGCAGGATCTTTATATAGTATTTTAGAAAAAGCAGATAGCTGTTTTTTTGATACGGATGATGCTGGGTTTAAATCACGCCAAGAAATTATTCCAAGGTTTGAAAATTTCCAAAATTTTGTAAGTGGACTCGGAGAAGCTGAATGTTTCCCAGTAAAGAGTATGTTCGGTGAGAAGGGAGCGTTTACTGATATTTTATCCATAGGGGACAAACGGATAGGTATTATTGGTTTGAATACAGCGTGGTTATCTAATTCTGATAAGGATAAAGAGCAGTTAACACCGGGGAAATATATTCTTGAGGAAGCATTGAATGCGGTTAAGGAATGTGAGTATAAAGTTGTGCTGGGGCATCATCCGTTAGACTGGCTGCATTGGGAGCAAAGACGCCAGATTACGGCGCTGCTAATTAGGAACAGAGCGATGTACCTTCATGGACATCTGCATAAAAATAGCGGTGATTTTCTGCTGGCATATAATACTGGTTCTTTGATATTACAAAGCGGCGCAGCTTTTCAGGCGAGAGAAAATGACAACAACTATAATTCATTACAGTGGGGTGAGCTTGATTTTCAAAGTAATGAAGTCAAAATTAGACCGAAAAGATGGTCCAAGGAGGCACAGAGCTTCATTATGGACTCACCCGACAGACTATTAATTGGACGACACAAAGACGGACAGGATTACTGGCTGCTTCCTTATGCGCCATATGGTCAGGAGGAGCAAGCAGAGGGGGAAGAGAGGCTGATAAGGTCGCTTACAGGCTGGCGGCATATTATGCGGCAGCTTGACGGAGATATCAATCCGCCATCCAGTGATGAGATATTGAAATATTTTGATGGTAAAGAACCGGATTATAAGAATATTTGTTCCATCGGCATACCTACGAGGAAAGTTGTGACGACTATTACAACTGATTTTATCAGATGTAATGAAGAAGGCGGGACAAAGTGCGGTCTTATTATTGGTGCAGGTGGTGAGGGGAAAACTACGGTTTTACTGCAAACTGTCAGAGAATTGACGGAAAAGTACTGCTGGCATGCGCTGGTGTTAAAATATTCGGACAAGAACACTGTGGTACAAATTGATCAAATCATAAAAGTGACAAGGAAGGGTAACTGGATTATTTGTGTGGACAATTGTTTTTCAGTTGCAAGGCAACTATTTAAACTGCTGGAGGCGTTATCTAAGCAGGGCAGACGGCATGTCCATTTGCTGTTATGTACCCGTAAGCTTGATTGGAAGAATGTTAATGGGAATCAGTTGCCGTGGCAAGAATATTCGGACTTTAGGCCTTATAACTTAAGGGGAATTGACGAAGAAGATGCGAAAGAAATCGTAACCGCATGGGCAAATTTAGGGGGAAAGGGATTAGGTAAATTAAGTGGATGCAGCATACCTGAAGCAACGAAGAAATTGTGTTTATCGGCTAAAGACGTGGTAGCTAAAGGGGGTTCGGAGGAGGGAGCCTTATTGGGCGCTATGCTGACGGTCAGATATGGGGAAGAATTAAGTGAGCATGTCCGAAATATGTTGTTGCGTTTAAAAGGAATGCATATACAGAGGACAACGTTAAAAGAGAGTACACTTCTGGATGCTTACGCTTATATTGCAGCTATGCATTCGGAAGGTTTGAATTTATTATATAAAGAAGTCATGGCACAGGTATATGGATTCAGAGTGAGTGATGTAAAGAAACATATATTAGCGCCATTAGGGGATGAGGCTGCGACGGCAGTGAATGGAGAAGTAATCTACACAAGGCATATTCTTATTGCGCAAACAGCACGGAAAATCATGGAAGATGAGTTTGACTATGATTTTGATGAAATCTTTATAGAACTTAGTAAGGCTGCCATGGATGTTATTAATGAAGTAGGATTTAAACCAGAATATAGAGATTGGAAATATCTGGGCGATTATTTCATGAATAAAAATCGTTTGCTGGCATTTGACTTGTATCAGAGTGTGCTGGATAAGAGTCCAAAAGATCCACAGATGACGGTACATCTATCCGAGAAATATAGGGAAATAGGAGAGTATAAGAGAGCACTGGCGTTATTTAGAGATGAAGAGGAAACTGTAAATCATCGACCGTTCTTCTGTGAATGGGCTTTAGTGGAAGCAAATGTGGGTAATAGATTTATCAGTATATGCCTTTCGGCATTGGCTGTGGCGGATGGCATTTCAACAGAAAAGCTTGACCAACGAAATGCCTGCATAAACTTACATGCAATTGCCTGTACATTTCATGAACTGTATTTACAGAATGGAGAGGCTGACTATCAACGTGCGGCTTTGTCAGCAATCAGACTTGGCGAGAAAATTGACAAGAAGGACATTAAAATTAAAAGTTTTATAAGAAATACACTTCCCAAATTTGACCCTCAAGTTTTGTCAGAGGATTTAAACTATAATGAGTGTTTGCAAGAGGGAATCAAGATTGCTGCACAAAAGGCTGAGCTTGATTTTAAGAGCTGGATTCCTGACATGGATACTCTGAGGTTTAATAAATTATTTGTAATGGCGGAGCCATCCCATGAGAAGAAACGGAAATGATAAGTAGGCGTAACCAGAGATAGTATGACAAACACAGCTTATTGAAATACTACGAATTAAAGGAGTGTATGCAGAACCTTTTACACAGAATGGTGAGAAAGTAATACCGAAACAGTGGAAAGCAGAGATACAGTCGTTGCAAGCCGAGTATGACAGTATCAGCAAAGAGAATTCAAAGACCGCCACAGAATTAGCTTATGCCGAGGTAATCAGTTATAACAAAAAGAACCTTGAGAGGGAGCTTCAGAACGAGAGCCGACAGCATAACAGACAGCAGGGCAGTATTAAACGGAGAGAGGAAGAAATTTAATGTGAATTTTATTGTAAAGACAGGCGTTTTTTGTATAATTGAAACGTAGCATGAGTAGGATATATCGTATCTTTTGTCACATCAGATTGAACATTAGCAGTTCAATCAGCATGGATTTTTAGAAACCGAGGCGGTAAGGTGTCAGATGATACAAAACAGACGCAAGAAGTAAAGGCAAAGGTTATTTATGAGAGCGATAGAGAGGACATTGCTCGTAAGAAAGACAGAGAAATAGCCGAAAGAATGATAAAAAAGGGAGAAATGACGTTGGAGGAAATTGCAGACTATATCCCAACATTATCACTTGACGAGTTAAAAGAAATTGAAACTGAAATTATGCAGTTGGCATAATCAACAAGATAACTTAATATTAAAAAACGGCGTAAAGGCGTATGGAAACAGTAAAATGTAAATCATGCGCCTTTTTGTGTCTAAAAGGAATAGGAGTGATAACATTCAAGTGACAATAACAGGGAGATTAACGCCCTGCCTGCAAAAGTAAATTGATAAGACAACCTATTTAGTCGAGGTACATTTTATCCAACATATATCTGTCACAGGAATGTCAAAACTTGTCAAACTATGTCAAGATTTTTATGATATTCTTAAATGGGAGGTAAAATAATGTCAGATAGCCGTTTATTCAAAATTTTATATTATCTTTTGGACAAGGGACACGCTACGGCTCCTGAACTGGCAGCCGAATTTGAAGTTTCTCCAAGGACAATTTACCGTGATGTGGAGGCATTAAGCAGCGCAGGTATTCCAATCTATGCCGAAACCGGAAGAAATGGCGGGATCTACTTATTGCAGGATTTCATTCTGGATAGGGCAATATTATCCGAAAAAGAAAAACAGGAAGTTTTGACAGCGATACAAAGTATATTGGCAACCGGTTATATTGACGGAAAAGAAATCCTGACAAAGTTATCAGCGCTTTTCAACGTAAATACAGGAAATTGGCTTGAAGTGGATTTTTCACGTTGGGGAAAAAGCGCTTATGATAACTCAAAATTTGATGTTTTAAAAACAGCAGTAATTCAATGCAGAGAAATAAAGATAGTTTATGAAAATACTAAGAGCGAAAGAAGCAAACGAATCATCCAGCCATTAAAATTATTCTATAAGTCAAAAGAATGGTATGTGAAAGCGTTTTGCACGGAAAAGCAGGATTTTCGTATGTTCAAATTAAATCGCATATTGGAGTTGGAATTATTAGAGAATACATTTATACCAAGACCATACCCAGAGCAGAAAAACAATTTAGAAAAGCTATGCTCCCGGATTGTCCTTTTGTTTTCAAAAGAAGTTGCGTATCGTGTTTATGATGAATTTGACGAATCACAAATTGAATATCAAAAAAATGGAGATTTAATTGCTTGTGCTGAAATGCCTGTTGATACATGGCTTATTGGTTATTTACTTTCATTCGGAGCATATGTTGAAATCATTGAACCAACATATTTAAAAGCTGTTTTAGCTGCACAGGCGCAAGAAATTTATAAGAAAAATAAACCTTGACACAAGATGTCAGGATATGTGTGTTATATTAAATAGTATAGTAACACAGTCATATATAAGCGTTAAACAAAATTAATCGGGAGGAATAAAAATGCAAAGTGTAAGAATTTATGAAATGCCGGCGTGCAAAATGGTTTCGTCCGGAACAGGAATGTTCGGAGAGGGAAATTTCAATCTATTTGAAGAATGGGTATCCTCACAAAAAAGAGGATTGTTTCCAAAAGATTTCCTATTTTGGGCAGGAGAGGGTTTTGTCTGGCTGTATATGTATGAAGATGGAATGAATGTTCCGGGCGAATTTGAAATCATAAACTTCCAAGGCGGTCTTTATGCCGTGGCAACCGACATAGACCAGAAAACAGATAAGGAGCTTATGGACGCAGAGATAGATAAGTTTCTAAGTGAAAACGGATTTGAGCGTGATACATCACGTTCAGAATTAGGAAATATCATTACGTCACCACTTGCGAAAGATATAATGGGATATGAACAAATGGACTATTATATCCCGATCAAAGCAAAATAAAAAGGATTTGGGAGAAAGATAAAAATGTTTGAAAGATTATTGGATAAGTCTGTTATTCCAACGAGAGAAGAACTAATAGAATATTGTGGACTTAATAAAGAACGTTTTATCAAGCTGAACAGTTTCTTAACTGAAAAAATGGGAACAGAAGAAAGTATAAGATTTCCATATGGCAATCACTACGGCTGGTGTATCACACACAGAATTAAGAAGAAACTGATATGTGACCTTTTTGCTGAAGACGGTGCTTTTAATCTGATGATGCGTCTTTCTAATAAGGAGTTTGATTTAGTATATGAAGAACTCCATCCGTCTGCCAAGGAGTGTGTAGACAATAAATACCCATGTTCAGATGGCGGGTGGATACATTTTAGAATCTTAAATGATGATGATTTGTCAGATGCAACATTACTTCTTGGCAGAAAGCTATCACATTGACAACCTCCCGCTTTTCAGTAAAACAATAAAGGAGAAAGCTTATATATGAAAAACTATACCCAGGTTTATGTAAAAAACAGTATGGAGGCAGCAAAAACATATTGTAAGGCATTTGGAGCGGAAATAACACTTGAAATGAAAAATGACAACGGAACCGCCTATGAACATTGTGAACTATCAGTTAATGGCGAGGGATTTTTAGCAATAGGCGAAGCAAAAAATCCATGTGATGTAGATTTTGTTCACAAAATGAAGTGGGAAACAATGACCTTTAATGTATTCGAGATGGGAACCGAAGATAGTGTCCAGCGAGCATTTGATGTTTTGCGTGATGGCGGAGTTGTCATTGAAGCAATCCATGAGTTGCCATGGAGTACATGCTGTGCCACTGTCATTGATAAATATGGTGTATGTTGGTGGATTGCTATCTAACAGACAAAGCATTTTTCCTTATGTAAAAATGCAATAATTTTCGTTTTATTAGAATCGAAACAGGAGGAAAGATACAATGAATATACAGCATCCGCAGGAAAATATTATTAAAACCTATGACTTCAACGGGATTGTTGTTGATTTAATCGAATGGAGCGACACTATCTGGTGTGGAAAAGTTGGATATGCAGACAATAATGCCGATGAACCAAATGTTGAAAAAATTATGGAAGATTTTATGTCTGTCTCTGCCTTGCCAAACAGCCGTGAAGATAATTGGGATATCTGCATGAGTCTGAATTATCTTTCATGTGAACGGCCAAACGGCGTGATGTTTGGATTTCTTGTCGCAACTGATGTTCAGCCTGATTCCTATGATATTTGCAAAATTCCCGCCGCAAAATTTTTGCGAATAAGAATGTGTGATGAAACCGCAAGCGCGCTCGGACATGAACCGTGGACGGGCGGCATTCCGCCATATCATTGGATTGGAGAGCAGATAGCCCCTGAACTCGGGTACACTTATGGCGATGACACACTGCCAATCGTTGAATATTATGGTTTTTTCAAACCAGAAGATGGTACGCATGAGTATTGTTACTTGTATGTTCCAGTGCAGGAAAATAATGCTATGGCAAAATAATTTTTTCCAATTTATCTACTAACTGATTTTACTTTTCCTTATTTTTAAGGCTTTGCCGTATGCGAAACCTCAAAATATGTATCCTTTTCCCTTGTTTTGCCCTCATGGGCAAGTTGCAAGGATGTATATGGCGAGCGGGATTACAGGGGAACTTTTGTATCTTTGGTCGGGAGGGAATATATGTTAGAGCTACCAGAAAGCTATACGATATCTAGCCAGATAGAGAAGAGTTTGACAGGAAAAATAATAAGCTATATTGAAGTATTGCATACACCTCACAGTTTTGCGTTCTTTCATGGTGATATTAAGAGCTATGGAGACTTATTGGAAGGACAAACTGTTATGAATGCGACCTATCATGGTGGGATGATTGAAATGGATACTGAGAATTGTATGGTAGTGTTTGCCGATGGTGCATATCCCAAATATTATGAAGATATAAAGAAATTTCCGAAAAAGCATCAATTGGCTATTTACTTTGATGATGAGACGGCGGTTTTTGTGTCGATACAAATGTATGGCTTTATCTTTATATTTCCGAAGGGAAGATGTACGGAAGGTTACTATATTTCATCCAGCAGTAAGATAAATCCACTATGTGAGGAATTTACTTTTGAATATTTTCGGAGTCTTTATCCGGATAATCATAAAAGATTAAGCGCAAAGGCATTCCTTGCCACAGAGCAAAGAATACCGGGTCTTGGGAATGGGGTATTACAGGATATCTTGTGGGATGCCGGAATTGATCCGCGCTTTGACATGAGAGAAGCTTCCGAAACAGATTTTATGGTGTTATATACTTCGGTAAAAAAAATTTTAAAAGAAATGTGTGAACAAGGCGGTCGAGATACAGAAAGGGATTTATTTGGACAAAGGGGGAAATATATTACCCAATTAAGTAAAAATACATTGTTTGAGCCATGTGTCAAATGCGGACACGAAATCCATAAAGTAAATTTCTTGGGTGGGACAGTGTATTATTGCAAGAATTGTCAAAAGAAGTAAGGAAATGCTAAGGATTTGCGGGCTTTTTGAAGATAAGAAATAACAGTTAATAAATGCTGTAAAAAGCGTCTTGTCAGAATTTCCAATTTGTAGAGTTGTAGCAGACAGTAAATTGAATGCTGAATAACCGCCGTTAATGGGACATACAAACATCTCCATAACGATAGATGTTTATGCCAAAGCTGCGGAGGAAAAGAAAAAGCAGGCATTAGATGAGCTGTCCAAAAACATTAAGATTTTTTAAAAAAACCTTGCTAAATAGTATCCGATCATACTTTTTTTGAGTGATAGAAGCGTCTTCAATGGAAGCCGCTTCTAAGCAAAAAGCGAGGCTTTGCCTCGCTTAAACTTTCTCCGGTTCCGGATATTCCACTCCGAACGTTTCCACCGTAACAGTCTTCAGCCGCTGGTCTTCCAAAGGACGGTCGGCATAATCCGTTGCTGTCTCCGCAATCTTGTTCACATGCTCCATACCTTCAATCACTTTCCCAAACGCCGCATAGGCGCCGTCCAAGTGGGGGCTTGTCTTGTGCATGATGAAAAACTGGCTGCCGGCAGAGTTGGGATCCATGCTTCTTGCCATGGAGAGAACGCCTTCGGTGTGTTTCAGGTCATTTGTAAATCCGTTCTGCGCGAATTCACCGCGGATGGAGTAGCCCGGACCACCCATACCCGTGCCTTCCGGGTCGCCGCCTTGAATCATGAAGCCTTTGATGACTCTGTGGAAAATGAGTCCGTCATAGAAATTCTGATTGATTAAGCTGATAAAGTTGTTGACGGAAACCGGGGCGATTTCGGGGTAAAGTTCCGCCTTGATAATGTCCCCGTTTTCCATTGTAAATGTAACGATAGGATTCTGTGTCATATAAACCTCGTTTCTGCGCACGTTCAGCGCGGTTATTCTTTGCATGTCCAAAGAGTTTGTGTATTTTTCTTTTCTATTATATTATGTTATATGTAAAAAACAAAGTCTATTTTAGGAAATATCAGGATTGGTTTTGGATATGTTGAAAAAAGTGGTTTTTATTTTTGATGAAGATACAATGAAAAGATTGCACGATTCGCTGCAAAGGTTTACGCAGGACATTGAGCGGCATGGCACAGAGGTGTCTTATTATGTGTGGCGTGAAGGAATGTGTTATAGCGAAGTGCAAGAGGCAGAGGAATGTCAAGCCGAAGATGAACGGCATGAGGGGTATCAGATTCAGACAGAGGTTCTGTATCTGACCGATTTGGCGGAGGAATACAGCCGTTTACGGCAGCAGGGCAGTCTTGTGCTCCCGTACAGACATGAGGCGAACAGAGAGGAAGCCTTTGCCGGGGCGGAATATGTAATTGAGCAGATAGAGGAAATAGACTATGAAGTGATTGATATGGTTTACCGGCGCATGACCGGGCTTCCGTGGGAAATCTTTAGGACGAAACGCTGTATCGTGCGCGAGACGGTAGAGGAGGATGTCGATGGGCTGTACGCTATCTATGCGGAGCCGGCAATCACCAAGTATATGGAAGGGCTGTGTCATGACCGGGACGAGGAAGCAGCGTATATACAGGATTACCGTAGAAAGATGTACGCTTTTTACGGATATGGCGTCTGGACGATACTGGCAAAGTCGGACGGACAGATAATTGGTCGTGCCGGAATCAGCTGGCGGGAAGGGTTTGACATACCGGAGCTTGGTTTTATGATAGGGGTGCCGTGGCAACGGCAGGGTTTTGCCTATGAAGTATGCCGGGAAATTTTAAATTATGCGCGCGACGAGATAGGATTCCGGCAGATGCAGGCGCTTGTCAGGGAGCAGAATGAGAAGTCCTGCGCCTTGTGCCGTAAGCTTGGATTTAAAGAGGACGGGATGGTGATGCTGGAAGGAGAGCGTTACAGGGTATACAGGATAAAATTGTGACTTTTTATGATGCAACTTTGATGCAAAATTGATGCCTTTTTGATGCAAAGATTATGCTTTTTAGATACAATTCTGATGCAGAAATGATGCTTTTGTGCTGTAACATCTATCGTAAAGGACATGCCGGAAAAGAATCCGGCAGGGTCTTAGGAAGAATCCGCTAAGAGATGAAGGAAAGGATGTGCAGCATGAAAAGACACAGATTATTAGTATGTTTATTAGCGATGGCGCTGTTATTTACAAGCTACAGCCCGACAGTATGTGCGCAGGAAGAGGAAGAAAACGAGGACAAGACCCGTTCGCCCTATTTTCATGTGGAAAGTGAAGAGGTTGGCGTGGACAGTTTTCCGCTGAAGGGTACGGACGTGACGACCAACATTGATGGCATTATCGCAGACACCTACGTGGTGCAGACCTATGCGAACGAGGGGACAAAACCGATTAACGCCAGCTATGTATTCCCGGCATCGACGAAGGTGACGATACATGGAATGCAGATGCGGATTGGGAACCAGACTGTGACGGCGACCATCAAGGAGAAAGAAGAAGCTAAGGAAGAGTTTGAGACGGCGAAAAGCGAGGGCAAGAGCGCTTCCATGCTGTCTGAGCAGAGAGCGAATGTGTTTACGATGGATGTCGCCAATATCATGCCCGGAGACGAGGTGCGTATCGAGCTGCATTATACGGAGCTGATTACGCCGGTTGAGGGAATATATCAGTATGTATTTCCGACTGTTGTCGGTCCCCGGTATGTCGGTCCTGTGCTGGACGATACCGGAAACCGTGAAGAATGGGCGGGAACGCCGTATCTGCAGGAGGGCGCAAAACCTTCCGACCAGTATCATATCAACGTGACGGTTTCTTCCGGTGTGCCGATTACATCGCTTTCGAGCAGCTCCCATGAAATCAGCGTTGATTGGGATGAGAATACGAAGGCGCAGGTCAGTCTGTCGAATCCGTCGGATTATGCCGGCAATCGCGATTTTATTCTGGATTATAAATTGACAGGCGAGCAGATTAACACGGGGCTGATTACGAGTCAGACTGATAAAGAGAATACATTCATGCTGATGATACAGCCGCCGGAACGCTATGAGATAGAGGATACGCCGCCGAGAGAATATATATTTGTGCTGGATGTGTCCGGTTCCATGTACGGTTTTCCGTTAGATACCGCCAAGGAACTGATTAAAAATCTGGTTTCCGGATTGCGTGAGACAGATACTTTTAATCTGATACTTTTTTCGGGGGATTCCTTCCAGATGTCAAGGCGTTCCCTTCCGGCTACGGAAGAAAATATCAACAAGGCAATACGTATTATTGAAAAAGAGGAAGGCGGCGGGGGAACCGAGCTTGCCATGGCGGTGGAAGATGCGCTGCGCATTCCCGAGGATGAAAATACATCCCGCAATATTGTTATTATAAGCGACGGCTATGTATATGGCGAATCGGAGGTTTTTGACCTGATGAATCAGAATCTGGATAAAGCGGATTATTTTTCATTTGGAATCGGGTCTGCCGTCAACCGTCATCTGATTAATGGTATCGCCGCAATCGGACAGGGGGAACCCTTCGTCGTGACGGATGAGGAAGAGGCTGGCGAGATGGCGGAGCGCTTCCGCACCTACATACAGTCGCCGGTATTGACGGATATCAAGGTATCCTTTGAAGGATTTGACACTTATGATGTGGAACCTACAGTGCTCCCTACGCTTTATGCGCAGAAGCCCATTGTACTGCTTGGAAAGTGGAAAGGAGATGCGAAAGGAACTATCCGGATTGACGGAATGACCGGACAGGGTGCATATTCCGAGAGTATTCGGGTAGAGGATGCGATTTCCGGTCAGAATGACGCCGTAGGGTATCTGTGGGCGCGCAAACGTGTGGAGCGTCTGACTGACTACGGTGCAAGCGGGGATAATCCGGAAGTACAAAAGGAAGTAACGCAGATTGGACTGGATTATCATATGATAACGCCCTATACGTCCTTCATAGCGGTGTTAGATGTCGTCCGCAATCCAGACGGTGAAGCCGCAGATGTGGACCAGCCGCTTCCGCTGCCATTGGAAGTGTCTAATCTGGCGGTCGGCTACAGGGTCGGTTCGGAACCGGGAGAAGTAATGCTGCTTTGTATGATGGCGGCAATAGCGGTTTTGACGGCGGTAGTAAAAAAGCGTTATTTGGAAAAGAACGCGGAAGAAAAGATGTAGAAAAATGGAAATAAAATCAATAAGGAGAGAACGGGATGAAGCAGGAGCAGCTTTTAGAAAATTGCAACCGGATAGAACAGATAAAAAGAATCATTTGCGCCAATCGGCTGCCTTTTGCGGCGGCAGCCATAGCAGCTCTTGTGATGAATCATTTTTGCAGGACAAATGACAGTGACGCCCTTAAATGGATACTGGCGCCCACCGCTCGGTGGGTCAGTGTCCTTGGCGGCATTTCGTTTGAGTATCTTCCACATCAAGGGTACGTGAATCATTATCATCAGTTTCTGATTGCCCCCTCGTGTTCGGGCAGCAGATTTATGCTGATTGTGTTTTTGACGCTGATATTTTCCTTTTTATCTCCGGATGCTCCGGCGGAGAAGGGAAGAAAAGGTATGTGGATTGGCTTTAGTATGGTTTTTGCATATGTATCCACAATTTTTGTGAACGGAATTAGAATTACAGCGTCTATTTTCCTGCCGCCTGCTTTGGATAACATGCATCTGATGGACGGCTGGCTGAATGGAGACAGACTTCACACACTTATCGGAACGGTAACGTATTTTGTTTTTTTATGTGTGATTTACCTGTCGGCAGTGCAGATGCGTGGGCACATCGTAAGAGGGCGGGGACATTGCAGGGTGCTCGTTCCGGCATTCTGGTATCTTCTCGTTGTGCTGGTGCTGCCTTTTGTCAAAAGAATATATCATAATGAATGGGACGGATTCGGACAGTACGCGGCGGTTGTTATGTGCGTATGCGGCAGCGTCATTGCGCTTTTCTTTCTTTTATCTTTTGCCTTGCGTAGTCGCAAAGAAAGGAAACAAATGCCGATATCAACAAGATAAAAACAGTCAGCATATCCCATATATCGAGAATTGGTTCTGCTATCATTTTTGACAGGATGGCATTGAGGATAAACAGAAAGGGAATGGCTGCTAGGAAAATGATTCCTAACGCGGCGGGCTTTCTTGTTTTTCCAATACGGTAGAATACAGCAGTTACAACCCACAGAAAAATGATGGAAGCCACCGAGACGGCAGAGCCAATTGAAAATACTGCAGGTGTGTTGGTGAATCTGCTCAGCAAAAATAAATAGGGAATCACAAAAATGCTTAATGATATCAGACTGACAGTGATTCCCCTTTTTCCCATGATAATGCTTGGAAAAGATATGACCCAAGCAAACACAATGGAGCTGACCGGAATCAGCGACCATGTTAAGCTGCCGGATATTGCAAGGTTGCAGATAAGGCATACCATAATTCCGATTAAAAGCGTTACCGAAAAAATGATGGAAAGAAGCATGTTTTTTGTCATGTTATTTTCATCTTTTCTTTTTAAGGCAATTAAATTTTCATCGGCCTTTTTTTCGTAAGTTCCCATCTCCATGTCGATTTCCTCCCCGCTCAACAATTCGTTTACCGTGATTCCCAGTATCTCACAAAGCTCTAACATGATAGACGAGTCCGGCATACTTTTTCCGGTTTCCCATTTCGATACGGCTCTGTCCGTAATACCAAGTTTTTCTGCCAACTGTGCCTGCGTCAGTTTTTTCTCCTTGCGGCATCTGGCAATAAACTTTCCGATTTCTGTCTGGTTCATCGCATCTTCTCCTTTTCCCTAAATGATATGGTTACAGATATATTTTTTACACGAACCAATGGTTGAATTGGGGAGACTCAACTGCTGGTTGGGAACTTTTTTGCTGTCTTTTCTTCTTTTAAGCTATTTTAGCATAGGGAGATGGGTTTGGCTATCGCGTGTGGATACCTTTTAACCTTCGTCCCATACAGAGCGATTCTGGCATATTCTTATAATTGCCGTAATTTTTGCACATAAAATGCACATCAAATACACATGATATGTTGACATTTATTATAGTGTAAAATATACTGCTTATAGGAGGATGATGATTATGAAAAGCGTAAATGTTACCTTTCGGGTGGATGAAGATTTAAAAGTACAGGCAGATTCTTTATTTGCAGATTTGGGTATGAGTCTTTCGACGGCGTTTACTATTTTTTTAAGACAGTCTGTGCGGGAACAGCAGATACCGTTTTCTATTAGCAGGAACGTTCCGAATGCAGTCACACAGGCGGCAATGCAGGCGGCAGAGAATGATGAAGATATATATGGACCGTTTGACAGTGTAGAGGCTTTAATGGAGGAACTGAATGCTTAAGCCAGAGTTTACCGGACAATTTAAGAAAGATTATAAACTGGCAATGAAGCGGGGCTGTAACCCCGATAAGCTGCAGGAGGTTATCAGACTGCTTGTAAATGAGCAGTCGCTGCCGGAAAAGTATGAGGATCATGCATTAGTTAATTCTCGCAACTATAAGAATATGCGTGAATGTCATATTGAACCGGATTGGCTGCTTGTTTACAAAGTTGAAAAGGAAATACTGATATTAAAATTAATTAGGACAGGAAGTCATAGTGATTTGTTTTAACCTTCGTCCCATACAGAGCGATTCCGGCATATTCTTATAATCGCCGTAATTTTCAATTTGGGTAAAACTGTAACGTTTATACAAGCGTACAGAGGCGGAAAGAAATGCGCCGGTCTCCAGAAGCATGTATTGATAGCCCGCATTCTGTGCATATTCGATTAAATTTTCCAATAGCCGTCCGCCGATGTTCTGGCAACGGCAGGCTTCCCGCACAAAAACCCGTTTCACTTCTATTTCTGTTTCGGAATATTCCCTGAGAGCCGCGCATCCGGCAGCCTGCTGTCCGGCATAGGCAATCACTACATAGTCCATGGTGTCTGAGTGGTTGTATTTCTTATACTTTTCCCGTTTGTCTTCACCGCCGATTGCCTTGTTGAGAAATATGTCCAGTTCCTTGCATAATTGAAGAAAATCCGGATGATTATGGGGTACTTGTTGTATTGTGATGGAAGTTATATTCATGGCTGCCTCCGTTTTAAAATAAATAATTTTGCTGCTTGCCAATATCATAGCGTGGCGTTATATTATTTGTAAATAGAATTAATTTGATATCAATGATTTGATTTTATAATAATAGATTGCCAGACAAATCACAGGATGGGCGATACGGGTGCAGGTATATTTTCTAGGCAGGGTAATATAGGAAAGGGGTACAGCATGGATACACAGCAGTTACAGACATTTGCCGCGTTGGCGGAATACCGGAACTTTACAAAGACGGCGGACGCGCTGTTTGTTGCACAGTCAACGGTGACAAACCGGATTGCGGAACTGGAGAGGGAAGTTGGAAAGCAGCTTTTTGACAGGAACAAGAGAAAGGTGACGTTGAGCAGGGAAGGGGAGGCGTTTCTTTTTTATGCCAGACGAATCTTGGAATTGCAGAGCATCGGTATTCAGGAGGTAAATTCTCTGAAAAAATATGCGGACACGTTCCGGCTCGGCACGACCAATACAATCTACGAATGTTATCTGTTTCCGGTGATTCGCGAGTATATGGAGACGCATCCGGAAAACGCGGTGAAGCTTACGATTGGACATTCCGGTGATTTGCTGCAGGCATTACAGGATAATCTGCTGGATGTGGCATATTCGTACCTGCCCTTTTACCATGCGGGATTTAGATGTGATGTGTTTGCCACGGACGAGCTGGTTCTTGTCACAGGGTATGATAACATGGCATATGAACATGGTATTACGAAAGAGGAATTGATTCAGTCGAATTATCTATATTGCAATTTTGCTTTGCAGGAGGTGGGAGTCTTTATCAGAGAACTTTTTCCACCGCATTATCAGTTCGGGTTTGAGATTGACAACAGCACGAAACTGATTCCTTATCTGATTACATTTCATGGGATAAGTTTTGTGCCGGAGAGTCTTGCGGTGCCGTATGTTGAGCAAAAGAAACTGAGGCGGATAGAGCTGCTTGATTTCGAGGCGCCGAAGATTAACTGCTATAAGGTGTCAAGGAGTTAGTGAGAATCTTGTCAATCTCGTCAAAATATGAGGATGGATTGACGAGATTGGGTGACAGCTTTGAGGAAATGCGTTCCTTGGAGCAGAATCTGACATTTGAATCTACAAAAAAGAGTTTGGTCTTCGTGAACTTGTGTTTGAAATGCAGCAGATAAATGCTGTTTATGAATATATAGACTTGCATAATCATGTCCGTGCGACGTTTGATAGAAGCCTATGGAACCGGTATACGCAAGATTATGGGGGCATACGGTGAGGAGGACATAAAGCCGTTGATTGAAAATACGACGAATGCCTTTAAAATTGCACTGCCGAATATCAATGTGAGTCATTTGGCGGCGAAAAGACAGATACGGGCGGGCAATGAAGAGAGGGTGATTGAACTCGTAAAACAAAACGGCTTTGTTGTTCGGGCTGATGTGGAGGAGAAATTGGGAATCAACGCTTCTAGCGCTTCCCGTCTGATAAAAAGAATGATAGAGCAAAATGAGCTTGTACAGCAGGGAAAAGCGAAAAGGGTTAGATATATGTTACCGGGGAAAGACTTGCAATAGAAAGATGAAGGTTTTTGATGATATGTTTCGAGTAAATCTTTATCGTGGTTCAATGTCAGAAGTGCAGGCTGATGCAGCGAAGCTGGCGGAGCGGATTGGTGTGGCGGACAGAAACGTTGCATCCAATATTAAGAAGCTCAAAGAACGAGGAATATTGATTCGCCATGGTTCACCGAAAAACGGATATTGGGAAATTATACAATAGCAAAAGGTTAAAAATGGATTCGGAGATTGTGTTTATGTTTATATTAAAACAATGATAGAGGAACGGCGCCGTCCAATCAGCATTTTAGGTGATTGGGCGGCGCCTTATACAATGAAAACAAAAAGTAATTAGTGCGGGCACTTTGCGTATGTAGTCTTACTTATAAAGGTTTCCTGTAAGCAGAATCCGCATTTTTTACAATATGAGCCTTCATAAACATAAACGGAACAACCGCTGCCGCTTGTTTCGTGAGTGTATCGGGAACCATTCTTGTAATCATGCGTGCATGAACGCGGGGAATATTCGTTTCCGGCGTCAATCACGTACTGGTTTCCGGATTCATCAACAAAGATTTCGTCTGATAATGTAAAATCAAGTTGCGTTGATGTGGAATCTGAAATGAGGGAACTTTGTGTGTCGTTAAGAATGATTTCCATCATAGTTTCATTTGGCTTATACGGTTGTCGGTCATGATATACATTCACAGGTTCATAGGCAAGTACCGAGATCGGCATGGACAGGATGACGAGTCCCATCAGTAAAGCAGTGATTAATTTGTGGTGAGTGAATTTGGAAATTTTTCTTGTCATAAATAGTATTCTCTCCTTTGTTTGTTTTTTATTGGTTGAAAAAGTGTTGGCAAATAAGGAACTGACGGCGGTCTGGTTTTGAGCGGCGTTTATAATCAGGTTCTCATAATACAGCTTTTGAGAATCACTTAATGGCTTGGTTACTATTTCATCGCAATGCTTTTCGCATACAGTGTCTAGTTCATAAAAAAGAACATACACTAAAGGGTTATACCAATGGAGCAGGATTGCCAAAAAAGCAGTAAATTTCCACATTGCATCGTGACTTTTGATATGTGACAGCTCATGGGATAGATAGAGGGTTAAGTTCTTGGGGCTGTCTTCTTTGGGCAGGATAATGCGCGGATGAAACAAGCCGATGGTAATCGGCGATTTAATAAACGGGCAAATGACAATTTGTTTCACACTTTTTGCGTTGGGCGGAGTAATGCCGGAATATTGTGTTGTTGCAGTCAGAGATTCCGGGCTGGTATCTGCAGTCTCGGAGAGCAGCAACAGATTGCTGCGGCATGAACGGTACTTTTTAAGTTGCCGGTACAACATAAAGGCAATGGCGCCAAGCCATACAGATAAGAAAACAAAAAGCGGTAGTCCGTACTTATAATGTATTCTGCCGTCGGAGGATACATAAATGGTATTATAGTCCTTGAAGCTTAATATTCCGCTATGTAAAGAACTTGCGGCGTCTTCGCTCCCGAGCAGGGCGTTATATAGGGTAAAGTATTTCTTTTGAAGAAATTGATAAGGTACAAGATAAAATAAAAGGCATATTTTTAAAAAATTGTATTGCCAACTGGCAGAAAGAAAACGGTTGGAGAATGGTTTCATCAATAAATATAAGAAAAAAACAATACTGCCGCTTATGGACATAACAAAAAAGATGTTCATTTCTTCTTATTCCTTTCTCGTAACAGTTTGCGAAGCTCTTTTGCATCTTCATCGGACAGACCGTTCCCGCCGGACAATGCCGATACAAATGTTGTCAGAGAACCATCAAATAACTGATTCAGAAGTCTGCCAGCAAGCAGTTGGTCGTAGTCTTTCTTGGAAATGGCAGGAGTATATAATTTGTGGCGGTCTTCTCCTGCTGCGGAAAGGACTCCCTTGCCAAGCAGTGATTGTATAAAGCAGTTTACCCGCTGGCGGGACTCTTTTTTTCCCAGACTGTTTACATAGTCGTGGACTTCACCAAAGGTCACGCCTTCGGGGGCGCTCGCCCATATAAATTTCATGATTTCATATTCTTTTGGTTTTAGGTCGTAATTCATCTAGGCACCTTGATTTCTTTATGATTACACATTTTGTCTATAATATATAGTAAAATACTCTATTTACTATGTCAATAAAAATGTAGAAAAATGTTGACAAATTTTGGGGAGGGATGTATTATTTTGTAAAATAAATATTTTACTAATATGCTTTGCCGGCAGGCGCTGATAGAACGTATGAAATTTATGCATATGGGAAGTTGGTGCCAAGCATATGAGTAAATTAAGAAGAAGGGGGATGAGAACGGACTATATTAGTTTATATGTAACCAATTTGTGTATGATAGGAGGAATGATAATATGAAAATGAAAGTCAGAAAAAGCATTTTATTAGTAAGTGTACTTGCGCTCGCGTTTGGAAATATTCTTGTTGCAAATGCAAGTAATACGGGTTCTTATGGACCGGTGTATATTACGAAGACCGGGGATTATATTTCAGCCGGGATTGTGAAGGAAGGGACAGAGGCGGCAAGTAACTTGGTAGCTGAAGTACAGGATGGACGTTCTTTAACTTGCTGGATAGAGGACTCTAACGGCAACAGAGTGACGGATAAAGTAACATATAATTCGGCAAGGGCAATTTACATGCCATATCATGACCCCGTTGCGATGAAGGGCAGAGTAGTCAGATTAAGAATATCGACCGCACTTACGAACTTTACGAATACGAGGACGTGGGGGAACTGGAATCCTGATTATATTACGAATACGTAAACAATAAATCGAAAACAGGTTGTGCCGGATTTCCCGGCACAACTTTATGGGGAAATATGATGATAACAAAAGAGTTAAAAAGGGCAGTTATATCCGGAAGAATGTTGGCGGCATATATGATTAGTCTGATATCACTTATCATAGGCGGCTGGGATTATGTATCGGGATTTTCACATGGTGGGACTTATCTTGAGAAGTATCTGATGTCTCTTGTATATGGTACTGCGTCATTGATGGCAATATTTTTCCCGATTATCGCATGTATTCCGTATGCATTATCTTACAGAGACGAGACAGACAGCGGTTTTTATTATCTTTATATATTAAAGACAGGGCATAGACGATATCAGATTGCCAAAATTATTTCTGTATTTCTGTCGGGGTTTCTGGCAGTTTTCGCCGCGTGCTTTACGTGGTATATGTTTATAATATTTGTGATAGGAACCGGAGACGCACAATACCCTATTATTTATGGATTGTTTTTTGCGGAAGACTTGTACAAGAGCAATCCCTTTTTATATGGGATGATTTACACTTTTAATGCAGGATTGCAGAGTGGCGTATTTGCAGTTGTGGGTTTGGGAGTCAGCGCTGTCGTAAAGAACCGGTATGTTGCGGTTTTGATTCCCTTTGCATATTGTATTTTTTCGGCATCGGTATTGGAATTGTATAATCAAGCGTTTAATGCGATTACGCTTTTTGCAATCGGACAATATTTTGGAGGCGCTTTGGGATATTGGGGGATACCGCTTTATGATGGAATATTGATTCTGATTGGCATCAACTTATATTTGATAGGTGATTTTTATGCTCACAAAAGTTAGGAACGAATTAGCACAGCTTTTTTCAATGCAAAAAATGATGATTTTTCTGGTTGGCACAATATTATGTACGGATGTCAATCTTCATGTCTATGTCAGGGATTATGGCGGCACTAACTTGTGTGAATTTATAATGTATTTTTTGACAAATATGTATAATGTTTTGATGCTTGCCACATTTCTGGTGCTTGAAGTCATCAATGATAAACATGGGATACAGAACAGATATGTTATACTGCTTAGGCATAACAGCAGAACGGAATATTATCTGGCGAATATATGCGCTAAGGTAGTATATACAACCGGATGCATCATGATACTTCCGTTGCTTGTATTTTTATATGGAAAAGGATGCGGTTTGTCAGGACAGGAGACAGTGTTTTTTCAGCAGGTATCTGCGAAAATTATTGTAATGCAATGCGTGAATATTGCTTTCTATGCCGTTCTGATTATTATGGTATACAATCTGTTCGGCATTGTTTTAAAAAACAGAGTGTTGCACGTTTTGGTTACGGTGGGAATGCCGCTGGTAAATCTTATGCTTGTGAAGACGGGAGTTTATTGGCTGGCAAAATGGTTTCCATGGCAGAGGATTGCATTCCAGTTATACGGGTGGGAAGCCAGCAGGTATCGGATTAATTGGGAATATTGGATAATTTTGATTTGCGTATTTTGGTATGTTGGAGACCGGATATTTGGAAATAAGGATATCGTATATGAGGATAATTAAATGTATATGCTGCTTTGTCGTTCTCAATGTGTCGTTATGGCTGTATTCAGAAACGATACTGGGTCAGAAAAATAATTTTGTTGAATTATTATCCGCATGGACAGTGGATTTTGATAAATTTGATACGGTATGTATTCACTGGATTGCTATGCGAATCGTTATATGGCTTTATATCTTATGGAAAATGCTTTGGCTCGAACAGAGTTTCATGCTGTATCTTTTTATTAGGGAACGCAATTATAAAAAAATGTTTATAAGGCAGTACGGTAAATGCATAATGGGCACCGCAGTTTATTTCGGGGTACAATTTTTGAGTTTTGCAGTGATGTTTTGTCAAAATGGCGCAAGATTTAGCGATGTGCTTTGGTGCTTTGGACAGAAGGAATTGTGGGAAATTTTTTTGAACGAAACCGTAGGAGCGCTTAATTTATGTCTGCTCATATATCTGTTATATTGTATGTTCCAAAAGGCGGAAATTAGTTTTCTGGTTGTCTTGGGAATGCGTCTGTTATTGGGATTTACAGTGGGAGGTATCACAAAAAATTTACAGATAAGTCTGATGTCCGGTTTAGCATTAAATGGGGTACTGTTTATCATAGTGATGAATCAAGCAGGTGCAAATTTTTATGATAGAGTACAAGGAGAAGCATAAATGGGAAAGATGGTTGAGATTAGAGGATTATCAAAAGCATACAGGAAAAATATGTTGTTTGAGTGTGCAGATTTCGATGTGAATAAGGGCGCTGTCTGTGGTATAGTTGGTAAAAACGGAACGGGTAAGAGCGTCCTGCTTAAAATGATTTGTGGGTTAGTCCTGCCGGATGAAGGCGTCATAAAAGTTGATGGCAATGACGTTGAAGATGGTAAGTTTCCACAGAATATTGGGGTAATTTTAGATTGCGCCGGATTCCTTCCGCAATGTTCGGGTATTGAGAATTTAAGTATCATTGCAAAAGTCAGGAACGTGGTGGGCAGAGATGAACTGGAAAATGTTATGAGAAGGGTGGGGCTGGATCCGGCATTAAAGGTGAAGGTTGGGAAGTATTCCTTGGGTATGAAGCAACGGCTTGCACTTGCACAGGCAATTATGGAAAAGCCGGATTTGCTGATTTTGGATGAACCGATGAACGCAATAGATGCTGAAACGGTTGTTGAAATGAGAGCATTGTTAAAGAAATTGAATGAAAAAGAGGGAGTTACAATTCTTATGACTTCGCATAATCATGAGGATATTGAAGATTTGTGTACGGAAGTCTATGAGATTGACGAACATGCATTGCGGTTAAAAGTATAAAGGATATGGAATGATTGATGCTTTACCAGCGCCCTTGCAATCGCTTCTGTTTACAGATTGTGGTATCTTTAGGATAACAGGAATCTTAGGGAACTATGATATGGATGAAACATTATTTAAAGACAGGGTAAAGAACTATAAGACACAAGCGTAGGAGCACGAGGAGTTTGTGCAGACGTCGTTGGCATCAGTCCCAAACATCGCAGGCTGAGAAGGGAGCATGATTAAAAAAATGAAAAAGTTAAGTTTTAATCGATGGCTCTGTATTTTGGGTATCTGTGCAATAGCTGTGCTTATTGTAATTATTGTAGCAGGAAATGGATATACAGGAGAAGATGCAAGGAATGAGTTATTGAAATTAGATGTCAGTACTTCAATGGATGACTTAAAAGAAAAAGGTTATATTGATGTATCACAGATTATGGATTCACCAGATGATAAAATAGTATCTTTTTTGAACAAGGCACATAACAGGGAAAGGGGAGTTTTGCGGATTGTGAATATAATAGATGGGAAGCTATGTGCTAAAATTCTGATATATGACCACGATTTAGATGCTATTAGAATGTGGACGAGTTATCCGAACACACAGCAGGACGAGGCGCCGGGCAAATGTTTTACGACAGAAGTTTGTGAGACGAATGACGCAGGTGTTGTAACTGTTATTCTTAAGAATATTCCAGATATATCCGATCCATATCCACAAGTGATAGTGGATGAAAAGCTGTATTCTTATCTTGCCGGGTAAAGCAGGCGTATAGCTGACAGATGCCAATACTAATTTCATGCAAAAATCGAGGAAAAAACAAGCAGAATCGAATTTTATCCTCGATTTTTGCTATTTATTTAAAGAAAAGATGCTGGCATTTTATTAGTTAAAATGCTAGCGTGATTTGTGAAAGCAGAATATAGATGATATAATAAAAGAGGCAAAAAATAAACAAGAAAAATATGTAGTACATAGTATGTATATGGAAAGTTGGCATTAAGCATATGGGCAAATGCATTAGGAAGGAGATGAGAACGCCGATTAGTTACAACTTTTTTATTTTAACATTTTGTTCAATCAGGGAGGAGGGATAATGAAGGAATACGAAGGGATATCTGCAAAAGGATAATAGGTGGTATGAATATTGTATTTAAATGATAATGCTTGGACCGATAGGAGAGCATGATGATTCTGATTGACGGAGGAATCATATGGAGCCTTTATCCTTTGCAATAGTACAACATGCAATATGAAAAGGAGGGCTATGTATTTATGAGTACAATTATCGGTAATGGTTTGCGCACTTACAAGAGTATACAGCAGACAGATAAGCAGAACCATGTTCGGAACAAAACGAATTATCAGAGAAATGCGGCAGAACAGCTTTATGAGGATGTCCAGAGTGTAAGCGCTAAGGATTCCGGGATTTCGACGCAGGAAGCATATGAGAGGCTTGGCGGTTCGAGTAAGGCGCTTCTTGGAGTAGGGCAGTCAGCTTCTTTGGACGGAGAGACAAAGGTAACGGAGATTGAAGTGGCGTCTCTTTCCAATGGCGTTTCGTTTTATTTTCATATGGATACGGGAGAGGTTAGCTGCGTCGATGTGAACGACAACCGTCCCGGCAGGCATGCTTTATGGAGTAAAACCCTCTCGGCTGAGGAGATGGAGAGATGTGATAAGCTGTTTGATAATTATGAAGATAAAGCAGCAGGTCATTTTGTCTTTCGTTACAGGGCATATCTGAAGCATGAGGAGTTTTGGGATAGGTATCTGGAAGGGAAAGTTGATTTAACGACACTGATTGAAGAGGATAATACACTTAGTGAGGATGAACTCTATAACAAGTTTCTTCAAGATACCATAAGCAGGGGAGATAAAAGAAGGTAGATGCCCCGAAATGAAAAACACCGGAAGGAAAACCATGAGAGCACCACATGAGTTAAAAAAGCGAAAACCTATAAGAAATGCAGAGAAAACAAGTTTAAAGCAAAAGTTTTTTTCAGTGCTTCTGGCGATTATCATTGGTATGATATTAGGCATACTGGCAAAACTGGTAGATAATCCTAGGGTAAATCAAATTTTTGATGGTATTGGCGGGAGACTCGGTATCTGGGTGTTTGTTGCTACGCTTCTGGCAGTCTATGCCAGAACGCCCGGTTTGGCGGCAACCCGCGTGTTTGCCTTTTTTGGTTCAATGCTTTTTACATATTACATTTATACGATTTATTTCCTGCATTTTTTCCCGAAGCGGCAGATTATTTTCTGGAGCTTATGCGCCCTGCTCACTCCGCTATGTGGTTTTGTTGTGTGGTTTGCGCATGGTGAAGGGCTGTTTGCTGATTTTTGTGCAGCAATACCAATTGCAGTCATCGCTTCGGAAGCGTATGTTTCCTGCGAATCAGATTTATTGTTACAAGCCGTCTATTTGTGCTGGATCATCATTTTAGTGGTTATCAGAAAGAAGCGATATCTATCTGTATGCATATTATCACTGATACTTTTCTTGATTCTGGTTAAGATAAACCTGTTAAAGTTTTTGTTTGGTGGATGGAACTTGATGCTGTGACGGTGATTGCAGCCATTCCCCGATTGACCGACGCTATAATACCCTGTATAATAGCCATTAGCTTACGAACTGTGCATAAGCGGTTACATGAATGGTCATGTGTAATGAGAAAGGGGAAGAAAGTGATGAACAAAAGAATTGGAGTGGTTGTCTTGGCGATACTTACACTGTTGTCGGTAACGGCATGTGGAGGCAGCGCAAAGTACAGCAAAGGAACACTGACGGACACTGGTTTTGAGAGCGAATGGATGGGAATCCGTTTCAATGCGCCAGAGGGATATGTTGTTGCGACACAGGAAGAATTGGACAGCTTTATTTCAGCAGGGCAGGATTATGTTGAGGCGGCTTACGAAGAGAATGGCAAGAAAGTGATTGACTATACGGAACTGACGACGGTCTATGAACTCATGACTTACCTTCCGGATGATAATGGTGCAGGGGACCCGAACCTCAGTCTGGCAGCGGAGAAAACCACACTTTCAACGGATAAATATATGGAAGCGGTACAGTCGCAGATGGAAACGCTGTTTTCGGGTGTGCCTATTACATGGACAGATGCGGAAAGCGCAAAGGTAGGAAGTCTGGATTGCGACAAGTACACTGCGACGATGGATTACGGCGTAGCGAAAATGAACCAGAGCTATTATATTGCAAAAAAGGACAACCGGGTAATTTATTTTATCGTATCTTATACGCCGGGACATGAGGAGGATGTGGATACGCTGATGGGGGCATTTGAGCCGTATTAGGACAAGACATGCCGTGCAGAAACGGTTTGGAGGCTTGACAATTTTTTGACAAAATTTTCAAAATACTTATTGACACCTAATCAATATGGTGCTACAATTCAGTTCGTAAAAGCAAAGGCGCTTCGGGAAGATACGAAGCGTCTTTTTCTTTTGCATAAAAAGACGGGCTTGTGGAAACGGCTGCCTGCGCTTTTTATAAAATAAATGGACATACGACTTGATTTCAGAGAATGCGGAGCAATGGAGCTTGTGGAAGAGAAGACCATTGTATCCGTTTTTTTATGTAATTAGGAGATCAAGATAATCGCGAAGCGATTTTCTTGTGGTATGTCAAAAGGTGAGGAGGAGATTTATCTATGACAGAGGAGATTATGGAGGTTTTAAACGGACAGATTTTCGGCGTCTGGTTTTTGATTGGCGCTGCGCTGGTCTTCTGGATGCAGGCGGGATTCGCAATGGTTGAGACAGGGTTTACCAGAGCAAAGAACGCGGGCAACATCATTATGAAAAACCTGATGGATTTCTGTATCGGTACGGTGGTATTTATCCTGATTGGTTTTGGACTATTGTTCGGTGAGGATATGGTTGGTCTGATTGGCAAGCCGGGATTTGATATCTTTACGAGTTATGCGGATTTTGACTGGTCAAATTTCGTGTTCAATCTGGTATTCTGTGCGACCACGGCGACGATTGTATCCGGTGCGATGGCGGAGAGAACAAAATTCTTAAGTTACTGTATCTATTCGGCAGTGATTTCCGCGTTGATTTATCCCATTGAGGCACACTGGATCTGGGGTGGCGGCTGGTTGTCCCAGATGGGCTTCCACGACTTTGCAGGTTCCTGCGCTATACATATGGTGGGCGGTATTTCAGCGTTGATTGGCGCGAAGATTCTTGGACCAAGAATCGGTAAATTTACAAAAGACAAGGACGGAAAGATTACGAAAGTAAACGCTTTTCCCGGACATAATATTCCAATCGGTGCGCTGGGCGTTTTTATCCTTTGGCTGGGCTGGTACGGGTTTAACGGTGCGGCAGCTACGAGTCTGGAGCAGTTGGGTTCTATTTTTGTGACAACGACGATTGCCCCGGCGATTGCCACGGTAGTATGCATGATTTTTACATGGATAAAATATGGCAAACCGGATGTGTCCATGTGTCTGAATGCATCTTTGGCAGGTCTTGTTGCCATCACGGCATCCTGCGATGTGACGGATGCCTTGGGCGCAATCGTGATTGGTGCTGTTGCAGGTCTGCTGGTGGTGTTTGGCGTATGGTTCTTGGATTATAAACTGCGTATTGACGACCCGGTTGGTGCGGTTGCGGTACATTGCCTGAACGGTATCTGGGGAACGCTTGCAGTCGGCTTATTTGCCACGAACACAGCGCCGGGATATGCCATTGCAGATGCGTCCGGTAATGAAATCTTAGGTCTGTTTTACGGCGGCGGTTTCAAGCTGCTTGGCTTACAGTTGATTGGGTTTGTCGCTGTTGCGGCTTGGACGGCGGTAACGATTACGATTGCTTTTGTAATCATCAAGGCGGTTGTTGGTCTTCGTGCCTCGGAAGAAGAGGAGATTGTGGGACTGGATATTATGGAGCATGGTCTTGCGTCCGCATATTCCGGTTTCAGCATTATGGATGTGTCTAACACGATGGCGATGGATATCAATGAAAATACAAGTCTTGGAACAGATGACTATGCGGCGGCTTCGGATGTACAGAAAGAAGCGGCGGTCAAGGTTGCGCAAGTACCGGTGGCATCTGCGACGGGTATGTATAAGGTGGCGATTATTGCCAAGCTTTCAAGGTACGACCAGTTGCGGAAGGCAATGAACGATCTGGGCGTAACGGGCATGACGGTGACGCAGGTCATGGGCTGCGGTATCCAGAGAGGCGCCGGCGAGATGTATCGTGGCGTTGAGATGGATGCGACGCTGCTTCCGAAGGTGAAGGTAGAGGTCGTAGTCAGCAAGATTCCGGTGGAGGATGTTGTAGAGGCGGCGAAGAAAGCGCTGTACACAGGTCATATCGGAGACGGCAAGATTTTCGTATACAATGTCGATAGAGTGGTCAAGGTCCGTACAGGCGAAGAAGACTTTGCGGCATTGCAGGATGTAGAATAATCCGATAGATAATGAAATAAGCGTATACCTATATCCCTTAGTTTGTATATATATAAAACGGGCTCCCGGTGCTTCCACCACTGGGAGCTCGTTTTATGATGGCGCGGCGTGCAAAAATCAATCGCAAAAAAATACGATTGTTTTTTCGCGTGTTTCCGGGTATACTGTAAGCAATAAAATTAGAAAAGGAGCACAGTGTATGCGTGAAACAAGAATAATGGAATTCAAAGAAAAGATTACAAATACATTTTTAAAAACAGTAAGCGCTTTTTCTAATTACGATGGTGGGGAAATATTTTTTGGTATTGATGACAATGGCAATATCAAGGGACTGTCGGATGTAAAACAAGCGTGTTTAGATATTGAAAACAAAATTAATGATAGCATTGCTCCACAGCCTGATTATACACTGGAATTGCAAAATAATGATAGAACGATAAAACTGACTGTGAAAAGCGGGTTTCAAAAGCCATATTTATATAAATCGAAAGCATACAAGAGAAATGATACTGCAACAATAGAGGTTGACACATTGGAGTTATCAAGACTGATTTTGGAAGGGAAAAATATCAGATTTGAAGAATTACCGTGTAAAGAGCAAGAGCTGACATTTGATACACTATGTCAAAAATTAAAAGAATGCATTCAGATTGAAACTTTTAATCAGGACACTCTGAAAACACTGAATTTATATAACAGCGCCATTGGATATAATAATGCGGCTGGTATTTTGGCGGATAAAAATCATTTTCCGGGAATCGATATGGTGAAGTTCGGCGAAAACATCAGTGTGATTCATAAAAGAGCAATATTTGACAATATCTCTGTTTTGGAAGCATACGATAAAGCATTAGAGGTATTCAAAGATTATTATCAATACGAAGAAATACAAGGTGCCGATAGGAAAAAAGTAGAAAAAATGCCGGAGACCGCGTTTAGAGAAGCAATCGCAAACGCGTTGATTCATAGAGTGTGGGATGTAGAGTCACAGATAAAAGTTTCGATGTTTGACGACAGAATAGAAATTATTTCTCCGGGAGGACTGCCTTCTGGAATAACAGAAGATGAGTATTTATCGGGGAAACTTTCAGTTTTAAGAAATAGAAATCTTGCAAATGTATTTTATAGGCTGGGGTTTGTCGAAATATTCGGTACGGGAATTACACGGATAAAACAACTCTATGAAGGAGGCTTGAAACAACCGGACTTTGAAGTGTCGGAAAATACAATTAAGATTGTACTCCCGGTTTTTGAGGAAAATCTGAATTTAACGGAAGACGAAAGAAAAATATATAAGATTTTGAGCAGGACAATGTTGAAATCAATTAGCGAGATTGCTCCTTATGCCGAGTTTGGAAAATCAAAGACAACACAGTTATTAAAAGAGATGGGTAAAAAAGGTGTTGTGAAAATTGAAGGCAGAGGAAGGGGCACTAAGTACGTGATAAAGTAATCACCATGACAATGGATATCGGAGGTTTGCAGGTCAGCTTTGAAAGGAAAAAATAATTCGCACAAATCATGCTGAAAACCAGCCCC
>CANOEC010000017.1 GCA_947564735.1 uncultured Lachnospiraceae bacterium | reverse complement strand
GCTCTCGAAATCGAGGGGCAGATGTCTCTTTTTAATGAAATCGAATCCTGTGCGGATCCTGATTCACACGAACCAGATCTTATTGAAGTAGAGAAACATCTCCGCAAAAGGAAATACGCCGGTCAGCGGGAGGAACTGGTTAAAAATCTCCCTCACAGCAAAGTATTCCATACCATAGATGAAAGGGATCAGATCTGTGACAAATGCGGAAGTGCTATGGTAAAAGTCGGGGAAGAATTCGTCCGTACGGAAGTTCAGTTTATCCCTGCAGAACTCAGGGTGATTGACCATTACCGGGAAACGTATGAATGCAGGCTCTGCCGGAAAAATGAAACTCCTTATATGGAGAAAGCGCCAGTACCTTATCCTCCCATTCTGCATTCTCTGGCATCTGCGTCTGCGATCGCATGGCTCGTCCACCAGAAGTTTGAATTAGGCATTCCGTTGTACAGACAGGAAAAAGAATGGGAGGCTCTGGGATTACGTTTAAGCAGGACAGCCATGTCAAACTGGCTTCTGGTGGTCTATCGGGACTGGCTCGTACATATCGTTCACCGTCTTAAGCAGGAACTGCTGAAACAGAGATATCTTCATATCGATGAAACCCATGTACAGGTGTTGAAAGAACCGGGACGGAAAAACACGTCAGATTCCTATATGTGGGTTTACTGCAGCATCAGGGATGCCGGCAATCCCATCCGCTATTTCGAGTACCAGCCCGGGCGGGGAGGGAAATATCCGGAATCATTTCTAAAAGGATATGAAGGTTATATCCATACAGATGCCTACTCAGGATACAATGCCGTTTCAGGGGTAAAACGCTGTCTGTGCTACACGCACCTGCGCAGGGCTTTCGTAGATGCACTTCCAAAAGATATCCATACTCCGGAAGCATCAAAACCTGCGGAAGCAGTTCTGCGCCTGAATCAGCTTTTTGACATAGAGTCAGAATTGGCTGGGCTTTCTCCTGACCAGAAGAAAAAAGAACGTCTCATCCGCGAGAAACCGCTTCTCGAGGCTTTTTGGTCATGGGCAGAGAAAAATGCCATCGGAGAACTGCAGAAATCCAAACTTTCAAAAGCCTTTCATTATGCATTAAATAACCGGGAGGGATTTTTTCATTATCTGGAAGATGGACACTGTTCCATCAGCAATTCGCTTGCAGAAAACTGTATCCGTCCCTTTGTGATCGGCAGAAAGAACTGGCTGTTTTCAGGCAGTCCGAAAGGAGCTGCCGCCAGTGCGGGAATCTATACACTGGCAGAGACAGCGAAAGCGAATGGACCTGCCCCGGTGAAATATATAAAATATATCCTGTCTGATATGCCGGGAAGCGCTTTTCTTGAACATCCTGAATATCTGGATGATTATCTGCCATGGAATCCTCTGGTAAAGAAATTCTGTCAATAACCGTTGACCTTTTAGTATAAAAGTCTGACGGTTATTTTTCTATACCCTGTTTTATTTGACGCTTACGAAAAAAGCACTTTCGTACCTTGAAAACCGTAGATATTTTACTTTGTGACAGAGTAACGTCATCCTTGACAGCACAACAAGAAATGTTGTGAGGCTGTTACCGACGGCGAAGATAATAAGAACAGTTAGAGCCTTCGGCTTATATTTTGAAGATTTGTTGTTTTCCTAAGAAGATTAGCAATTGCCATTTTCATGGCATATTGGTTATATCTTTTAGGATATCAACTTCGTTTAAGACCTTGTAACCATTGTGTTTGTGTGGCCGAAGAAAGTTATAGTAAGTGACCTAAAGTTCTAGGTCATAGTTGGCATCGTCGATGTTATCGAATCCGTTTTATGGTCTATAAGATTGTTTATAAGTATGGGGCTGTCGCTTTAATGAATTAAAATCCATTGAGCGACAGCTTCATTTTTACTCTTTTTTATAAAAAATTTAGGGAAATTCTCCGATTTATTTCATGAGTGAAGAAAAACTCGGGAGTTTGACACTTACGAATTAATGAAATCTCCACAAGCCTTGAAAGCAGGCTTGTTTTTTTGTCAAATTTTTTAAAATAATATGCAGCTTTGAAAGGAAAAAATAATTTGCACAAATCATACAGAAAATCAGCCACTATGCGAGGAAAAATAGTACAATAAGAGAAAAACTTTTTCGCAAAGGGGTACAAATGAGCAGGGAACAGGAAAGAATCAGAAGAAAGCTGGAAAATAATCCGGTAGTAGAATGTAACAGGGTCAGACAAAGGTTCTGCCCGGAACTGTTCCGGGATTTTTCCGGTACAAAGGATCCACGGCATCAGAGTTATACTGAGTATTCCAACAGGGAACTGATCGGGACAGTGTTCTATAAGGGAATTGCAGGAATCAAGAGCATGCAGTCCATGACCTGCGAATTTACCCCTGGAAATGCGACCAAAAATATACAGAGGTTTCTTGGGGAAAAAGAAAAAGCATATCTTCCACATGTGGTAACAATCAACGAATACTTTGAAAAGCTTGATCCGGAAGAATTACAGGGGATACAGCAGAAACAGGTGTATGGACTGATACGCAGGAAAACATTTGACGAAGCAGGATTCCAGAAGAAGTGGCTGGTCATCGTGGACGGCACGCAGACCTATTCCGGGAGCAGGAAACTGAATGACGGATGTCTGGAGCGGCATTTCCATAAAGGTACGGATGAAGAAAAGATAAATTACCACTGTGACGTGTTAGAAGCAAAGGCCGTCTTTGGTGAAGGCCTGCTCGTGAGCATTGCCAGTGAATTTATAGAAAACAACGGGGAAGATGCTGGAAAACAGAAAAATATGAGTGAGGAGGAAAGGAAACAGGACTGCGGGACAAAGGCATTCAGGCGTCTGGCGTCAAAGTTGGAGACGGCATTTCCGAGGCTGCCGGTCATACTGCTGGCAGACAGCCTGTATGCATCAGAACCGGTGATGGATATCTGCCGTGAAAACAAGTGGGATTTCATCATCCGGTATAAAACAGGGAGCATCCCGGGTATTACGGAAGAGTATGAACGGATTCCCGAAAAGGGAAGAACAGACGGTGCCGAATATGTGAATGATATAGATTACAGGGGGAAGCCGTTAAATATGCTTCGTTTCCGGGAAGAGAAAACAGAGAAGGGAATAACGGTACGGAGAGAGTTCCAGTGGATCACAAGCCTGCGGATCACAGAAAGGAATGCGGAAAAGATAGCGGGGGCAGGGAGAAAATGCTGGAAAATAGAGAACGAAGGGTTCAACCGGCAGAAAAACTGGCAGGGAGACATTACCCATGCATGCAGCTGGGACCGGAATGCCATGAAGAACCATTATCTGATGGTACAGACAGCAGACATGATAAAGCATCTGTACAAATGGTTCTTTTTAAAGAAAAACGGGATCAGAAAGAAACAAAAAATATATCTTCCGAACTGTTAGCAAGCTTTGGACGGCAACTAACAGAAACAGAAGATATAGTCCAGAACGATACGCACTGCGCACCAGTCAACTAAGGTAAGTATAGCAAAGGAAGTGATGCCTGCCAAGAAGGAACCGAAAATTTTATCCACAAAAAAGTATAAGATTGTAAAAAAGGATCTATGAATGTGGATATCTTTCTGATTTTAACGGAAAACATAAAAATCGGAAAACTTGAGGTATCTGGGCAGGATATAATAGAGTTTCCCTTTCAAGCCTGAATAATATGTGCTATATATGATATAATCCCATCTTTGACACTTGAAAAAAAGTAAAAACCTCACAAGCAGTATAAATACGTAGTTTGTGAGGTTTTCTTCATTTAGAAGTTTGTGGCTATTTTATTTCTTTTTGGTCTTATTTATAATTTTTCTCATGTTTTTCTGGGATATTATCTGGTAATCGGTCCTGAAGCCAAACGCATCATGCAGTGCGTCGGTCAGGTCGGTTCTTGTGTATGTCGGAATGTAACCTTCTCCGGGCACTATCATCATATCCATAGTTCTTAAGGCATTTATGATCTCTTCACAGGTGTATTTATCATGCAGTTTCTTTTCGAGGATCCTGTAAATGATAAGCGCGGTAAAGCAAGTAGTGAAATGGGCGATTATTCTGTCCTTTCTGGAGAGGTATACTGGTCTTGCCTTGAATTCTGTCTTCATAATGCGGAAGCATTCTTCGATTTTCCAGCGTTTCCGGTTGATTCCGATGATTTCGGAAACATCATAATCAAGATTAGTACAGACAGCATACAGACCATCATATCTGGCTTCTTCATCTATCTGGTCCTAATCGAGTGAAGTGATTGTTTTGTCAGCAATTTCGCTGTCACAAGTGCAGTATTCCTGTCTGGCAAAACGCTTAGGGTCAGTTCCTTTCTTTTTGTTAAGGGATGAGGGGGATTCTACATATTTTTTGGCTCTTTCTATCTGTCTGTCCTGGATCAGGCGTTGATAATTACGGTATTTGACAGAGTAAGTAACAATGAGGCGCTGTTCAAGGCCGTCTTCATTGATCCATCTGTCTTTGTAAAAGACTTTATCGTGATCGGCTTCCTCATCAAGTCCGCTCAGCTTATAAGTTTTCTTTTCGCCGGGGAGATGCCAGCCATCATCATCTAAACAGAAGTCCTGAAGGAAGACTTTGAGTTTTTTCATGGACTGTGCTGTCACAAATCCTCTTCCCTGTATGCTGTTGAACTTCCGGTTGGCAGTGGAAGAAAGACCGGCATCTGTACATACGATAAAGTCTGAAGCATGGAAGTCTTTAATAATCTTTTGCTCCAGCGGCGACATGGAGGGCTGCTCGTTTTCATTTCCGTTAAAAAGCGAGAAGGAAAGAGGGATGCCGCCAGCATCCATGAATAATCCCATTTGCACAACAGGATTGGGGCGGTGTTCCTTAGACACACCATATCTGCGGAAATCATCTTCCTCCTCGTAATAGTTGGTGCAGTCATAATAGAGAACTTCTTTCTTACGGTCTATGACGGACTGGGGGTTCTTATAAAGTCCGGACTGTAAGAAGTCATTCTCCCGTGCCATCACTTCAAGGACCCTGTAAACATGGTGGAGGCTGCATCCGGGCTGTTCAAGAAAATCCTGTGCATCGGCAAGAGAAGCTCTCTTGGAACCGGGTGCAATGACTCTGGAATAAACAAGCATGGACAGGATTTCATTTAAACTGTACCCGAATCTGTACTTATCTGAAATTTCATCACAGATCTTATCCAGTCCAAGCGAATAGTAAACATCCTGAAGAAAAAGGTATCCGATGTTGCAGGAACGCCGGACGTTCTTATCAATAAGCATGGATGCAGAGTATTTGAGCAGGATTCCCTGTCTGGATTCCTTTTCAGCGAGGGTAAGTTTTTTTGTATAATCTTTTGCCCATTCAACAGGGTCGGCATCTCCGCAACGGGCTTTGATCTCTTCAATGCTTCCAAGTATTTCGACTGTCTTTGTAGTAGTTTTGTTACCAATACGGACTGATTTCTGAACGTAATAGGTAGGCGATTGTTTTGAACCTGCACAAGTAAGCTTCATATGAAAATCCTCCATACTTATTACACCATAAATACGCACAAATAGTCACATAAAAATACAAAAAATTTGACAAAAAAATACAGGCTTTTCAATGCCTGCGGGGATTTTTCTCTTATTCAACTATCAAACTACCGTGCCAACGATTACTTAGTACAAATTAATTTATTTTTATAGTTGAAACGACAAGTAAAATGTTGTATGATAAAACTAAACTTATAGAAAGGAGGATAAGGGAATGACGGAAGATAAGAAAGTTGAAGAGCAGAAGCTCCTCGAGGAGATTGAAGAGATCTCTAAGGTTGTTTGCATGAAATGTGATGTAAACTAGTTTTTACAGGGAAAAAGTAGTGTTTTTGCATTACTTTTCTGAGTTATTATGCTTTAACCTGTTGAATGCGTTGTATATGGGTTTCTCGAGGAGAAACGAATACGCGTGAGACAAAAACCCACCCGCTATGCGGGTGGAGTCAAACAAGTTATCGCCGCCGCCCCTTAAAAGGGTGGCGGCGATTAAATAAGCATTTTCATACCATAATAAGAACGTTCATATAGATTTGTATGCAGCGATAAGATTAAGCGGCAGAAATAGGGAGAGCAATAGCAAGGATGTATCATTAGATAGATGCTGCATTGGTTATATGCGAGGAGGAGCTGAGTTTTGAATAAAGATTATGTTGAGTTAAACCTTAATTGCGAGAAGAATAAAGTGATTCAGCTGATTCTAAGAGTACTAAATAGTAAGGGAGATATTGTATATCCTATAGGAAAAATAGCCATGATATATTGCGAAGATGATAAGGACGTAACAATATGTTTTCCTTATAATGGGGATGAATACATAGTATTTTACAAAGAATTTTCTGAGGGTAAAATAATAAAAAATGAGAAAACTGTTATAAGAACTGATATTAATCAGATTAATGATAATAAGACAACATCACATATATTTGTAAAAGATACAAGCGTTATAAGAAAAGAGTTAGACAGTGCTAACCAAAGCCAAAGTAATAAGATTCTTATATCACATAATCCGTCAGTTAGTTGGCGAAAAGAACAGGGAGATGTTAGTTTATATAATTTGGAAGGTGAGTTACTATTTTTGCATGGATTTTTGGCACAGTTATGGTTTGAACTCGAAGGTGGAACTGTATGGGATAAGTCTAAAACCATATTGAATGCAGATTCTGAAACACTTATAAAAGCATTTGATATATTAATGGGACGCAATCTAGTAAAGATATTTGCGCTATAAGGAATATGAGTTGAAGAAGCATTGTTACTAAATGTCGGAACAATTATTAAAGAGTGTGATATTTAGTATTCAGAAAGGGTATGCGAAATAGATGAATAAAGAGATAAAATATCCAAAATTTCCATATGTGGTGGGTTGGAGCATTACTAATAAATGTAATTTACAGTGTGTGCATTGCAATATGGATAGTGGATGTGCATGGGAAGATGAACTGATAACAAGCGAATGTAAGTCAGTAATCGACGAACTTGCAGATAATAAAGTAAAAGCAATATTGATGACAGGTGGGGAGCCACTTCTTCGCAGTGATTTCTTTGAGGTATGTGACTATGCATTTCAAAAAGGTATCAATGTGTCTGTAACAACTAATGGTACGCTGATAACTGATAAGTTGGTAAACGAGCAACTGTGGAAGTTTCAGTCGGTTAGAATAAGTCTTGATAGCCATATAAGAGAAAAGCATGACAGTTGGAGAAAGAGCGAGGGCACATTTGACAAAGCTGTAAGTGCAATTAGTAAAATGAGTCAGCGAGGCATTAATGTTGCTGTATCTACATGTGTATCCCATAATAATATTGAAGAAATAGAAAAGATGGCTGATTTTTTGGTGAGTCTCGGGGTGTCAAGATGGTGTCTTCCGTTACTATCACCAGACGGGCGAGGTAAAAATATAAAGAGCTTGTCGCTTCAACCAGACGAAATAAAAGCATTTGTCTATAAATTGGATGACATTCAGAAAAAGTATACAGACTTTGAAATCGGAATCGATATTCCTTATGTGGTTCTGTGTGGGGATTTTCGCATTAATGGAATGAAAGGCAATTGCCCGGCCGGAGTGTCTGAATTGACAATTTTCGCAAACGGCGATGTGTCACCGTGTTTTGCAATGGTAACCTCTACGGGTAACGTTAGAAAGAGTTTACTTGAAGACATATGGAAGAATGGTGAATTGTTCCATGGCTTTCGAAATCGTAATTTGTTAAAAGGGAAATGTAAGATTTGCTCACATCTTGATGAATGCGGTGGCGGTTGCAGAGCGAATCCATATATAATTAATGGAGATTATCTTGGGGAGGATACAGTATGCTGGAGGTAGCATCATTTAACATCAAGTTATATAGATTTAGAAAAGAAGATGAGGACACGATGCTTCTGTATAATCTTCTATCCGGCGAAATGTATTTTATTAAGGGGAGAGGAAAAGATATCCTGCTTTCTATGGATAAGGGAAAAAGTGCTGAATTGGATTCAGAGGATAGGATTGTAACGTTTCTGAAGTGCATTAATGCCATATTTTCCCCAAAATGAATCATTTACCTAGAGATTTGAAATAATAAGTCATTCATAGGTTGAGGCTGGTAAAATGTCAGAATAATATAAGTAAGGAGCACAGGATGAACGAGACATTATACAGATATTTGTATACGGCAACCATTGATATTACTACTGATTGCAACCTTCGTTGTAAGCATTGCCGACTTGAAAAGATTAAATATAACATGTCTCTTGCAGAGATTGAGACTATCTGTAAGAAATTGCACGAATACCACACTAAAGCAATATTTATTAGTGGAGGTGAGCCACTTGTAAGAAAGGATATAGTTCAGGCAATTGAGCTTGTTAAGAGCTATATTCCTGTAATAACAATTAATACTAATGGAACACTTCTGAACAGGGAGCTGATTGAGCAACTTATCGAAGCAGGAGTGAATTATTTTCAGATAAGTCTTGATGGACTTGAGCAGGAGCATGATGCGACCAGAGGCGAAGGTACATTTAAGACCACTATTGCTAATATTGCGCTTTTATGCGAATATTCAGATCAAATTAATGTCCATATTAGCTCTGTTATATCGATGCTTAATATTAGCAAAATGGAGGATTTTATTGAATTTCTAATTTTTGAGAAGAATTTTCCTATACAGATAATCGGTTTTAAACGCTATATTCCTAAAAATGTTATGGCTGGAAAATATAATCTTGGTAAAGAGGGCTTGAAGGAACTGTATGATAAGATTGATTTATATTCAAAGAAATACGAGAAGTATACCCGTATTGTGTGTGATTTCCCGCAGAAGAACATTGAGAATGCTGATATGGCAAATGAGATAATGAAAAAATATAACCTTAAGTGTACGGGATGTTCTGCTGCAATAGGTGGACCTGCTATAAGAACTGATGGAGCAGTATCGCCATGCTCGTTACTGGATGTATCGTATGGAAATATTATCAAGAATTCTATAGAAGATATATATTCTTCAGATGTATTTGAAAATCTACTAAATAGAAAGTTGTTAGGTAAATGTGGAAGATGTGATTATCGCCTTGTGTGTGGCGGATGCCGAGCTGCAGCATTTTTATTAACTGGAGACTATTTGGGCGAGGATGTGGAGTGTTTTCTATGAATAAATTAAAATCACCAATAGCTGTTGTATGGGAAATCACCAATAATTGTAATTACAAATGCCCTCATTGTCGTGCATATATGTCTAGCATCAGTGAAGATGTGAATTTGGAAAATAAGATTATTGAAGAGATAATAGAAAATGATATTCTGTCTGTTAATATATCTGGCGGTGAACCTTTGGTTAATCCGAGAATTGTAAGTATTGTTAGCAGATTAACAAAGGCAAGTATTGATGTTGGATTATCTTCTAACGGATGGCTGTTTAGTAAGATTGGAAAGGAACTTGTAGACAATGGTTTAAGCTTTCTACAGGTGTCACTTGATGGTCCAAGGGAACTTCATGACAGCTTTAGAGGTGTTGATGGCGCATATGAGAGAGCAATTGAAGCTTTAAAATATGCGAAATCATTAGGACTTAGAACGCAGATGAATGTTACTATTACAAGCAGAAATCTAAGTACGTTAATGTATAATCTTGATGTAGCCAATGAGATTGGAATTGATAGAATCTTCTATCGACGCGTTGTCCCAGCAGGAAAAGGAAAAGAGAACATCTCGCTACTTCCACCAAAGGAAGAATATCTTCGGAAAATACTTGAATTAAGCAAAATCTATTCGGAAACACTTGATATTGCAATAGATGATCCGATTCTTCCAATTCTTATGATGAAAGACGGTGCAAATGTAGACAATGATAGAATGAGTTGTACAGCAGGAGTTAAAAGTATTGGAATAGATAGTAATGGTGTAGTATATCCTTGTATATTCCTCAGAGAAAAGGTTGGTGATCTTCATGAAAATGATTTTAGCACAATATGGAACAACTCTCCGATACTTGAAAAATTGCGAAATCGAGATTTCTATAAGTGCGGTAAATGTGAGTTTAACTACGTATGTGGAGGGTGCAGAGCATATTCGGGAATATTCGAGAAGGATGAAATGTGCCCGCTGTAAAGCCTAGGAACTATACGATTGCAATTAGGTGGCGTGGCATAAGAATAAGTTAGGCTGAAAAGTGGTCAGACTAAAGGCGTGCTTATGTAAGAAATTGACACACCTGATGACAGCCAAGGTTTATGGTAGGAATGCTGAAGGCAGACAACCTGATTTTTTTGCATAATTATGACAGGAAAGGGAATGAGACTACGACGTTAGCCTTATAGAAAATATATCATGAAAGAATGTTGCCAATGTTTGAACAATTCTACAATGCCATACGTTGAGATTAGAGATGGTCTATGTAATGCTTGCAGGTCATTTCCCAAAATCAAAAATGCCTTATGCAAGTGCGACGCACTGGAAAAGTCATTTCTCGATGAAGTCAATAAGTGTAAAAATAGCAGAAAAAAATATGATGCCATATTAGGAGTATCGGGTGGTAAAGACAGCTCGTATGTCTTGTTGAAACTGGTAACAAAGTACAATATGAGGGTATTGGCTGTTACGTTTGACAACGGATATCTGTCTGAACTTGCTAAGGAGAATGTGGTTAGAAGCACTGAAAAGCTAGGGGTTGACCACATATTCATTGTGTTAGATAAGAACCTTTTGAAGATGGCTTACGATACGTCAATTGAAATTAGCGGGGCACCTTGTCTTGGATGCTCGCAGATAATGTATACTGCAATTATGAATGAGGCAAGAAAATACAATGTTGATTATGTATTTCACGGAAGATCAAGGCGGCAAATGTTTGGCACATATGGTCTCAATAAGGGGGAACGACCTTTTAGTGAAATGTATCAAAATGAGAAATACAAGGAGGCTCTTCTGAATTATTATGCATATGCTGACAGTGAGCCATTACCATACATTGGATATTTTTTTTATCACGATGTAACACAGGAAGAGATGGAAAAAGATTTGGATATGCAGCTCGGGTGGCGGCAGAATAAGGAAGAACATTTCGATTGCACGTATCACAAAGAAGCAAGGGATATGTTCTATCACAAAAACAAATATGAACTAGATATTAACGAGTGGAATTATGATATAAGAATGGGCTATATAAGTAGGCAGGAAGCGTTGAAATTAGGTAGAAATGACACAGAATCCTAAGTAGCAAATGCTCTTCTAGCGGCGCAAATACCACCAGAAAGGATATAGAATTCGATGTCGATATTTCCCAAAAGAGTAGCAAAATGTGAGGATGTAATAATTCATTTTAAGACGGTTAATGCTGGTAAAATGAAAATGTTGAATTATGCTTTGACGATTATTGATTCTAGGGGATCTGTTATAGACAAGTTCGAGGGTAGTCAGCTGGCTATAGGTACAAGGGAACAATATTTTTCTCATTATACCAGCGAACAGGAAATTGCTGGTAAGAATCACGCCCGGACAAAGATGCATTTGGACGGTAGAGTAATTGAATCATTTTCCTCGATAGCTGATTATTATTATGTAGATGATATTGAGGTGAGGGAGATTGACTTTATAGGTGAATTGATTCATTTTACTCTGAAAAATAAGAGTGGTGAGGAAACTCCATATCAGATTATTGACACGGAAGGAACTGTTTTGATTGATGAGCTGTTGCCGGGAAATGCGAAAAGAGAGTATCAGATAAACGGACAGGGGCTGTTTTTGAAATATGGAAACAATTACATTGAGGCGATTGATGCAAAGGAGCAACGGTATATAAAGAGTAATGGTATTAGGTGGAGAATAGCGGATGGGAAGGTTGAGCTGTTTGATGAGAAACGATTTGAGATAGTAGATGTTGATGATAATGCGGCGCTCATATGGCTAAAATGTAATGGAATTAATGAAAAAGAGAGTCTTGCGAGAATTGTGGGACTGAACGAGGAGATAGTAATGCAATATCTGACGAAACTAGAGGCGATGGGGCTAATCCGTAAGGTTTAGAAAATGCTTGAGAGGTATGAGGATTCGCTGAATGCGAAAGAATTTGCATGAAAGGTATAGCTATGAAGGTGCCGTATATTTTGTTTTATTCGATGGAAAGAGCAATTGAAATAGAAAAATACGAAGAGGTGTGTTCGGAATACTCTAAATATGGCAGTAGTATTGTGCTATTAAAGGGTATGGAAGAGAATTTATATACAGAGAAAATACTACAGATTAATTATCAGTTGAAAATGAACACGCACATTTTGATTGGGTCGCATCAGGATATAAACAATAGCGTTGTTGATTCGTATTTTGGTCAGATAAGTAAGGCGATATATATTTGCAAGGAATTTAAGCAATTAGAAAGTATTAAACTTGCAATGAAAAAATGTAGAATTCTTGGGATAGAGTTTGCAATTGCTTTTACGGATGCTCAAAATGAGAATAATTTAGGTGAGGAACAAAGGAAGAAAGAGAAAGCGAATGTAATATTTGACGATATAACAATAAAAGAATTTATGAAGCGCGTAAGTGAGTATGAGAATGTAAACTATTTTAGAATAGGGGCTGACAATTCATTAATATATGGAGAAGAAACACGTATTTTGGAGAAGGACAATATAATAGGAAGAGTTCCATTCGGGATGTAGTCAAAGGTTTGTTTTGGAAATATAAGAGTTTGTTCTGGATGCAATTAAGGAGGAAAGCTGTGATTAGTGTAATTATGCCAGTGTGTAACAGAGAGAATACAGTACTTGATGCAATATCTTCGGTTATTAATCAGTCATATACTGACTGGGAGCTAATTGTGGTGGATGATGCTTCGACCGATCATACAAGAAATCGTGTCGAAGAAATATGTAAGACTGATTCTAGAATTAAAATGATAAATAACAACAGAATGAAAGGACCTTCAGGAGCGAGAAATTCCGGAATATGTGCAGCTAAAGGGGAGTATATTGCTTTTCTTGATTCGGATGATGTTTGGTTCACGAATCATTTGACCGAGTCTGCTATTGCTATGAAAAGTAATGATGCGAAGTTTGTTAGTGCGTTGTGGGATGTTAACAAATGGGGAAAGAAATATACGGTAGGCTCATTTGGTTGGTTCGATATGATGTTTAATAACATGGCAAATGATTTGAGTATTACAAGAGAGAACAAGTATTGGAAATTCGACGAACGACTATTAATGTACATATTAAAAACGGATTTTTACTGCTTCCATATCAATACAATTGTTGTAAAAAAGGATTTGTTGGAGCAGATTGGAATGTTCGATGAACGAATGAGGGCGAGTGAAGATCTTGATTTGGTGTATAGACTTCTGATGGTAACTAATTTGATTACGATAAATGAAAGTCATTTTCAATACAACTATGGTGAGGATAATGTGTATGCATTTATTGATAGACCAAGGATTAGTGTGGAAGAGTTGTTGTCGAACTGCGAGACATGCGAAAGAGTTGCTGACAATGTTTATTATAAGATAATTCTTAATACGAAAATGCTTGATTGGATTAGAAAGAAAAATTTGTCGAACAACGTGACAACTTCAAATGCACTAGGTTTGAAGGAAAGCGTGAAAACTTCAAAGGAAATATATGAAGATGAAGTTACGGAGGATTCATATTTCACAGAGGATAAAATGGGAATTGATGATAGTTCAGATATTAAAACAATTGTGACAAAACTTGAAAAAGATATTTATGACAGATGGAGAACATATGCATGTCTATACAGAAATATCAGCAAGATAAAAAAGTGGAATGCTCTAATTAAATCGGCTGGGCTTTATTGCAAATATGGAAAGATGTATGAAGATTTCATTGATGTTCAGTCGAAATATAGAAAAGACAACATGGTAATTGACTGATGACAAGAAAAGGACTTAGGTGACCCGTCCCCGCTAGCATAGACACCTAAAACGAAAGGATTCTATCCGGTTCTTAGTTTTACTTGTTTTTTCTCATCTGCTCAGGCTGGCAGAAGGAACTTTTGCCTGTCTGTTATACCTGTGTGACGATTTATTCAAAAGCCGCTATGCTGCTTTCAAATCTGTTTCATGCTGACGGTAATATTCCTCCGGTGTCAGATATCCGTTTGCCTCATGGATGCGCTTCCGGTTATAAAATATCCAGATATATTCAAATACTGCGGACACTGCTTCTGACCTTGTATGGAAATGCTGCTCATTTAACCATTCCTGTTTCAACTTCCCCTCAGAAGCTTTCCATCGGCGCATTGTCCCAGCAGTTCCCTTTACGGCTCATGCTGCTGATGAATCCATGTGCCTTTGCCAGTGCCTGATAATCCTGCGAGCAGTACTGGCTGCCCCTGTCAGAGTGCAGGATACAGCCTTCCGTAGCTTTTGTATGTCGGATGGCATCCAGCAGCGCCGCTATCACAAGGTCTTTTGTCATCCGGCTGTCCATAGATACGCCAATGATCTTATTACCGCACAGATCCATGACTCCGGCAAGATACAGCCACCCTTCATCTGTCGGGATATAGGTGATATCGCTTACCATTTTCCGCCCTGGTCTGTCAGCTTTAAAATCCCTGTTCAGGATATTTTCTGCCACGGGCAGAGAGTGCTTTGAATTTGTTGTTGCCTTGTATTTCCTGCGGGTTTTCGACCAGATGACGTTTTCGCGCATGATACGTTCTACACGCTTGTGGTTGACTTTTCTTTCCAATCCCCGGTTTATTTCATGGGTGATTTTTTTACTGCAGTAAATACCGCGGGACGCTTCATGGATACTTCGTATCTCTTTCAGGAGAACTTCATTTTCCAGGTCACGGAGGCTTTTGGAACGCTTCCGCCATGCATAATAACCGCTTTTTGATACCTGAAGCCACTGTGCCATCTTTGCGATCCGGCAGTTGGAACGGTTCTGTTCCATGTAAAGGTAGCGGATCACTTCAGGTTCTTTGCAAAGAAGGCGCTTGCTTTTTTTAGGAATTCGTTTTCTTCTTCCAGATCACGGATCCGCTTTTTCAATGCGCGCAGTTCGGCATCCTCCTAATGGAGATTGCCGCTGCCGACAAAGGGTTCTGCCGGATGCTCCTTAAACCGTGACATCCAAGTATAAAGAATATTTACATTAATGCCCAGCTCTCTTGCAACTTGTGCGGCAGGTACTCCTGACTGGACTCGCTTACACGCCTCTTCCTTAAATTCGATACTGTACGTCTGTGCCATAATCTTTCCTCCTGACTCTCTTGGATAGATTATACCATTCGTTTGGTGTGTCTATCAAATGGGGTATGAGGCACATGGCACGGATTGAAAGGATGTCCTTTGATGCTTACAATGAGTGTGATGTGCTGAACAGGGCGGTAGAAAACTACCGTGCCAGAACCGGGCATTATCCAGAGCGGGTACTCGCAGACCAGATATACCGTAACAGAAGCAATCTTGGTTATTGCAGACAGCATGGCATCAGGATGTTAGGTTCGGTACTTGGCAGACCGAAAAAAGCTGAGAAGATTGACAAGAGGGAAGCATATCAAGATAATGATGACCGCATTGCAGTAGAAAGGGTCATATGTTTTAGACGAACCTAAATAAATTTGTTTCAAAATAAACAAGATTTACTCAAGGTTATCCAAGGTTTACCCAAGTTCATGCTTCTAAAATTTTCAAAATGCACAAAATAAGCTGATAAAAATCCCCATTTTTTCCATTTCGTTAGACCCCAAACCGGCTCAGTAAATAGTTTCCACATTTACAATTTCATTGTTCTCTACTTGGAAACGCCATACGGAGTGTCCCGGCAGGCGGTGCTCAGTTAAATAATATGCGTTATCAAATTCTGTGACATAGTAGGGCGTGCCGCCGCCGATAAAATAGGAATAAATATCTTCATAGTCCCCATCCGCCAGCGCAGCAAGGTCTTTTGTGCGGAGCATGGTGGCATAATCCTGATTGCCGGTAATATCTGTAGAGACAGTAATATAGAAGTAATCCTGAATACGGGTCAATTGGATCATGCCGGCAAGAGAGTCGGGCACAGGATAGGTTTCCAGTATCTCAAAGCTCGCAAGGTCGGCACGGATAATGGACGAATTACCCGAGACGAAATAGATATCGCTGCCGATAATCGTAAACGAGCGTACATAAACGTTGTCGAGAGCTTCTATGCGGCGTATTTCGGTCAGGTACATGCGCATATCATCCGGATTATGGCGGAACAGGTACATTTCGCCGCTCATGGAACTCCATGCATAGAAGGTGTCCGTGGGCGCATCATATATAATATAGTGGGGACGGTTCCCGATATCGTCAAAGGTCTGGGTGTGCACATAGCGTCCGTTTTTTTGCTCAAAAATAAGAATGCGGTGCCGTTCCGTATCGTCTACCAGATATACGGCGCCGTCGCTTGCAAGGGTGTGACCTTTGTCGATGTCGTCCGTCATCACATGCCATTCTAAGAGCGGGGCGGACAGATTATCGTTATAGATGACCTGATTGTGGTAGCAGTCCACGAGAAAATAAGTATCCTTTACCTTGGTCAGATAGGTAGGGACGCTCAAATCGGCATAGGGATTGGCCAGAATATCGCCGTCGTCTGCTGTGACAAGGTCGGAAATCCTAAGATAATCCGTGATAACACCGGGCGGCTCCGGACTGGCGGCAGGCATTGCAACGATGTCTGTCGTCTTAGAAAAATGCTGACGGAGCACAAAATATAAGATAAGAAGAAGCGCTGTTGCCGCAACAGTGCATGCGATTACGATTCTCTGATTCTGACGTTGTTTTCTTTTCGTTTTTTTTCTCTGTGTACTTTTCATCTGATTTCCTGTATGATAGTGATTGTGATTGGCTGCAAATGCCGTATTCCTACAATGTTTCGGCAAGGATTATGGAGGCATTCTTGTAATACAGTCTGTTGCGTCTACGTCTATTATAGAACAGCACTGCCGGGGTGGCAAAGAAAATTTCGTGAGGGTATACATGCAGCCATATCACAGAATGAAAAAGAATTGAAAATCACATTTTCATGAAAAGGTATTTAAAGGGGAACTATGACACAGTATAAGCAAGATAACACAACGTTTCGCATTCTGTCGGCGTTTACAATCCTTATGGTAGTGGCGGGGCACTGCGGCTATCATATCATGACGGTGGGGGAGCTGTACCCTTATTATTCTTTTCATGTGCCGCTCTTTGTGTTTATTTCCGGTTATTTTTATAAGGCTTCGGAGGAAGAAGCGCCTTTACAATATGTAAAAAAGAAGCTGCGGCGGCTGCTTTTGCCATATTTTATCTGGAATGTCGTCTATGGACTGCTCGCATGGGCGATGCGCACAGCCGGTTTTGCGATGGGCGAGGGGATAAGCCTGCGGACGCTTTTCATTGAGCCTTTTCTGCACGGGTATCAGTTTATCTACAATTATGCGGCATGGTTTGTGCCGGCGCTGTTTGTGATAGAGATGATGAATCTGTGTGCAAGAATCGTTTTACGAAAAGTGATACGGCTCGTATGGAAGTTGTGGGAAATGCTGTCCGGCGGACGGAAGGATATCAGACGCGGCGGCTTGTCAAAGGAAAAGGAAGACTTTATTACGGAGTGGGTGATGCTTATAGGCAGCCTGCTTGTGGGGATTGCCGTGGTCTGGCTTGCCATCGGCGGGCATGTGTGGGGGAATTATAAGGCGCCGGGGAGGATTTTGTTCCTGTTTCCATCTTTTCAGATGGGACAATTTTATCTAAAAAGGCTTGAAAAGCATGATACCATGAAAACCCTGCCGTATTTTGCCATTTTATTCGGGCTGCAGGTGATTTTGAACGTAGGGTTTAACGGACTGGCGTTTAGCAGTGTGTGGTGTACGGGATTTGCCAACGGACCGGTCATGCCATATGTGACAATTGTGTCAGGAATTGCGTTCTGGCTGCGCGTTTCTAAGATGCTTGCGCCGGTATTCGGAGAAAGCCCTGCCGTGCAATATCTTGGACGGAATACCTATGCGGTCATGATGCATCACGTAATGGCTTTTATGCTGGTCAAAACCTTGCTGGCGGTGGTGGCGGCGCGAAGTGGCTGGTGCGCGGATTTTGATTTTGCGCAGTTCTATACGAATATTGATTATTTCTATTTTGTGCGGGGCGCGGAACAGTTTGGGATGGTATATCTGGCGGCAGGCGTTGTGCTGCCGCTCATGCTTCAGTATGCGCTGGACTATGCGAAGGAGCGGCTGGCGGGTTTGCGGAAAGTCTGAGCGGAGGCGGAACTGTTACGACGGGCGAAAATCGGGTACGCAGGTAGCTTGAATTACACTGGAGAGTATGCTAATCTTAAACTGTTTAGAATTTGGAGAATGAGGAGAAGTGTGGAAAATCACGCGGAAGTGCTGATTTCCCACACGCAAATTTGTGCCGGAGCGTCACAAATTTGTTTGATGGCAGACACAAATCTGATATTTGTGCCGCCTCGTCGCGTAAACGCTCCGAAATGAGGAGAAAAATAGTTGCATCTGGATGATATGAGTGGAGTAATTATTCTGACAATTATGTCAGTTTTTCTGGCGGCTGTATTGTATGCCATTAGATACGGTACAGTGCGCATCTATAACTGGGACGGAAAGAGGTATCGTTATCTGGGGCGCGCCGGACTTACAAGAAGCGGCGGCGAATATGTGGTGCGCCTACGAGAGCGGCTGGCGGATTTGTCCTATACGACGCTGTATCAGATTTGTCCCTCAAAGCGTTTTGTACGCCGAAACAGATACCGTGAGTTGGCTTTTCTGGCAGGAAAGTCGCGCTGTGTGTTGTATGTGGACGGGTGTATGAGACAGTCGGTGTATTACAGAAGGCAGTAGAGTGAAAGGCAGAAACATTATGATTACAGTCAGCCTATGTATGATCGTAAAAAATGAAGAGCGGATTCTGGCGCGGTGTCTTGACAGTATCGCAGATTTGGCGGAGGAAATCATTATCGTTGATACGGGTTCCACGGACGCGACCAGACAGATTGCTGCTAAGTATACGGACAAAGTCTATGATTTTGCATGGATTGGAGATTTTGCGGCGGCGCGCAATTTTGCCTTTTCCAAGGCGCAGATGGAGTACATCTATTCCGCCGATGCGGATGAGGTGCTGGATGAAAAGAACAGGGAGGCGTTTCGCCTGTTAAAAGAGACGCTTTTGCCGGAAATTGACATCGTGCAGATGTATTATACGAACCAGCTTTCTCACGGGACGATATACAATTTTGACAGGGAGCTTCGTCCGAAGCTGTTTAAGCGGCTGCGGACGTTTCAATGGCAGGGGGCGATTCACGAGCAGGTGAATCTGGAACCGGTCATTTATGACAGTGAAATTGAAATACAGCATTTGCCGGAGAATAATCATAAAGACAGAGATTTGGCAGCGTTTGCGAGGCAGACGGCGGGGGGAGAGCGGCTGGATAAGCGTCTCCACAATATATACGCCAAGGAGTTGTTTATTTCCGGGGAGGATAAGGACTTTATGGAAGCGCGGGCATTTTTCCGACAGTCCTGTCATGATATGGAACGGAGCGAGGATGAGATTAAGGAAGCGGCGTGCGTGGCGGCACGGGCGGCGAGGATATGCGGAGATACTGAGGAGTTTCTGAAATATGCCTTGAAGGTTATCGCCTGCGACGGCTGCGCGGAAATCTGCTGTGAATTAGGGGAATATTTTTTGCAGAAGCAGGATATAGACGAGGCGGTCATATGGTTTTATAATGGAGCCTATGAAACGGAGAGTATTTTAAACATCCGCAGCGGCGGCGATATACCGTTGATGGGGCTTGCAAGATGTTACCATGCGGCGGGCGACGAGGAGCAGGCGGCGGTGTACGAGAAGCTTGCGAAAGAGTGGAAGCTGCCGGAGGGAAAGTGAGAAAGGGAATGGATATTCATATGAAATGGGAAGAGAATGTGCGTAAGGTTGTACCTTACGTGCCGGGCGAGCAGCCGGAAAATAAAACGGTGATTAAGTTAAATACAAATGAGAATCCCTATCCGCCGTCGCCGAAGGTAAAAGATGCGATGGCAGGAATGGAGCTTGACAGGATGCGTCTGTATCCGGCGTTTCCGGAGCAGACTGAACTGGCAGAGGCGCTTGCTTTGAAATATCAGATTGATAAGGAGCAGATTTTTATCGGGGACGGGTCGGACGATGTGCTTTCCTTGGCGTTTATGACCTTTTTCCAATCCGGAAAACCGATACTGTTTCCGGATATCACGTATTCCTTCTATGATGTGTGGGCGGATTTATACAGAGTGCCCTATGAGACGCGGGCGTTAGACGAGCATTTCTGCATCAGGGTGGAAGATTATATGCAGCCTAACGGCGGCGTGGTGTTCCCGAATCCCAATGCGCCCACGGGTGTACTGCTTGGGCGGGGAGAGGTGGAACGGATTATCGAGGCAAACCGGGATGTGGTGGTGATTGTCGATGAGGCATACATTGACTTCGGCGGCACGAGCTGTCTGCCGCTTACTCAAAAGTATGACAACCTGCTGGTGGTTCAGACGTTTTCCAAGTCAAGGTCGATGGCGGGAATGCGTATCGGTTATGCGATGGGCAGCCGGAAATTGATCAAATACATCAATGATGTAAAATATTCGGTTAATTCGTACACCATGAACTATGCGGCGCTGCAGCTTGGCGTGGAAGCCGTGAAGGACGAGGCGTATTTTCAGGAAAGCTGCGGGAAAATTATGCGCACGCGGGAACGTGCCAAGAAAGAATTTACGAGACTGGGCTTTACATTTCCGGAGTCTTACGGCAACTTCATGTTTGTAAGTCATGACAGGGTTCCGGCACGGGAGATATTTGAGCGGCTAAGAGAAAATGACATATATGTTAGATATTGGAACAAGGAGCGGATTGACAACTATCTGCGCGTCACCATCGGCACGGATGAGCAGATGGAGGCGTTGTATCGTGCATTGGAGAAGATATGCGGCTGATATTCAAGTTTTATGCGGACAGGGCATATACTATAAGGGAAAGGATAATAGGGGAGTAAAGTATGGAGAAATTAGCTGCCGCTTTTGCGGTAACACTGGGAAAATATGTGTCTAAGGAAGTCGTCGTATTTATTATTTCGATGATTCCGATTCTGGAGCTGCGCGGAGGACTGATTGTGTCGAAGCTGCTGCAGGTGCCGATTACCACGGCGATTCCGCTCTGCATTATCGGCAATATCATTCCGATACCGTTTATTCTGCTTTTTATCAAGCAGATTTTCAAATGGATGAAGAAAATCAAGTTGTTCCGCGGGCTGATTGAGAAGCTGGAGAACCGTGCGATGGGTAAAAGTGATAATATCCGCAAGTACGAGTTCTGGGGGCTGGTGCTTTTTGTAGGGATTCCCCTGCCCGGCACCGGTGCATGGACGGGGTCGCTCATAGCCGCGCTGTTAGATGTGGATTTTAAAAAAGCAATCATTGCGGAGCTGTTAGGGATTGCGATTGCTACGGTAATCATGTCGGTTTTGTCATACGGGCTGCTTGGCGCGCTGCTGGCGTAGACTGCGCCCATCGGGATGGAACAGAATGGATAAGAAGAAAAGGAAATATGCCGTTATCATCTGTATATGTGTATTTGTGGCATTCGTCGCGGCGGGTGTGGCAGTTTTTTTTGCGGGAAGGACAGTGGAAGATGAGAATCTTGCGCGCCAAAGAGGCGTGATTGCGACCTGCGACAGCATGGAGACGGAAGAATTGTCGGCATATAAAGCAATCGACGGGAATGATACGGATTTGTCTTCCCGCTGGTCAAGTGAAAATAATTGGGAAAATGCGGCACACTATATAGAACTGGAATTTCCGGAAGAAATTTCAGTTTCTTTTGTTATTCTCAAATGGGAACGGCGCAATGCGACCGCATATGCATTGGAGGGTTCGGCGGACGGCGCAGACTGGGAGACGATTCGTTCGTTTGATACGCCGCCGCAGGTGAAGAATCAGGAGATTGCCTTTGAGGCGCCTGTGAAAGTGAAGTACCTAAGGCTCAGTGTCTATGCGGTATCCGACAGCGAGGAGGACTTCTCGAATCTGTATCAGAATGTATCCCTCTACGAATTTGAAGTGTATGAGGACAAGCCTGCCGCATATTGTCTGGGGGAGGCAAAGGTCGGATACGGGGAGGACGGCGGCAGATATCTGGTGATGCCCGAGGCGCCGGAGGGCTATGAGGTTGTGTATCTGGGTGCGGATTATGAGCAGATTATCGCCGCAGACGGGACGATTTATGACACGATTCAGGAGAAAGAGGTGACGGTGGGATTCCGGGTGGAAAACAGCCGGGACGCCTCGGACGTCCGCGAGATTTCCCAAATCCTTTCGGTGCCGGCATATGAAGGCGGAGCCGGTGCAGCCGGCGTCAATACGGACGGCATAGAGGACACGGAGGGCATAGGCGGCACAGATGATATGGATGAGGAAGCGCGGCGTAACAATGACTGCCCGGAGGTGATTCCGGCGCTCGCGGAATGGCGGGGCGGGGAAGGCAGCTTCGAGACGGGCGGCGAGTTTCGTGTGGTGGTGGAGGAAGGTTCTACGCTGCAGGCAGTTGCGGAGCTTTTCCGGCAAAGGTATCTGACAATAGTTCGCTGCAAGGTGGAAATTGTAAGCGGCAGACTTGAGGATGTCAGACCGGGAGACTTTTATCTTTGCTATGCACAGGAAGCTGACGGGTTAGGAGAGGAAGGATATTTCTGTGACATAAGCGACATATGTGTCATAAAAGGGCGGACGGATACGGGCGTGCGCTGGGGAACGGTGACGATTTTGCAGATGCTTTCTAAGTATCAGACGCTGCCCTGCGGACAAATCAGGGATTATCCGCTCTATGAGGTGCGCGGGTTCGGGATTGATGTGGCGCGTAAGCCGGTATCTATGGAAACACTGTATGCCATGATGGAGACCATGTCCTATTACAAAATGAATGACATGGGAATCCATCTGAATGACAATGCGATACTCAGCACAAGCGGTCTGGCGGATACGGCGGAACATGCAATGACGGCGTACAGCGCTTTCCGGCTGGAATCGGATGTGACGGGGGAGAGCGGAGAGCGGCTGACTTCTTCGGAATACGCTTACACGAAAGAGGAGTTTGATGAGTTTATAAGGACGGCGGAGCGTTACGGTGTGAGGGTGGTTCCGGAGATTGATACGCCGGCGCATTCCCTGTCTATCACAAAACTGTATCCGGAGTATGCGCTGAAAACCCGCGCTGAGTCGGTAGACCAGATTGATTTGAACAATGCGGACGCAACGGCGCTTATCCGGAAGATTTGGAAAGAGGCGCTCGTGGGGGAGGATGCGGCGTTTCGCAGCGCCCGGATTGTCAATATCGGCATGGACGAGTATTACGGAGACGGGGAACAATACCGCCAGTATGTGTCGCAGATAGCCGATTTGGTGAAGGAGACGGGCAGAACCGTGCGTTTGTGGGGCAGTCTGAGCAATATGGAAGGCAGTTCGATGCCGGACAAAGAGGGGCTGCAGATGAACATCTGGAATACGCTGTGGGCGGACCCGGAACAGATGTATGAGGCAGGATATTCGCTGATAAACATGGAAAGCGGGCATCTGTATGTGATACCGGGCGGCGGTTATGATTATCTGAACCGGAAAGAATTATATGAAAACTGGGAACCAAATAAATTCTATGATTACAATTCGATAGAGCTGATTCCGGCTTATGCTCCGCAGATGCTCGGCGCAGCATATATGATTTGGAACGATATGTGCGGCGCGCTGGATGTGGGGATTTGTGAATATGATATCTATGAGCGGTTCTGGCAGCCGCTTGCGCTGCTTAGCGCCAAGCTGTGGGGAATGGGAGACTATGAATCCTATGAGGCGTTTTGCGAGGCGGCGGATATGCTGGAGCGGGTGACGTTTGACGTCAAAGGGGAGAAAAACAGGATATACGATGAAAGGACAGGGATAGAGCCGTTCTATGAGGTAACGTTTCGGGTGTGTCTTAAGCAGGCGGGAACGCAGGCGCTTGCCGAGAGTGACAGCGCTTACGGCGAGTGGGCATTTTATGCGGCACAGTCCCAGACGGGAAAAGTAGGATTTGCCAGAGAAGGCAGGACATACACATGGGATTACACCCTTCCGCTGCATGAGTGGGTGGAGCTTAAAGTGGTCGGAGAGCCGGGGCAGACCACCTTATATGTGGATGGAAAAAAGGTCGGAACACTCGGCAGCCGGGAGGCGTTTGAGGAATATGCGACGTTTGTATTTCCGGTGCAGAGGATTGGCGGGGAAACGGGTTCTTTTGACGGACAACTGGAAGACTTTTCCATAAAGAGGGGACAAGCGGCAGACAAGTAAAGAAAGAAGCATAGGGACAATGGAAGCATACACAGGATTTGCACAGGTATATGATACGTTTATGGATGATACGCCGTATGAAGAATGGTGCGGGTATCTGCTGGAACTGCTTGCGAAGCATAGCGGCGGTAAGAAAACGCCGGATGACGGGGTGGAAGCTGGCGGCATCATGAAGCAGAATCTGGAACAGGAGCGAAATTCCATTCTCGATCTGGGCTGTGGAACGGGAACTTTGACGCAGCTTCTTGCAAGGCGAGGATATGATATGATCGGTATTGACAATGCGCAGGAGATGCTGCAGATTGCCATGGACAAGCGGGAAGAATCGGGGGCGGATATTCTGTATCTGTTACAGGATATGAGAGAGTTTGAACTGTACGGCACGGTGGGGGCGGTGTTTTGCGTCTGTGATTCTATCAATTATCTTCTGGAAAAAGAGGATATCATACAGACGTTCCGGCTGGTGAATAACTATCTGTATCCGGGAGGGCTTTTTATATTTGACTTTAATACGGTGTATAAATATAAAGAGGTCATCGGTGAGACAACGATTGCGGAGAACCGGGAAGAATGTAGCTTTATATGGGAAAATTTTTACCATGAAGACGAGGAAATCAATGAGTATGATTTGACGATTTTTGTGCAAAGCGGGGCGGACACATATCGGAAATTTCAGGAAACCCACTATCAGAGAGGCTACCGGCTGGAGCAGATGGAGGATTGTGTAAGACAGGCAGGGCTTACTTTTGTGGAAGCGATTGATGCGGATACCCATGGAGAGGTCACGGATGTGAGCGAGCGTATCTATGTGGTGGCGAGAGAGTGTGGAAAAGAGGAGAACAAGCATGGCGGATTATATTGTGAGAGCAACGGCGGCGAATGCGCAGATACGTGCGTTCGCGGTGACATCGAGAGGGCTGGTGGAACGGGCGAGAAGCGCCCATAACTTAAGCCCGGTGGTGACGGCTGCACTAGGGCGGCTGATGACGGGCGGCGTGATGATGGGCAGTATGTTAAAAGGGGAGAAAGACCTGCTGACGCTTAAGATAAACGGTGCGGGTCCCGTGCACGGACTGACGGTGACGGCGGATTCAAAGGGAAATGTGAAGGGTTATGCGGACAAACCGCAGGCAATGATGCCGCCTAACAGCGTGGGCAAGCTGGATGTGGGCGGAGTCATCGGATTAGGCGTCCTTACGGTGATCAAGGATATGGGATTAAAAGAACCGTATTCTTCCACGATCGAGTTGAAGACGGGGGAAATCGGAGACGACCTGACGTATTATTTTGCCGCTTCCGAGCAGGTACCGTCCAGCGTGGCGTTAGGCGTGCTTATGGATAAAAATAATACCGTGCGTCAGGCAGGCGGGTTTATCATACAGCTGATGCCCTTTACCGATGAGGAAGTAATCAGAAAGCTGGAACAGAAACTGTCCGCTCTGCAGCCGGTGACGACTTTGCTGGAAGAGGGCAATACGCCGGAGCAGATTTTGGAGTTTGTGCTGGGAGATTTCGGGGTGGAGATGACCGATACCCTTCCGGTACAGTTCTATTGTAACTGCAGTAAAAAGCGGGTGGAGAAGGTACTGCATAGTCTTGGCAAAAAGGAATTGCAGGAGTTGATTGATGAGGGCAAAGAAGTAACGCTCAACTGCCATTTCTGCAACACGGATTATGTGTTTACGGTGGAGGAACTGAAAAAGATTCAGAAAGACAGCTAGAACGGCTGCCGGTCTAAGGTTAGGACAAGGTGGCACAAAAACAGAGGGGATATGGGACAAAAAAACGTACTGAACCTATTTGAACATGAAACTGCCAAATGGTTTGCCGATACGCTGGGAGAGCCGACTCCTGTGCAGAAGGAAGCGTGGACAATCATTGCGGAGGGAAAACATGCGCTGATTTCGGCGCCTACGGGGACGGGTAAGACGCTTTCCGCCTTCCTCATTTTTCTGGACAGGATGAAGCGGCAGGCGGCAGAGGGGACGCTGGCGCAGGAACTTATGTTAATCTATGTGTCCCCGCTCAAATCTCTGGCGGCGGATATCCGTGAGAATCTCAGACGTCCGCTTGAGGGAATCGGTGCGGAGGCGGATATCCGTGTGGGAATCCGGACAGGAGATACGCCGCAAAGAGAGCGGCAGCAGATGGTTAAGAAACCGCCGCATATTCTGATTATCACGCCGGAATCCTTGTATCTGATGCTGACAAGTAAGACCGGGCAGACAGTACTGGCAACTGCAAGGGCAGTCATCATAGATGAGCTTCATGCCCTGATTGATACGAAAAGGGGCGCGCATTTAATGCTGTCCTTGGCGCGGTTAGATCATCTGTGCGGTCAGCCGCTGCAGCGAATCGGGCTGTCGGCGACGATTGAACCGTTGGATGTGGCAGCACAATATCTGGCGCCGGAAGAAGTCATGATTGCAGCGCCGGATATGGGCAAACAGGTGCGGCTGGAAATTCTTGGTCCCTATGCCGATGCGGCAAAGGGACCAAGGAAAGACCCGGTATGGGAGGAATTGGGGAAACTGGTATTCCAGTATTGTCAGAACAGCCGGAGCGTGATTGCTTTTGTGGAAGGGCGGCGATATGCGGAGAAGCTTGCATATTATGTAAACCAACTCGGCGGAGAGGGATTCGCAAGAGTACATCATGGAAGTCTGTCTAAGGAGCAGAGGGCGGAGACGGAGCTTGCTCTGCGCGACGGGAAACTGAGGCTGTTGTGTGCAACATCTTCTATGGAATTGGGAATCGACGTGGGGGAAATCGACCAAGTACTGCAGGTGGGATGTCCGCGCACGATTTCCGGAACGATGCAGAGGCTGGGACGCGCCGGGCACAATCCGGGCAGGGTCAGCGTGATGTATCTTTTCCCCAGAACGGCGGCGGAATGTGTGGCTTGCGGCATGACGGCGGATCTGGCGAGAAGAGGCGGCGTGGAACATGTAAAGCCGCCTGAGGGCTGTCTGGACGTGCTGGCGCAGCATCTGGTCTCCATGGCGGCTTTTAAAAGCTATGAGCTGTCTGAGGTGATGGAGATTTTACCACGGGCATGGTCTTTTCGGAATCTGACCAAGGAAGACGTACAGTCGGTGCTTTCCATGCTGGCGGGCGACTATGAGCACGAGAGGGATATTCCGGCGCGCCCACGGATTCTGTATGACCGGATTCATGAAAAGGTGGAAGGGGACGGCTATAGCAGGATGCTGGCGGTGTCGGCGGGCGGCACCATTCCCGACAAGGGATACTATTCCGTGAAAACGCAGGAAGGCGTAACGCTTGGGGAAGTGGATGAGGAATTTGTCTACGAAACCCAGAAGGGCGACCGCTTTATCCTTGGCTCTTTTGCATGGCGTGTTGTGAACATCAGCCGTGACACCGTGACGGTGACGCAGGCACAGACAGAAGGCGCGAGGCTTCCTTTCTGGCACGGGGAAATCAAGGGCAGGGACAAGAGAACCGGGGAAGCCTTTGGCAGAATCCTTCATGGGCTGCAGAATGCCTATGCGGACGGAAAACTGACGGAGGCTTTGGGGCAGCTGGGACTGGACGAATCGGCATCGAAGATGGCTTCAGGTTATCTGGAACGGCAGATTAAGGCGGCTGGAAGCCTGCCGGACCATAAGACAATCGTGGTGGAGCATTTCAAGGATACGGCGGGCAATAGTCAGGTGATGGTTCATTCCATCTTCGGCAGACGGATTAATGCGCCGCTATCGCTTCTTGCAGCGCAGACGATGCGAGAACTTGTAAACGTTGAAATTGGCAGCGTGGATGAGGAGGACGGCTTTCTGCTCTATTCTTATGGCAATCAGAGTCTTCCGGAAGGAATTATACAACAAATTGACGTGGAAGGCTGCGTGCGCAAGATGGAGATTCTTCTTCCGGCAACACCCCTCTTTAACATGGCGTTTCGTTATAACAGCGGGCGCGCCCTGATGATGGGCGTCCGCAAAAATGGTCGTCTGCCGCTTTGGATGCAGCGGCTTAAGTGTGCGGAAATGTTAGAGCAGGTGGTGCGGGAACAGGAACATCCGCTGATGCGTGAGACGAGGCGGGAATGTATGCAGGAGTTATGGGATTTAAAAGGCGTACAGGAGCTTCTGCAGGATATCCGCAGCGGTGCGGTAGCGGTCAGGGAAATTTATTCGGATATTCCGTCACCCATGTCACTTCCCTTACAATGGAGTCAGGAAGCGGCGGTCATGTATGATTATGCGCCCACGCCGCGCGGGATTCACGGGGCGGTGGAAGAGGCATTGCAGAAGGAAAAGAATCTTGTGCGTCCGGGCAGTGCGGAATTGCAGGAGGTGCAGGAACGCGGCAGGCTGCCGCAGGATGAGAGGCAGCTTCACGCCCTGCTGATGACAGAGGGGGATTTGGCGGCGGGAGATTTGGACATTCCGGTGGAATGGCTGGAACGTCTGGCGAAGGACGGCAGGGTTCTTTATCTGGAACAGGGACTGTGGATTGCGGCGGAGCAGGAAGAAGAATATGCGGCGGCATTTGGGGAAGCGGCAGGATATGAGGCGGCGTGCGGGCAGCAGGAGGCGGCGAAAGCGGCAGGAATAGAGAATGCGCCGGTGGCAGAGAACGCAGAGAACACAGAGAACATGCCGGAAGCACTGCATAAGCCGGAATTGGAGGAGTGTCTGCATATTGTGCGGCGTATGCTCCGCTACAGAGGTGCGGCAGATGTAAAACAGACGGCGGCGCGTTACGGTTTTATGGAACAGACGGCGCAGGAGCTTCTTAGGCAGTTGTGCGGGCAGGGCGAAGCGGTAGAGCAGGACGGCAGATATTACCATGCCAAATTGTACAGCCGCGCCAGAATCCGCACGCTGAAAAACAGGCGGGAAGAAATACAGACCTGCCCGACGGCGAGCTATGTGTCGCTGATGCTTTCCGGGACACAGTCCGGCGCCCCGGCGGCGGAATGTCTGCAAAATACCCTGCGTCAATATGCGGGGATGAAATTCCCGGCTGCCTATTGGGAGAAGATTATCCTGCCGCAGCGGGTGAGAAATTACAGAGAATCCATGCTGGACAGCTTCCTTGCCGGCGGTGAATTGTTCTGGCATATGGAAGAAAAAGGGGAACTATGCTTTGCGTATCAGGCAGACATTGACTGGGAGATGGATATCCGCCGGAAGGCAGAAGAACTCACGGAGAAGGAGAAAATCTTATATGATGCGATTGCAAAACGGGGCGCCAGTTTCATGCAGTCACTAAACAGTCTGCTTTCCGGAGAATCGCCCTATGATACGCTTCTGTCTCTGATGGAAAAGGGTTTGCTCTATGCGGACAGTTTTCTGCCGGTCCGCCAATGGCTTGACAGGGAAAAGACGAAAAAAGCCGTCGCCAGACAGCGGGTGAACATGCGTGTGAAAGCACTGCAGACAGGCAGATGGGATCTTGTCAGACCCCTTCGGGAGAAAACCATCGAAGAGAAGCTGGAGGCATGTTTTGCGTTTAGTCCGGTGCTCTGTAAAGAGACGGTTGCGGCATGCGGCTTTTCATGGCAGGAGGCGTTGTCGGTGCTGCGCATCTGGGAGTATACCGGGCAGGCGAGAAGAGGCTATTTTGTGAGGGGGTTGTCGGGCGCACAGTTTATCCGCATCAAAGATTATGAGAGCGTGGTGCGCAGGCTGAAGGAGCCGGAGCAGAAGATTGTGTGGATAAATGCAGTAGACCCGGCGCAGTGCTGGGGAAAACTCGTGCCCCATGAAGAAGGCAGGAATTTTGTGTGCGTGCCCGGAACGGCAGTGGCGTGTATGGGCGGCAGTCCCGTGGCGGTGATGGAACGGCAGGGAAAAGTCCTCCGTATTCTGGATGATGAGCTGCAGGGAAAGAAGCTGGAAGCGTGTCTTACTCTTTTTATGGAGGAATTTAAGCGGGGCGGTATTTTTCCGGCGGTAAAACGGATTGTTGTAAAAGAGTATCCGGATACGGCGGCGGAAGCCTTCGTGCAGGCGGGGTTTATGAAGGAGATGCAGGATTATGTGCTGTATCGGTAAGAGAGGAATTTTTGAATGAATGAATATCTGAAAAATTTAAACCGCATAGAATTTGTCGTAACATGGGCATGCACGGGCAGATGCCGGCATTGCTCGGAGGGAGAGCATACTTTGGGCGGAGAACCTATTGACGGAGATGCCGCCGTAAGGGCAATTTATGAAGTATGTGAGCATTATCAAATAGAATCGCTCATGACCTTTGGCGGCGAACCGCTGCTTTATCCGGAAATTGTATGCCAAATTCATAAAGCGGCAAAAAAGATGAACATTCAAAGAAGGGATTTGATTACCAACGGTTTTTTCAGCAGGGATGAGAAGCGCATCCAAGAAGTAGTCGATATGCTGGCTGAGAGCGGCGTAGGGAATGTTGCCTTGTCCGTGGATGCATTTCATCAGGAAAGGATTCCCCTTGAGCCGGTCAGATACTTTGCAGAATGCGTGCAGAAGACGGACATGATGCTGCGGACAAGCCCGGCATGGCTTGTGAGCAAGGAGGACGATAATTCGTATAATGTAAAAACCAGAGAGATTTTGCAGATATTTACGCAGATGGGAATAGAGACCGCTCCGGGGAATGTGATATTTCCCAGCGGAAATGCAGTAAAGTATCTGGGTGAATATTTTGATGAGACGAAGGAATATGTCAGTCCCTATGAGGAAGACCCGAAGGATGTGCGGACAATCAGTTTTTCGCCAAACGGCGATGTCCTAAACGGGAATATCGGGAAAAACAGTATCATGGATGTGATAGCGGCATATTCGGCGGATTGATTTTCTTGTGTAATAGGAAATTTTTAGGATAGCCACGAGTTTGCGAAGCAAATCTCGCAATTGAGCGAAGCTCAATTTTTTCCTGTGAGGTGTGCACATAATAAATAGGAATATTAATAGCAAATACACAGATACTGATAGTAATAAACGGAATAAATAAGAGAAATAGAAAGGCGGAACGAATATGAAGCATGGATTTATCAAGGCTGCGGCAATGACGCCCAAAATCAGAGTGGCTGACCCGGAATATAATGCGAAAGAGATATGCAGAGGAATTGAGGAGGCATGCGTAAGGGGCGCAAAAATCATCGTTTTTCCGGAGCTTTGTCTGACCGGATATACATGCGGCGACCTTTTTTTGCAGGAGTTGCTGCTTATGCAGGCAAAGGAGGCGCTGCGCACGGTGGCGGACGCGACGCAGGGCAGTGACGCGCTGGTGTTTGTAGGGCTTCCCTTTGAAAAGGACGGTAAACTTTATAATGTGGCGGCGGTTCTGCAGGACGGAAGGACGCTTGCATTTATTCCGAAGAGGCATATTCCGTCCTATGCGGAATTCTATGAGACGAGACATTTTGCGGCAGGAAACGAAGTGCCGGAGATTTATCTGTACGGGGAGGAGGAAATCCCCTTCGGGACGAATATTTTGTTCGAGGTAGACGCGGTAGGCGGATTGACGATAGGCTGTGAGATTTGTGAGGATCTCTGGGCGCCGCTGTCGCCGGGAACGTTACATGCACTGGCAGGCGCTACCGTGATGGTGAATCTGTCGGCATCCAATGAAACAATCGGTAAGGATGCGTATCGGGAAATGCTGGTGAAATCATCAAGCGCCAAGCAGATTACAGGGTATATTTACTGTTCGGCTGGCGAGGGGGAATCCACGCAGGACTTGGTGTTTGGCGGTCACAATATGATTGCGGAAAATGGTACTATACTGGCAGAGGCGAAGCGGTTTGCGCCGGAACATATATATGCAGACATTGACATCCACAGGCTTTGTCATGAACGGCGCAGGATGTCCACTTTTGCGCTGGGAAAACGGGATTGCCACTTAGTTGTGCCGGTCCACATGGAGGAGGAGGAGACAACCCTTGTGCGCACGTTTGGCGCCCAGCCTTTTGTGCCGGCAAACCAGACGGAACGCGATAAGCGCTGTGAAGAAATCCTTTCGATTCAGTCTTATGGTCTTAAGAAACGATATGAACATACAGGGTGTCAGTCTGCGGTCATCGGCGTCTCCGGCGGCTTGGATTCTACGCTTGCTTTGTTGGTGACGGTGCGTGCCTTTGACATGCTGGGACTTGGGCGCGGGCAGATTCGTGCGGTGACGATGCCGTGCTTTGGCACCACGGACAGGACTTATGAGAATGCCTGCAAACTGGCTGATACACTCGGCGCCACACTGCAGGAGGTGGATATCAGAGAGGCAGTTTGCGTGCATTTCAGGGATATTGGTCAGGATATAGACAATCATGACGTCACCTATGAGAACGGGCAGGCGAGGGAGCGCACCCAGATTCTGATGGATATTGCCAACCGGACAAACGGTCTGGTCATCGGAACCGGTGATATGTCGGAGCTTGCCCTTGGCTGGGCGACCTATAACGGCGACCACATGTCCATGTATGGCGTCAATGTGGGCGTGCCCAAGACGCTTGTGCGTCATCTGGTGCAGTATTATGCGGATATATGCGGTGAGGAAGCATTGAGAAAGATACTGATAGATGTACTTGACACACCTGTCAGTCCGGAATTGTTACCGCCCGTGGACGGCGTGATTTCCCAGAAGACGGAAGCGTTGGTCGGACCCTATGAATTGCATGACTTTTTCTTATATTACATGCTGCGCTGCGGTTTTGAGCCGGCGAAGATATACAGAATTGCGTGCCAGTCTTTTCAGAATATATATGACAAAGATGTCATATTGAAGTGGCTCAAAACCTTTTACAAGAGATTTTTTGCGCAGCAGTTCAAACGCTCGTGTCTGCCGGACGGACCAAAGGTCGGAAGCGTGGCGGTGTCTCCGCGGGGCGATCTGCGTATGCCTTCCGACGCCAGCGCGAATATCTGGCTTAGGCAGGTGGAAGAGCTGTAGGGATTACTCCGTGTCCCCTTCGTTCTCCAATGCTTTTTCCAGCGAAGCCGTGATGGCATTTAAAAGGATCATGGACGTATACTTGCTGTCATCCGAATAGGTAATGCCTTCCAGACTCTGGTTCACGATAATCTGGTTGGCGAGGTCCTCGAAGGACGGCTGGATCAAAGGATACATGGTCGCTACGGCTTCGTCCAGATTGATGAGGCGTATGGAATTGATATTTTTCTCATCCACCGTCACCTCGATTTCCACGACGTTGTCATTCAAAATTAATGAGGTCGTGTATACACCGGGTATGTAGGTGTTGGAGGTAGTCTGCGTCACGGTAGACATGGTTGCCCTTTTTTCCTCTTTCGGCAGGAACATGATAATGAGCAGAACGATGAACAGAATACCGAGCACGGCGAAGATTCCGGTATATATTAACTCTTTTACGTGAAGCACAACGATTTTGGTTTTGGAACTCATACTATATCCCCATAGAAATTCTTTTTTTACAGTTTATGTGGGGCTATCCATGTTTATGCACGGGCAGGAAGAAATCGTCGCAGTCCGTTGTACGCAAGCAGGATGTAGAGTGCGTAAATGGCGAAAAACAGTCCGAGGGTAATGCCTAGAATCACAAGCGGACGGTTTGCGCCCGTCATAATCTCCGGTTCCACGATATTTCCGAAGTTTAGGATAAATGGAACGGTGATAAGCAGAGGCGGTATCGCCGGCATTGCATAGTAAACGGCGAACTGACTCCGCAGCGCCTTTGTCATTTCCCGCGGTTCCATGCCAAGCTTGGAAAGCAGGTTAAACTGCTGTTTGTAGCGGTTTATCTCGCTGAGCTGATGGATGGTGAGGATTGTCACAGTAGTCATCGTAAGAATCAGGGCAAAGTAATAGAGCGGAAAGACGAACATTGCAATTTCCGACGCCTCGGCTCTCTGACTTTGGGATTTTGCTTCGATGGTGCCGTAGCCTTCCCCGGTGAAGATACCGCTGTGGGTGGACCCTACTCGATCGAAAATGTCACTTAGTGCATAGAACTGCGCCTCGCTTACCGGGTCTTTTGTCGTGACGGCGTAGCACGTGCTGTGCACCGGATACTTATCGGCAACGTTGTCCGGCAGAATCAGAAGCACCTGATAGCCGTTGCCGCCCCATAAGTATTGATGGAATGGTTCTGTGTAGACCTTTCCCATAAGTAAATTTGTTCCGCAAATTGACTTTGTCTGCCCTTCTTCTGTATAGAGAACAGAAGTGTCATGCATATCTGACAGCGGATATGCTTCGATGTCTTCTTTCAGATACGAGAGGCAGTGGACAAGGTAGCGTCCGTCTTCCATTTCGGCTTCCGGATAACCAAGCATTGCCCGGAGTACAGCATAATCGCTGTATTTCATCACCATATTGGCACCAAAGAAAGAAGAATACGACGTGTTTTTTTCCAGATAATCTGTCAGGGCGTTGTCCTCAGCCAGATAGAGCGGATATTGCAGTTCGCCGGCAACGGACAGATTCTCATGGACATAATCGGAATATGCATCAAAACTGACGTTTGTGTCAGTATCAGAGACAAAAAGGTCGAAACAGCTTTGCACGGCTCTGAAATGAAACATGCGGCTAAAGAGCATACCCAGTCCGAGGCTGATTAGCACAGCGGTAAACAGCAGGGAGATGGTCGCCATGACGATTCCCATGCTGGCAAGCTTTGCCGAGAGCGTGCGGAAGATGAGCAGCGTCTGCCGCTTGTATTTTTTTGCCGGACGGCGTTCAAAATAGGCAGGGACGCCGGAGGAAAAGCTGATAAAAAATCCGTAAAGGAACACAATAATGCAGGCTGCGCCTAAGAAACAGGGGATTGCGCTTCCTATCATCAGAAATAGTGTGCCGATGACGCCGAACACGATGGAAATCGCAAAGGTTTTCCGCCGTCTGCCGCTTTGTTGGATGAGTTCTTCTTCATTTACTTTTTCATAATAAATGAGGTCGTAGATTTTCATGGAACGGATACGCTTCCTGCATTTAAGCTGTGCGAAAAGATAAATCAGTATAAAATATACAAGCGTCAGTCCCACTGCCTTTAGGGAAAAGGACAGTCCGAAACGATAGGAGAAGCCGAACAGGGTCAGCAAAATAGCGCGCAGAACCTGAAACAGAAGGCTGCCAAAGAGCATTCCCAAAACGAAGGCGGCGCCGCCGATCATTACATTTTCCATCATAAAAAGATTTGTCACCTGCCTTGGTTCCAGCCCGGTCAGAATGTAGGTTCCAAGTTCGCGGCTTCTCTTAGTCAGCATAAATCCGGTCGTATAATAGACGAGCCAGCCGATGATGCCTACCACAACAACGCTGGCGAAAACAATCATGGCGGGCAGATATTCCATGCGCACGGACAATTCCAGCAGTTCCTTGGAAAAAACCAGTCCGTTGAAAGCATAGATGAGGGCGGTGGACATGACAACGGTAGCAAAATAGACAAGATAATCCTTCGCCTGCCTTCGGGCGTTTCGCAGGGACAGTCTAAATAACGTCACAAAGATCACCTCCCAACATTGCAAGGACATTCAGAATCTCGCGGTAAAATACGGAACGGTTTCGTTCGCCCCGGAGCAGCTCGTTGAAAATTTTGCCGTCTTTTAAGAAAAGCACCCTTGAGGCATAGCTGGCGCTGTAGGCGTCATGGGTGACCATAAGAATGGTCGCCTCCATTTCCTGATTGAGCTTCGTCATGATTTCCAGAAGGTTCTTGGAAGCCGTGGAGTCCAAAGCACCGGTGGGTTCGTCGGCAAGGAGCAGAGACTGACCTGCAACCATGGCTCTGGCGCAGGCGGCACGCTGTTTTTGTCCGCCGGACACCTGATAGGGGAATTTACCCAGAATATCCGTGATGCCGAGTTTTTCGGCAATTTCCATAACTTGATTCTGTACTGCCTGTGGATTGGAATGGTTCAGCATGAGGGCGAGACCGATGTTTTCTTCAATCGTCAAGGTGTCCAGCAGATTAAAATCCTGAAAGACAAATCCAAGCCGTTCCCGTCTGAAACGGGCAAGGTCGCTTTCGCCAAGCTCCGAGACTTCCGTTCCTTCTAAGAGGATGCTTCCGGCGCTTACCGTGTCAATTGTCGAGATACAGTTGAGCAGGGTGGTCTTACCACTGCCGGAAGCCCCCATGATGGCGATAAATTCGCCCTTTTCTACCGTGAAGCTGACCCGGTCTAATGCTTTGGTGACGTGATTTTTACTGCCGTAATATTTTTCAATGTTGGTGACTTGCAGCATAACATACCTCCTTTAAGTTGATTTCTGCGGGCAATGTACCGAGCATCCGCAAAGTGATGTCTGGCAAAAGCCGCGGGACGATGGTTTATGCTGCTATCATACAATAGCAGAGAAGCGGCTGGTATCGAAGTGATATGGATTTGTCTTACATTTTTGTAAGAAAGGAGAGCGTTACGCTGGTTCCTTCTCCTTCGACGGAGGTAATCTGGATAGCAAGCCCAAGAAAGTCGGACAGCTTGTGGCACAGATACAATCCCATGCCGGTGCTGCCGCCTCTGGCACGCCCGTTGCTGCCCGTAAATCCCCGGTCGAAGACGCGGGGCAGTTCATGGGCGGGAATGCCGATGCCGTTATCCGAGACGGTGAGCTTAAGCCGGTCTTTGTCGGAAGGTTCGGCGGATACGATAATGACAGATGTGTCATGGATAAGGGAGTCGTGCGCAAATGCGCTTTGCTCATTTTTATACCGGGCGGCATTTTGCAGAAGCTGTCCGAGGATAAAGCACGTCCATTTGCGGTCGGTATAGATCTGATAATGCAGATTGCCGGTTTCGACTCGTATATTGCTCTGCATGAGCAGTGTGCCATAGGTTTCGATTGCCTCCGCTACAATGTCGTCAAGGTTGTATTGCTGAATGATAAAATCTTTTTCGGGATTCTCTGTTCTCGCATAAAATAAGGCACGCTCCACATGCGCCTCTATCTGGAAAAGCTCCTGTGCAAGCCGGCGCCGGGGTTCGGGTTCTATGCCATGACAGATTAATTTGGCTGCCGTGATGGGGGATTTGATTTCGTGTACCCAGCTTTCTACCGTTTCCCGGTATTCCCGTCTTGCCGCCTCGGCGTCCGAGACGGCTTCGGTCATGGATTTGCAGGAGCGCCGCATGAGGGCAAAAAGTCTGCGCTCATAGATGGTTTTTGGCGGTGGCGCACATTCGGTAAACAGATATTTCTGTGGCAGATTTGCCATAATGTGCTCCAGTTGTGCCAGATGGGAGCGCAGTGTGAAAAAGTCGATGAGAAGCACGGTTATGCGGATGAAAGCTAGGAATACGAAGAGTAGCAAAAGGATGTCCGGCTGCGTTCCGGTGACGGAAAGAAGGCAGACGGACATGGCTAAGATGCATAGTTCCAGTATGATTCTGCCCGTACGGTCAGATAAAAATTCACGAAAGGTCATAGTTTCCTCCATGCCGGAGCAGGTTACTGCAATCTTTACTCCGGCGTTTGGCTAAGTTGGTGCATGAACAGTGTTGCGGCAGACAGCAGGTTCTTTTATTCCGCTGTGCCGCCTTGGCAGATTTGGTATCCGATGCCGCGCCGTGTCCTGATGTAGTCAGGCAGTCCAAGCGCCTCCAGCTTGCCCCGCAGTCTGGTCATATTCACGCTGAGGGTGTTGTCGTCAATGTAAATTTTGTTGTTCCACAATGCTTCTATCAGGTCGGCACGGGGGACAATTTCTCCTGCATGAGCCATCAGATGTGCAAGAATCTGGATTTCGTTGCGCGTAAGCTCCGTAGTCAGCCGGTTGGCGGTGGCGCATCCTTTGGCGGGATTTAAGCGCAGCCCGTTTATTTCCGTGTATTCCGTCGCTGCCTTCGGACTGCTTCTTCGCAGAACGACTTTGATGCGGGCAAGCAGAAGAGGAATGTTATACGGCTTGCAGATATAATCATCACCGCCCATGCACAGGGCGGTCAGCTCATCTGACGTGGAATTACGGCTGGTGACAAATATGACGGGAATGTCATTATCCTGCCTCAGTTCGGCGCACAGAGAAAGCCCGTCCTGTCCGGGCAGCCCCAGATCCAGTAAAATCAAGTCGGGAGACGCTTCCTTTACCTGCGGTATGATACGATGAAAATCGGTGACAGCGACCGGCTCGTATCCCTCATTTGCCAGCAGGAGCGCCAGTTCTTCCCGCACCGCCTTGTCATCTTCAATAATCATGATTTTTGGCATAAACATTCTCCTGTAAACATGCACAATACAATATATCGTATTTGTTATGTGTATCATTTGCATTATACACGCTATGTTGAGAATTTACTATAGATAACGGTATTCCGTTAATGGATTTTCTGCGTGGAAATCAGATGCTATCCCGACTTGACAAATGTATTAGACAACTGCTATTATAAATTGAAAATCATGGAACAAGGGCGTTCTTATTGCAGGATAAGAATGCCCTTGCGTGCGTCTGTAGGGAATTTGAATGAAAGTAAATGATAAAAGATGATAAGGAGGCAGTTATGAGAAAAAATTATACAAAGGAAGATATCATACAACTGGTTGCAGACGAGGACGTGGAGTTTATCCGCCTGCAGTTTACAGATATCTTCGGTAATCTGAAAAATATGGCGATTACGGCAAGTCAGCTTGAGAAGGCGCTGGACAATGGGTGCATGTTTGACGGCTCTTCGATTGAAGGATTTGCGCGGATTGAGGAATCCGATATGTATCTGTATCCGGATTTCAGCACGATGGAAATATTCCCATGGAGACCCCAGCAGGGTAAGGTGGCAAGGATGATTTGCGATGTGTATCGTCCCGATGGCACCCCCTTTGAGGGAGATCCGCGTTATATTTTAAAGCGTGCGATAGGGGAGGCGGAGAAGTTTGGCTATACGTTCGAGGTCGGACCGGAGTGTGAGTTTTTTCTGTTTCATACGGACGAAAATGCGATGCCCACGACGATTACTCATGAAAAGGCAGGATATTTTGATTTGGGGCCGCTGGACTTCGGTGAAAATGCCAGACGGGATATGGTGCTTACCTTAGAAGACATGGGGTTTATCATCGAAGCGTCTCACCATGAGGTTGCGCCGGCACAGCATGAAATTGATTTCCGTTATGACGAGGCGCTCTCTACGGCGGACAATATCATGACCTTCAAGCTCGCCGTCAAGACGATTGCCCGCAGGCACGGACTTCATGCTACTTTTATGCCGAAGCCGAAGTTTGGCGTGAACGGCTCCGGAATGCATATCAACATGTCTTTGTCCAAGGATGGCAAAAATATTTTTGCCGACGAGAGTGATGTATTGGGGTTAAGCCAGACCGCATATTATTTTATCGGCGGTATCATGAAACATATGAAAGGCATGACGGCGATTACCAATCCGCTTGTCAATTCCTACAAGCGTCTGGTGCCCGGATACGAGGCGCCGGTTTACATTGCATGGAGCGCCACAAACAGAAGCCCGCTCATCCGTATTCCGGCGACGCGCGGCGAGGGAACGAGGATTGAACTGCGCTGTCCCGACCCGGCGGCAAATCCTTATCTGGCTTTGGCAGTATGCCTGCGCGCGGGACTGGATGGTATCGTGAACAAGATTATGCCGCCGGAGAGCGTGGACTGCAATATTTTCCGTTTGAGCGAGGAGGAAAAGGCTGTCATGAAGATTGAGGAGATACCGGGTACGCTGATTGAGGCAGTCTACAATATGGAGGCGGATGCGTTCATCCGGGATGTGCTGGGTGAACATGCATATCACAAGTATATTCAGGCGAAAAAGGAAGAATGGTTCCGTTATCGTATGCAGGTGACGGACTGGGAGGTGAATGAGTATCTGAACAATGTGTGATGCAGCCGGAATGATGCATATATTGCAATGACATACATGTCATATACACATGCAAGACAAAAATACAGGACGGGAGGTGAGCGTGTGATCAATATTATTGTGGCGCTGCCGAAGATAGAAGATGCCAAGGGTATCCGTGGGGTGCTGGTGAAGAACGGTTTTCAGGTTACGGCAGTCTGCTCGACAGGAGCGCAATGCTTAAATCATCTGCGTGATTTAAGCGATGGCATTGTCATATGTGCGTACAAGATGACAGACATGATATATACGGAGTTGCACGACTGCCTTCCGCCGGGGTTCGACATGCTGCTTGTGGCATCCCGGACGGTACTCAATGAATACCGCAGCGATGATATTATGGGGCTCGCCATGCCGCTTAAAGTACACGATCTCATTAATACAGTGGATATGATGAGTCAGACGATTATGCGCAGAAGGCGGAGGACAAAGACCCAGCCGAAGGAACGCAGTGTCGAAGAAGCGGCATATATCAAAGAAGCGAAAGCGCTGCTGATGAGCCGGAACCATATGACAGAGGGGGAGGCTCACCGCTATATCCAGAAATGCAGTATGGACAGCGGTACCAATATGGCGGAAACGGCACAGATGGTATTGACGATGCTGCGGTGAATAGAGTTGAGCCTTATGGCAGGCATATTGCCTGTGTAGCACAGCACTGCTAAATGATAGGGACGACAGGGCATATTTTGCGCAGTATTCTGCAATAAATGTGCTCTATTTGTTATGGAAGTGTGATATGATGTACAGTGAAATATAAGTTTGATAAAGGATGATGGCAGTAAGCGCACATGGAATACAGCTTATCTTGGAAAAGTCAAAAAAGCGGTGCGGAAAGGAGGATTTATATGAAGTTTACAAAAATGCAAGGATGTGGCAACGACTATATTTACGTGAACGGGTTTGCGGAAGAAATTGCGCAGGAGGATAAACCGGAACTGGTAAAGCGCCTCAGTGACAGACATTTTGGAATCGGCGGTGACGGCGTGATTTTCATCAATCCGTCTAAAGACGCTGATTTCGAGATGGAGATGTACAATGCCGACGGGAGCCGTGCGGAGATGTGCGGGAACGGTATCCGCTGTGTGGCGAAATATGTGTATGAGAAAGGGTTGACAGACAAAACCGACATAAGCGTCATAAGCTGCGGGAAGATAAAATATTTAGAGCTTTTTATAAAAGAAGGAAAAGTGGACTGTGTCAGAGTGAATATGGGTGCGCCGGAGCTTCGCCCGGAAAATATACCGGTCAAAGTGGAGTCAGAAGAAGGGCAATATCAAAAAAATGCGGATGATAAGTCCGTGGCGGCTCAGCAGGAAAGTATCATCAATGTTCCCATCATCGTAAATGGCAGGGAATACAAAATGACATGTGTGTCAATGGGAAATCCCCATGCTGTTGTCTTTATGGATGATGTGGCGGATTTAAACATTGAAGAAATTGGTCCGTATTTTGAGAATCATGAGCGTTTCCCGAATCGTATCAATACGGAGTTCGTCAAGGTTCTGGACCGCAAAACTGTACAGATGCGTGTATGGGAGCGAGGCACAGGGGAGACGCTTGCCTGCGGCACGGGGTGTTGTGCGACGGTGGTCGCCTGTATCTTAAATGGTTTGACGGAACAAACGGTTACTGTTAAACTATTAGGTGGCGAGCTTGAAATTACATGGGACAGGGAGGCGAATCTGGTCTATATGACGGGTCCGGCAGTCACGGTTTTTGAGGGCGAGTGTTGAACAGCAGGGAAATGATTGAAAGAATGTTCAAGTACGAGAGATGTGTCAGCGCGCTGTCTGATGCAAATTGGCGATTTGATTGGATGGTGTGAACTATAACAGCGCAGAAATGAGGAGACTATGGTAAAAGTAAACGACAATTATTTAAAATTACCCGGCAGCTATCTTTTTTCTACGATTGCAAAGAAGGTCAACGCTTATACGGCGGCGAATCCGGAGAAGAAAATTATCAGATTAGGGATTGGCGATGTGACGCAGCCTCTTTCAGCGTCAGTCATAAGCGCGCTGCACGGTGCGGTGGACGAGATGGCGGATGCTGCTACTTTCCGCGGATACGCGCCGGATTTGGGATATGAGTTTCTGAGAAATGCGATTGCGGATAACGATTATAAAAAAAGAGGATGTCAAATTGAAGCGGACGAGATTTTCGTGTCGGATGGTGCGAAGTGTGATTCCGGCAATATTCAGGAGATTTTTGCGCTGGATAATAAGATTGCGGTCTGCGACCCGGTCTATCCCGTTTATGTGGACACCAATGTGATGGCTGGCAGAACGGGTACGTATGATGCGGCGTCGGAGCGGTGGAGTGACGTTATCTATATGCCTTGTACGGCGGATAATCATTTTGCGCCGCAGCTGCCGAAGGAAGTGCCGGATTTGATTTATCTGTGTTTCCCCAATAATCCGACGGGTTCAACAATCAACAAGGCGCAGCTTCAGGAGTGGGTGGATTACGCCAATCGGAATGGTTCCGTTATTATTTATGACGCGGCTTACGAGGCATATATCTCGGAGGAAGATGTACCGCACACAATCTATGAGTGCGAGGGGGCAAGGACCTGTGCGATTGAGCTTCGTTCTTTCTCCAAGAATGCCGGATTTACCGGCGTGCGTCTGGGCTTCACGGTGATTCCGAAGGAACTGAAAGTAGGAGATGTATCCTTGCATGCTTTGTGGGCAAGACGCCATGGTACGAAATATAACGGTGCACCGTATATTGTGCAGAGAGCGGGCGAGGCAGTGTACAGTGAATCCGGGAAGAAGGAGACGAAGGAGCTGGTTGCCTACTATATGAAGAATGCGGCATATATTTTAGATGGTCTGAAAGCGGCAGGATTCAGTGTGTCCGGTGGTGTGAATGCACCTTATATCTGGCTGAAAGCGCCGAACAATATGACGAGCTGGGAGTTTTTCGATTACTTGCTGGAGAATGCGAATGTGGTCGGAACGCCGGGGTCCGGATTCGGTCCCAGCGGGGAAACTTATTTCCGTCTGACGGCATTTGGCAGTTATGAGAACACGGTAGAAGCGGTTGACAGGATTAAGAAACTGTCGATATAGTCTGCTGAGCCGGCGGAGGGGCAGGCTGCAGCAAAATTTCTTCGGAATGTGCATAAGCTGCCGAAGGACGTGGCGGAAGTGTACGGAGTTGACGAATAGAAGTTCGAGACGGACAAATAGGAAGGTAGCATTTTAATATGACAGGGGATAAAACGAACGCAGCAGCCCAACATACGGACAAGAAAAGAAGCGCTTTTTCGGGAAGGCTTGGATATGTCCTTGCAGTCGCCGGTTCAGCGGTAGGGCTTGGGAATATCTGGAGATTTCCGTATCTTGCTGCGAAATACGGCGGAGGAATTTTTCTTCTGACTTATCTGCTCCTTATGTTGACGTTTGGGTATGCATTGATTGTATCGGAAACTGCGCTGGGACGTATGACGAAGAGAAGCCCGGTAGGAGCTTTTCAGTCATTCGGTAAGAAACTGCCATTTCGGTTTGGAGGCTGGGTAAACGCCGTGATTCCTATGCTGATTGTGCCCTATTACAGCGTGATTGGCGGCTGGGTAATCAAATATCTGTTTGAGTATCTGCGTGGCAGTACACAGGCTTTGGCACAGGATGATTATTTTACAGGTTTTATTTCCGACGGGGTTAGCGCGGAGATATGGTTTCTGATATTCAGCCTGATAGTTATCGGCGTTTTGTTTGCAGGCGTGAAACATGGTGTGGAGCGGGTTTCAAAGGTTATGATGCCGGTACTTGTCATTCTGGCTGTGTTTGTGGCAGGTTATTCTATGACCAGACCGGGTGCCCTTGAGGGGGTAAAATATTTCCTGATTCCGAATTTTGGGAATTTCTCATGGATGACGGTAGTTGCCGCCATGGGGCAGATGTTTTATTCCCTGTCCATTGCGATGGGAATCTTATATACTTATGGTTCTTATATGAAAAAGGAAGTGGATATCGAGCAGTCTACCAAGCAGGTGGAGATTTTTGATACGGCGATTGCCATGCTTGCCGGACTGATGATTATTCCGGCAGTCTTTGCATTTTCGGGAGGTGATCCAGATACATTACAGGCGGGACCGTCCTTAATGTTTATCACGATTCCTAAGGTATTTGCGAGTATGGGATTTGGAACCGGTGCGGGTATTATGTTTTTCCTGCTGGTACTGCTTGCGGCGCTGACGAGTGCGATTTCGCTGGCGGAGTCGGGCGTTTCAACCTTTGAAGACCAGCTTGGAATCGGGCGCCATAAAGCGACGGTTTTGATGGGGATTATCATGGTTTTATTTGGTTCTGTATCGGCGCTTGGGTTTGGGGCGCTGGATTTTGTGACGATAATTGGCATGTCGATTCTTGATTTCTTTGATTTTCTGACCAATTCATTGATGATGCCAATAGCGGCGCTGGCAACGTGCCTGTTAGTTACCCGTGTGGCAGGTCTTAACAAAATCATCGAGGAGGTAGAGCAGTCCTCCGGATTTAAACGCAGAAAAATGTATTGCTTTTTCATGAAATATTTAGCACCGGTATGCATTGTGATTATTCTGCTCAGTTCGATTGCGAATGTGCTCGGCTGGATTACGATGTAGCGGATGATAAATGCATAGACAGTATTGATTGAAATCACCTTCTGGCAGCAGAGGGTGATTTTTCTTATTGACATTCAAATCATACGATGTTATAGTAAAACATACGATTTAAAACAAATGTTTTAGAAAGGGGATATTTATGCCGCCGAAAGCAAAATTTACAAGAGAAGAGATAATAGAAGCCGCATTTCAGATGGCAAGGACAGAGGGGATTGATAAGATTACTGCGAGAGAATTGGGGAAGAAGCTGCAAAGCTCTGCCCGCCCCATTTTTACGGTCTTTGAAAATATGGAAGAGGTCAGGATGGAGGTGATTGCCCGCGCGAAGGAAGTTTACGGCGGTTATATTGCAGAGGGGCTAAGGCAGGAGCTGGCGTTCAAGGGTGTGGGAATGGCATATATTAAGTTTGCCATGGAGGAGCCGATGCTGTTTAGGCTTCTTTTTATGAGCGCTGTGCCGGGACAGTCGGGAGTGGAGGGCATTCTGCCGCAGATAGACGCCAGTTATGAGGACATTCTGCAATCGGTGCTAAAGTATGTGGACAGCAGGGAAACGGCGGATATGATTTACCAGCATTTGTGGACGTATACCCACGGAATTGCAACCATGTGCGCCACCGGACTATGCAGTTATACGGCAGCGCAGATCGGAGAAAGACTGACGCAGATTTTTATGGCATTGATGATGATGGAGAAGGGGAAAGGCAGGAATCATGATAAAGATTGAAAATGTACATAAGTCGTATGGAACAGGCGACAGCCGCAACGAGGTGTTAAAAGGAGTGTCGCTTACCGTTAAGGATGGTGATTTCGTAGTAATACTCGGCGCATCCGGTTCGGGTAAATCCACACTGTTGAATGTTATTTCGGGGTTAGAGCCGGCGGATGAAGGAACGATATGCTATGATGACAGGAAAGTGTCATCCATGAACGATACGGAACTGACGAAATTCAGAAAAGAGTATATCGGTTATATTTTCCAGCAATATTTCCTGCTTCCGAATCTGGACGTGGACAAGAATGTGAAAATGGGTGCCGACCTTGCAGGCAATAAAGAATACCGGAAGACGATTAAAGCTGTGGGGCTGGAAGAAAAGCGCATGAAATATCCGCATGAACTAAGCGGGGGTGAGCAACAGAGGGTTTCTGTGGCAAGGGCGCTCGCCAAGAAACCGAAGGTGCTGTATCTGGATGAACCGACAGGGGCGCTCGATGAGCAGACCGGCAGGCAGGTTCTGGATTATATCTGTACACTGAAAAGAGAACTCGGCTTTACGATGGTCATGGTAACGCACAACCAAAACATTGCCCAGATGGCGGATACCGTGATTCGTATGAACAGTGGAAGGATTGTGGAGACTTATCACAATACGAAGCAGAAGACGGCTTACGAGATTGCATGGTAGGATTCGGGTGTCAAGAAAAAGAGATGGAACCGGATTGTATATAAAATGATGTATGAGTATGTAAGATGTAGAGAGGAATATGGGATGATAATCAGTTTCAAGGACGTATTTAAAATGATTGGGATTTTAATCGTGAGCTTTTGTGCCGTATTTGTGTGCACGCTTTTTCTAAATTATTATATAGATATCACGTCAGTCGAGGCGGCGATTACAGGGCAGATGGCAAGGATAATGTATGAAGCGATGCGTAACACAGCAAAGATGGTCAGTGCGCTTTCGGGCGGCTGTCTGCTTCTGACCAGCGTGGTACTGTTGTGCTTTTATATCGGACATTATGTGGATACGCACAAGAAGCAGCTGGGTATCCTGAAGGCATTGGGATATTCAAGGTTCGCCATTGCAAAAGGGTTTGCAGTGTTTGGGCTGTGCGTGTTTGCAGGTGCGGCGGCGGGGTATTTGGGCGCGCACCTGCTGATGCCGGGGTTTTATGAGACGCAGAATGCGGAAGGATATTTTCCGCCCTTTGATGCTACGTTTCATCCGTCGCTTTTTATCGCGCTGGCAGTGCTTCCTGCGGTCTTTTTTGCGATGCTTTCCATTTTCTACAGCTATTACAGGCTGCGTGTCAGTGCACTGACGCTTATGCGGGAGGCGGCAGCGGTGAAAGTGGTTAAGGCAAAGAAAGAGACAAATATGCCTTTTTTGACGGAACTTAGGAAGAGTAGTGTCAGACAGAGAAAGTCCCTTGTGTTTTTTATCACGTTTGCCGTATTCTGCTTCTCTTCCATGATGCAGATGTCCTTTTCCATGGACGAGCTTGCAAGCGTTATGATGGCGGTTATGATCATGTCTATCGGTATTGTGCTGGCGTGCGTTACACTATTGATTGCCACAACTTCTGTGATGAAGGCTAACGCCAAGACGATTACGATGCTGAAAGTGTTCGGCTATGAGGCGAGGGAATGCGCGAAAGCGGTTCTGGGCGGCTACAGACCGTGGGCATATGTAGGATTTGCGGTAGGGACGGTTTATCAGTTCGGACTATTAAAAATAGCTGTGGAGGTCGTATTTGCCGGTATGGAAGGCATTCCGGAATACGGGTTCGATGTTCCGGCGTTTTTTTGCACGCTGGTGGTATTTGTTCTGCTCTACGAGGGAATTATGCGGTTCTACGGGAAAAAGATGGAGCGGTTTTCCGTGAAGGAGATTATGCTGGATTAAAATTGGGAGGTAAAAAGGCAGATAGTATTTGAATCTGCGCGTGCAAAGTGGTATGATAAGGCGATATCAGCCGCAGACCGTGGAAGGCAAAAGACGGTATCACGGAAAGACGGTTTATTGCAGGAGAAAGAGTCATGTCACGTAAGATGAAGTTACTAAGCGCTATGAAAGCGGCGTTTCCGCATACGATTCCGATTTTTGCGGGGTTCTGGTTTTTGGGAATGACGTATGGGATTTATATGAATGTTTCCGGATTCAGTTTCTGGTATCCGATGCTGATGAGCCTGACGATTTTTGCAGGTTCCATGGAATTTGTGGCGGTGAATCTGCTTTTGGGCGCTTTTAATCCGTTACAGGCGTTTGCCATGACGTTGATGATTAATGCAAGGCATTTGTTTTACGGGATTTCCATGCTGGATAAGTACCGTGGAAACGGGTTAAAGGACATTTATCTGATTTTCGGTATGTGTGACGAGAGTTTTTCAATCAATTATACGGCGGATATACCGGAAGGAATCGATAAGGGCTGGTTTATGTTTTTTGTCACGCTGTTCAATCATTTTTATTGGTTTTTTGGGGCGACGCTGGGCGGGATTTTCGGTTCCTTGATTCATTTTAATACGGAAGGGCTTGATTTTGTCATGACGGCGATGTTTGTCGTGATTTTCATGGAGCAGTGGATGAAGGAAAAGAATCATGTGAGCGCGTTTGTGGGAATTGGGGTTTCACTCTTATGTCTGATTGCTTTTGGCGCGGAGAATTTTATCATTCCGGCGATGGTAGGGATTCTGGGCGTGCTGACGCTTGTGAAGAATCCGTTGCAGGCGGAGATTGGAAGGGTGGGTGAAAGATGACGGTTACACAGCAGATCATAACGATAGGAATGGTGATTCTGGGGACGATGCTGACCCGCTTTATCCCTTTTCTCGTTTTTCCGGCAGGAAAGCCGACACCGGAGTATATCCGGTATCTTGGCAAGGTTCTTCCGGCGGCAGTGTTCGGCTTGCTGGTGGTTTACTGTCTGAAAAATGTCAGTCTCTTTGCCGGAAGTCGCGGTATCCCGGAGATGCTCAGTATTGTGGTGGTGGTTGGGCTGCATCTGTGGAAGAGACAGATGCTTCTTTCCATTGCGGGTGGCACGATTTGTTATATGTTGCTCGTACAACTGGTGTTTTGATGCAGGAGGACGGAGTTTACCTATGCAGAGCTTACATGCGGTAAGGAGACAATATGAAGAGTAAGAATGAGCGAGAGGAACTGGACGAAGAAAAGAACTGCAGATTAGAAAAATGTAACCTCAGATTAGTACGGGCGGGAGTCGAAGACGCCGCGGAACTACATGCGATGCAGGTTAAGGCGTTTCAGAAATTACTCGACAAATATCAGGATTTTGACACAAATCCGGGTGCGGAATCCGTGGAAAAGGTAGAAGCGCGTTTGCGGCAGGATGGGAGTTAGACACGATTTTGCAGGAGGAGAAGAACTGTTATTTGTATGAAAAGATGGGGTATCAAAAAATTGAAAAACAAACGGTCATTAATGATAAACTGACATTGGTCTTTTATGAGAAAAAGGAAAGCGGAAGGAGTCCGACATGATCTTACCTGAAAAAATTAGCAGTCTGATTGCAGATGAAACTTATCGGAAGGATGAAATCGGAATGTCCGAATCGTCAATTCTTATTTTTGAAGATAAGGTGTTAAAGATTGGAAGACATAACGAGGAAGCGGATAATGAATGTCATATGATGCAATATTTGTGCGGAAAGATTCCGGTTCCCGCCGTGTATGCCTATGAGACAGCAGACGAAAAATCGTATCTGCTCATGAGTAAATGCGCCGGGCGGATGGCTTGTGACGATGGGTACATGAGCTGCCCGGCAATGCAGTGTAAGATGCTGGCGGACGGTCTTAAGAAACTATGGAGCGTTGATGTTTCGGATTGTCCCTCGGATATGCGCCTTGCAAAAAAATTGAAGCTTGCGGAATACAATGTTGTAAACGGGCTGGTTGATTTGGACAACGTGGAGCCGGAAACGTTCGGGGAGGACGGCTTTAAGGATCCGGCAGACTTACTGCGCTGGCTGTATCAAAATATGCCGGAGGAGGAACCGGTGTTATCCCATGGGGATTTTTGCCTGCCAAACATATTTGGCATTCACGACCAGACGACAGGATATATTGATTTGGGCAAAACAGGAATAGCCGATAAGTGGTGTGACATTGCACTTTGCTATCGGAGTCTGTCACAAAATTACAGCGGCAGATATCATGGGCGTGCCTGCTCTGATTTTGACGATTTACGCTTGTTTCGCGAATTGGGGATAGCGCCTGAATGGGACAAAATCCGATACTATATTTTGCTGGATGAGTTGTTTTGAAGAGTTTTGTTAAAAGTCGGGGATGATTAATATTTAGTTTATGCTTGTAATAAAAAACAGAATGTGCTATAATCTTTCCAAGCAAAGAAATAGTCTAAGATTCTTATGATATCTTAATGGATTTAGTTTAGAATCCGTATCTGTGCAGAGTGCTCTCTGCGGGAACTCCTTGCTTACAACTTCATAATCGCAGGGAGAAATGAGTACGGTCATAGCGGTAATATTCTCCCTGTGCACAAAGAAAGAGAGGATATGCTATGGACAAGACAACGAAGGGATGGGTACAAGAGACGGTTGATAACTGTCGGATTAATTTAAGTGATTTTGCATTGTTTTTGTCGGTCATCAAAGTGAAAGAAGCCTACGAGGATGTGCTTGGCATCATACTGGATGAACCGGAATTGCAGCTTAAGGAAGTCAAAGCAGAACAGGTTATCTTAAACAAATCGGGTAAACGCGCCATACGTCTGGATGCTTGGGCATCAGATATGCAGGAGCGGCAGTTTGATATGGAGATGCAGAACGATGCGAAAGGCGATGATGTCCGTAAGCGTTCCAGATTTTATCAGGGAATGCTGGATACGCCGATTTTAAAATCCGGGAAGGAAACCAGATACAAGTATCTGCCATCCACAACGATTATTTTCATAACACAGGAAGATATTTTTGGAAGGGATTTAGCTATGTATACATTCCGCGAATGGTGTGAAGAAGCACCGGATTTGCCCTTGGATGACGGAACAAGTAAAATTTTTCTGAATATGACGAGCTTGAACGGACGCCCGGAACTGGTCAGTCTGTTACAGTATATGAAATACACAACGCTAAACAATGAGAATATCACGGTGAAAGATAAAAGAATTGTAGATCTGGACCGGATTGTGGAAGAAGTCAAACAAACCGAGGAATGGGAGGTTGTGAAGATGGGTATTCTTGAGATTGGATATGAGCAGGGCAAAGAGTTCGGAATGAAAGAAGGAAGAGAAGAAGGAATAAGAGAAGGAGCGGAACAAGGAAGCAGGAAAATGCTTGTCAGAAATATAGAGTCGGCAATGAAGAATTTTGGTGTTGACTTGCAGAAAGCCTGCGAGGGCCTCGGAGTGTCTGTGGCAGAGTACGAAGCGGCGAAGCGGCGGTGTATGGAGGCTTCAGCGCCTGACATGGAAGGCTGAAGTATAACATTAATTGTATTTTTTTTCGTACAAAGCTTGCACTCTGATTATTTTTGTGATATATACAAAACATATCTTTGAAATGCGATGAAGGAGACTCACCTTGCGGGAAGCGACAGGAATACGGCGTCACCGACTGAGAGCGCTGTTTGTGAAAGGCAGGGATTGGGAACACTCCGGAGCAGATTGTCTGAACCGCTGGGCTAGGGCAATACGTTGCACGCGTTAAGTGTCAAGAGTGGGTAAGGCGAGAAAACACCTTGTCAGAGGTGGCGGCTTATCAATGCGGGTGGTACCGCGGATAATCATAACTATCCGTCCCGGAATGCAGAAATGTGTTCCGGGATTTTTTGTTGTATAGGAAATTTTGCTAAAGCGTGGAAGAATGCGAAGCATTCTTCCGAACAAAATGCCAAAGGCATTTTGTTCTTGTATCGTCTGGTGCATCACAATATAGAGTTCCGGCAGCACAAGCACAACCAATATGCGAAGGGAGAACCAAAACATGACAATTGCAAACATTTACAGAGACGTAACAATGCAACAGATTAGCGAGGAAGATATCGGCAGGGAAATCCGCGTGGCGGGTTGGATTGAGAATATCAGGGATCACGGAGGTGTATCTTTTGTGGATCTTCGCGATATGTACGGCGTATTACAGGTGGTGATGCGCGACACATCGCTGCTTGACGGCTTGTCCAGAGAGATGAGCGTATCTATCGAGGGGTTGATTGAGCATCGGGATGAGGAAACCTATAATCCGAGAATCCCTACCGGGACAATCGAATTGGAGGCACACAAGGTTGATGTGCTCGGAAGAGTCTATAAACAGCTTCCCTTTGAGATTATGACATCCAAGGAAACGAGAGAAGAGGTACGTTTGAAATACCGTTATCTTGACCTGCGCAACCAGAAAGTGAAAGATAACATTATCTTTCGGTCTAAAGTGATTGCTTATCTGCGGGAGAAAATGACAGAACTGGGATTTTTGGAGATACAGACGCCGATTCTGTGTGCTTCTTCCCCGGAAGGCGCAAGGGATTATATTGTCCCGTCCAGAAAATACAAAGGTAAATTTTATGCGCTGCCTCAGGCGCCGCAGCAGTATAAACAGCTTTTGATGGTGTCAGGATTTGATAAATATTTTCAGATTGCACCATGCTTCAGGGATGAGGATGCCAGAGCAGACCGTTCACCGGGAGAGTTTTATCAGTTGGATTTTGAGATGAGCTTCGCAACACAGGAAGATGTATTCCGTGTAGGAGAAGAAGTGCTTTCAGCAGCCTTTGAGAAATTTGCGCCGGAAGGGTATAAGGTTACCAAAGCGCCATATCCGGTCATCAGCTACAAACAGGCGATGCTAGAGTTTGGTACGGACAAACCGGATTTACGCAATCCGCTTCGGATTATTGACTTGACAGATTTTTTCCAAGAATGCATGTTTAAACCCTTCCACAACAGGACAGTTCGTGCCATAAAAGTACATGCAGAGATGTCCAAAGGGTTCCATGAAAAGCTGCTTAAGTTTGCCACCGATATGGGAATGGGCGGACTCGGCTATCTGGAAGTGGCGGACGATTTGAGTTATAAGGGACCAATCGACAAGTTTATTCCGGAGGAAAAAAAGAGTGAGCTGGCGGCTCTTGCACAACTGGTTGCGGGAGATACGATTTTCTTTATTGCAGATAAGGAGGAACGGGCGGCGTACTATGCCGGACAGATCCGCACGGAACTTGGACAGAAACTGGATTTGCTGGAAAAGAATGCATACCGCTTCTGCTATGTCAATGATTTCCCGATGTTTGAGCTGGATCCGGACACGAAACAGATTGGGTTTACGCATAATCCTTTTTCCATGCCGCAGGGCGGATTGGAAGCGCTCAACACGATGGATCCGCTGGAGATTCTGGCTTATCAGTATGATATCGTATGTAACGGCGTGGAATTGTCTTCCGGAGCAGTCCGCAATCATGACATGGATATCATGGTCAGGGCGTTTGAAATTGCGGGATATGATGAGGAGACTTTGAAAAATAAATTCGGTGCGCTCTACAGTGCATTTCAGTTCGGCGCGCCGCCACATGCAGGCATGGCGCCGGGAGTGGATAGAATGATTATGCTTCTTAGGAACGAGGAGAATATCAGAGAAGTGATTGCTTTCCCGATGAGCGGTTCGGCACAGGATTTGATGTGCGGTGCGCCAAACGATGTGACAGAGCAGCAGCTTCGGGAAGTGCATATTAAGATTCGGCAGTAAGATGTGGGGTGGTTTGGAAAGTAACAGTTTGGTTTCCCGTGTCAGTTTCTTCATTTGGACGCGTCTGACAGGGAAAACAAAACAGTTACCTTGAAACGAATATTTACTTCTTGGATGATTGTACCGCAGGGCAGTGCATAGAAAAGTATGCATGGAGCAGAAAGGATTAAGACAATGGCAAATATCATCAGTGATGAGACAATTGAATATGTCGGTATTCTGGCAAAATTGGAATTGTCTGACGAAGAAAAGGAACAGGCAAAGTCAGACATGGGAAGAATGTTAGATTATATTGATAAACTGGGTGAATTGGACACTACCGGGGTGGAACCGATGTCCCATGTATTTCCGGTACAGAATGTGTTCCGCGAGGATGTGGTGACAAACGGTGACACGAGGGAAGAGTTATTGTCCAATGCGCCGGAACAAAAGGACGGAATGTTCATGGTGCCGAAGACATTTGACTCATAAGATTCGGTCGGGGAAGATGTAGAGAGAGGAAGTTAAAGGAAAGGAGACAGACTCCACATGGATATCACGAAGCTGACAGCGACAGAACTTTCTGCCGCGATGAAAGAGGGGAAGACGACTGCCTTGGAAGCGGCGGAGGTTATGCTTGCCCGCATAGAACAACAAGATGAAATACTGAACTGCTATGTGACGGTAGACGGTGAAGGCGCACTCAGACAGGCAAAAGAGGTGCAGGAAAAAATTGAGGCGGGAGAATTAACGGGACCTTTAGCCGGCGTACCGGTGGCAGTCAAAGACAACATGTGTACGGAAGGACTGCTTACCACCTGTTCTTCCAAAATACTTGGTAATTTTGTTCCTACCTACACGGCGGAAGCGGTCCGGCAGCTTAAGAAAGCGGGCGCTGTTATCCTTGGCAAGACGAATATGGACGAGTTTGCCATGGGTTCCACCACGGAAACTTCCGCCTACGGAGTGACGAGAAATCCTTGGAATAGGGAGCATGTTCCGGGCGGTTCTTCCGGAGGAAGCGCCGCGGCGGTAGCGGCAGGGGAGTGTTTCTATGCGCTTGGTTCCGATACCGGGGGTTCCATCCGACAGCCGGCTTCTTACTGCGGTGTTGTAGGAATGAAGCCGACCTACGGTACGGTATCGCGTTATGGGCTGATTGCCTATGGTTCTTCACTGGATCAGATAGGACCTCTGGGAAAAGACGTGACGGACTGCGCAGCGGTGCTTCAGGCAATTTCGTCTCATGATACGAAGGATTCCACTTCTGTAGAAAGACAGGATTTAGATTTTATGTCTGCATTGAAAGAGGATGTGCAGGGAATGCGCATCGGGATTCCGAACGACTATTTCGGGGACGGTCTGGATGAGGAAGTCAAGGAGGCAGTTTTAAAGGCAGCAAAAGAACTGGAAGAAAAAGGCGCCATCGTGGAGCATTTTGATTTGAGTCTGGTGGAGTATGCGATTCCAACGTATTATACCATTGCTGCTGCAGAGGCAAGCTCGAATCTGGAACGTTTCGATGGCATTAAATATGGTTACCGTACCGAGGATTATGCGGGGCTTCATAACATGTATAAGAAATCCCGCTCCGAAGGCTTTGGAGAAGAAGTAAAAAGACGTATTATGCTCGGTTCTTTCGTATTGAGTTCGGGATATTATGACGCATATTATCTGAAGGCGCTGCGTGTGAAAGCGTTGATTAAAAAGGCATTTGACGATGCATTTGAAAAGTATGATGTGATATTGGGACCGGTAGCTCCTACTACAGCGCCAAGGCTGGGGGCAAGTCTGTCTGACCCGATTAAAATGTATCTGGGCGATATCTATACCATCGCCGTGAATCTTGCGGGATTACCGGCAATCAGCCTTCCCTGTGGGATTGATAAAAATGGTCTTCCCATCGGGTTACAGCTTATTGGGGACTGCTTTCAAGAGAAAAAGCTCATTCAGACTGCCTATACCTATGAGAAAGTCAGAGGCAGTTTCGGGCTGGAGGAGCAAGGGCAGAGAACTGAGAGACCGATGCAGGGTAATGCAGGAGTGGAGAAGGTAATGGGAAGCAGCTGCATGGAACAGGAGGGACAGCGTCATGAGTAAGAATTATGAGACGGTAATCGGTTTGGAAGTACATGTGGAGCTTGCCACAAGGACCAAGATTTTCTGTGGTTGTTCCACAGCTTTCGGTGCGGCGCCCAATACCCAGACCTGCCCGGTATGTACCGGTATGCCGGGGTCGCTTCCGGTGCTCAACAAACAGGTGCTGGAGTATGCCGTAGCGGTGGGGCTGGCAACGAATTGTGAGATTACGCGCTATGCCAAGTTTGACAGAAAAAATTATTTTTATCCCGATAATCCGCAGAATTACCAGATATCCCAGCTCTATCTGCCAATCTGTAGAAATGGCGGTGTGGAGATTGAGACGGAAGAAGGCGGCAGGAAAACGGTGGGCATCCACGAAATCCATATGGAAGAAGACGCTGGCAAGCTGGTGCATGACGATTGGGAGGATTGTTCCCTCGTGGATTATAACCGCTCCGGCGTGCCGTTGATTGAAATTGTCTCCGAACCGGATATGCGAAACGCCGAGGAAGTCATTGCCTATCTTGAGAAGCTGCGCCTGATTATCCAGTATCTTGGCGCATCGGACTGTAAGCTGCAGGAAGGTTCTATGCGCGCTGACGTCAATCTGTCTGTAAGAGAAGTTGGGAAAGAGAAGTTCGGGACGAGAACCGAGATGAAAAACTTAAATTCATTTAAAGCGATTTCCCGAGCGATTGCCGGGGAGCGGGAACGTCAGATTGACCTGCTTGAATCGGGAGAAAAAGTGATACAGGAGACGAGAAGGTGGGACGATGTGAAAGGCGAATCGTATGCTATGCGCAGCAAAGAGGATGCGCAGGATTACCGTTATTTCCCGGATCCGGATCTGACGCCGATCGTGGTGAGTGATGAGATGCTGGAAGAAATCAAAGGCAGACAGCCGGAATTTCGCACGGAAAAGATGAAGCGTTACAAAGAAGTGTTCGACCTTCCAGATTATGATATTCAGATTATTACCGGCGATAAGCATATGGCGGATATCTTCGAGGCAGCCTGCGCTATCTGCGGACAACCGAAGAAAGTGTCTAACTGGCTGATGGGCGAGACGATGCGTCTGATGAAAGAAAAGGAGATGGATGCCTGCGACCTGCATTTTTCACCGGAAAATCTTGCAAAGCTCATTGCGCTTGTGGATTCCAAGGCAATCAATGGAGCCGTGGCAAAGGAAGTCTTTGAAGTGATGTTCGAGGAGAATATCGATCCGCAGCAGTATGTGGAGGAAAAAGGTCTAAAGACCGTAAACGACGAGGGCGCGCTGCGCAAAGCGGTCGAAGAGGTCATTGCGGACAATCCGCAGTCCGTGGAGGATTATCGTAAGGGTAAGGAGAAGGCAATCGGATTTTTGGTAGGACAGACCATGAAAGCCATGAAGGGCAAGGCTGACCCTGCCATGGTAAATCAGTTACTAAAAGAGTTGTTGTAATATAAGATGATGTTGGGGTCAAAATGAATTTTTGGTAAATTGAGATGGCAGATTACACAAATTGCTCTCTTGTGTTGGGCTTGAAACGGGCTTTTGCCTCGAAGCTAAAAAGAGAATTGACCGTGCGTCAATTCTCGCTAAGCTGTAAGTATTCTAGGAACCGGATGGCAATATCCGGTTCTTTGCATGAAAGGGGAACGCCAAGAATCACTTCGGAGGGATACCCCTGATAGTCGTATTCCGGATTGTCAAGATATTTATAGTAGCCGGATTCCCGCATTTGTTTACTGTCGGTGATGACAACGCCTACAGCCACCGGTTTTTCCATGGTAGAAGGGTCAAGGTGGTTGATGGTAAGCGTGGAAGGGTCAGCCGGAAGCGTGTCAGACGATGCACTGGTATTCTGCCCGGAAGCTGCATTGCTGCCCTCCGCTGTAGAAGCTTCAGGCTCGTCCTGTTCAAAAGTGGCGGCGTCGGTATAATAAAAATATGGGCGGTATTTCTCGATTTGTTCAGGGCTCATGATATCCTCGAGATTGAAGTAGCACTCGAATTGTGCGTATTGCTCGAAGGTTTCTGTCTCGGCGATTTGTGCGTTGATGGAACCGGTCTGCATCATAGCAATCAGTTTCTGTTGATTTGCAACCCGGTTCCATCAACGCACAAATCGCCGAGACAGAAACCTTCGAGCAATACGCACAATTCGAGTGCTACTTCAATCTCGAGGATATCATGAGCCCTGAACAAATCGAGAAATACCGCCCATTTCGTGGCGGTGGTGTCTTCGTATTCAATGGTTCCTGCATTGAGAACCGTAGCATAGAAAGCGTAGTCCTTGTTGGTGACGAACTGATGGATGATGCTGACAGTAACAATAATCAGAATGACGGCAGCTAGTGCATGAACCTTATAGTAATCCCAGAAGTAGGCGAGCTTCTCCTTGAAACTCATGGTGCTGAGAGATTTTTTCTGCTGTTCTCTGATTTCTTCTACAACTGACATGATATCGTCTCCTGTCCGATTATGTGAAATTCAATATGCCGGGTTCGCGAAACAAATCTCCCGGCAGGATTAGTTATTCGCGAAGCAAATTACTTTTTTTAAGCATATATATTATAAAACATAATGTCAATGAAAGTAATCTAGTGTTTCTGTAAATTTTTCATAAAATGATATCAGCATATACGAGAAGCTTAGGGTAACTCGCATCGAAGCGGCAGTGTCAGGACAAAAAGAGCGCCGCCTCCTTCCGGATTCTTCAGGCTAAGTGTGCCTTTATGCGCCGCCGCGATTTCCTTTGCCACCGCAAGTCCGAGTCCGTGGTGTCCCTTTTCTTCGCTGCGTCCCCGATAAAACCGTTCAAAGATTTTGCCCTGTTCCTCAGCCGGGATACCGGGACCGTCGTCCTGTACGCCGATGGAGATTTCCTTTTCGTAAGAAACGCTGTCAAGAAAAAGCAGGATGCTGCTTCCGGCAGGCGTGTAGGAGAGGGCATTGTGTAATAAAATATGACATACTTGTCGTATTCTGGAGGAATCGCAGTTGCAAAGCGGAATATCTGTTTCCGGAAGACGAATGGTAAGACGGTGGGCGCTCTCCCTGGCAAGCGGCAGGAAATTTTCGTAGGTTTCCAGAAGAAGCGTCTGCAAATCGGTTTCTTCTATATGGAGGGCAAGTCCGTGGCTGTCTGCGCGGGACAGTGTCAGTAACTGCTCCAGCATGGTTGACATCTGTGCGCCTTCTCTGGCGATTACCTGAAAAAAGTTCTTTTGTTCTGCGGCGGGCGCCTTTTCGCAGGCGGAGGCATTGGCGAGGATGACGGCAAGCGGTGTGCGCAGCTCATGGGAAACGCTGGCAATAAAACGGTTCTGGCTGATTTGGGAATCGAGGAGTGGTTTTGACAGACGCCCGGTAAAGTACCAGCAGAAGAGCGTCAGCAGGCATTCGGAACCGACAAGCAGGATGATATAAAGCAGAAGGCCGGTCTTGACATGATCATACAGCGGATCGAGAGACTGCAGAAAATAAATATGAAGAACGCTGTCGTTTTTGACGAGCAGCTTGTGGTAATAGAGGATTTCCGGAAGAATGCCGTGATATCCGACATAAATATCCTGCGAGCCGGCAGCCGGTTTCAGAGTGCGTCCCTCTGTCAGAACGGGCAGATAACAGGAATAGGCAGGCTGTATGAGATTAGAATGCGCATGGTTATGAAACAGTTCCACATCATTATCCCACAGATAGATGCGAAAACCGGCGGCTTCTTCTTTGGAGGTCAGCCATGCAGAGGTGAGAATGTTATGTTCGCTTATGGATTCCACGACAGTCTGCGTCTGCCCGGTAAACGAAGATAACTGTAGGGAAAACTGTTGTCTGACGGAGAGATAGAAACTGACGCTGAGCAGTGCGATCAATAGAACCGAAGTGACAAATGTAAAAAGTATGGTCAGATGAATCCTCACTTTACGATACATAAGCTTTCCTTTCCGCCAATTTTTAGCCAGTCAGAGTCCGTCATGACACCGTTGGGATAAATCAGGCTTGGGGGTCATGATAATCCAAGTAGAAGCCGTGTCCTCGCCTGTTGACGATGGAGACGTTACTTTCCAGAGTTTTTAGCCGCTTGCGCAGAAAATAAATATAATTGTCAAGATTACTGTCTTCTACAGAAACGTCTATCCCCCAGACCTTGTGCAAAAGCACGGTGCGGCTGGTGGTTTTGTTCCCGGCTTTTATAAGCAGGCTCATCAGTTCGTTTTCCGTGTTGGAAAGAGAACATTTTTTATTCCGGCAGCGGAGGGTACTTTCCGCGCTGTCCAAGGATAAGTCGCCGTAGGTAAGGACAGATGTGCCAAAGTCATTTTTTCGCCGGAATAAGGAGCCGATTCTTGCGGCAAGCTCTGAGTAAGCAAACGGTTTTACAAGATAATCGTCAGCGCCCTCGTTTAGTCCGGTTACTTTATCATCTACCTCACCGAGAGCGGAAAGAATGATGACGGGTGTAAGATTTCCGGCGGCGCGCATGGAGTGCAGGAGATGAAGACCGTCTTCTTCCGGCAGCATACGGTCTAACAGAATCAGGTCATAGATGCCTTGTCTGATATATAGATTCGCATCTCCGCCGTTATGACAGCAGTCCACATTGTGCCCGTCCTGCTTAAGCTGCCATGACACGGCGTGGCATAAGTCTTTATCGTCTTCGATGATTAGAATATTCATACTGCGTTTCTCTCCCTATAAGTTGATTGACGCTGTCTATTGCCTTCATGGATATTTTACCACATTTATTCTTTAAAAAAATCCTAAATAATTTACTTTTTTAAAAAATATAAACTTCAATGGATTCTTAGAAGATATTTAGAAACATTTTTGATTAAAATAAAAGCAAAAATTCATTTGGATGAGAGGAATCGTAGGATATGGGGAAAGAGAGCAGGAAGCGTATTAAGAGGAAATGTATGGCGGCAGCGGCGGCTGTCTTATGCGGGATGTTGCTTGCGGCATGCGGCAGCAGGGAAGAAGAGATTCCGATGGGAAGGTATGCGGACAGGGAGGTGAAGCTGCCGCCGGGTACTTTTGGATATATGCACGTATGTCCGGACGGCGGCTACTATCTGTATGGTACGGAGACCAATCTGACTTATGTGGATGCGGAGGGCGTCGCCAAGGAAAAGAACTGGGGCTGGGAGAACATGGCGAATATCCGTGTGAAATATGAAGTCGGGGTGTCGGATAACGGGGCGGCTGTCTTTTCCTATACGCCCAAGTTCTGGGTCGATGAAGAGCTGGAAACGTTGTGGCTGGAAGGAGATACCCGCTATCTGTACTATTATGTGGATGAAGCAGGAAAGCAGTCCGCGCTTGAGCCCTACGGGGAAGATTACCGGAAAGGAACCAATCTGAACGTATTTGCCTTTTCACCCGACGGAAGTCTTTATGCGGCGTCCGATTCCAACGTGTACCGAATTGATCCGGGAACCGGGAAGACAGACAGCTTGTTTGCCACGGCAGGGCGGGTGCAGTCCATCCTGTTTGTGGAGGATGTGCTTCTTGCGGCGGATAAGGAGAAGGCTTATCTCTATGACATGACGGAAAGGAAACTGTTAGATGAGAACAGCGTGCTCAGTGATTTTATCGCCAGCCATACGGCAGGCGGTCTTGTGATGGCGGTATCTGATAAGGATATCAATGTGAATATCATGGAGACGTCCGAAGAGGGAGAAAGCGGGGACACAGGGTCTGCCGGCGCATCGTCAGAGGGCGGAGCAGATGCATTGGCGGCGGGGAATGGAGATGTGACGGTTGTGTACATCGCATGCCGTACCGGATTGTACCGCTACATATGGGGCGGGTCGGTCATCGAACAGATTGCCGACGGGCAGATGACGGCGCTTGGAGATAGCCAGCGAAGCCCGCTTGCCCTGCAGGTACTTGACAATGGAGAATTCCGCGTTCTGTTTGGCGCAAACTACATGGTGGAGATGTATTATGATGAGACACTGCCTGCAAAACCATCCAGAGAACTGACGGTATATAGTTTACGTGAGAGCGGCTGGATTCGTTATGCGGGACAGCTCTTCCAGAAGGAGCATCCCGACGTGCTTGTAAGATATGAGACGGGCATGGAAGGAGATAATGCGGTCAGCAAAGAGGATGCATTAAAGAACCTGAACACACGTCTGCTTGCCGGGGATGTGCCGGATGTGCTCGTATTAGACGAGATGGATATCGAGCAGTATGCCGAAAAAGGCGTGCTAAAGGAGTTAGACGGGATGCTGCAGCCCTATCTGGATGACGGGATACTGTACCGGAACATCGTGGAAGGGATGCGGATGACGGATAAGGAGAAGATATACAGCGTGCCGATGATGGTTTACCTTCCGCTCTGGCTTGGGGAAGAGATGTATCTGGGAGGAGAAGACAGTCTGGAGGATATCATTGCCGGCATGGAACTGGCGAGACAGAAGCACCCGGAGGGACCGATACTCAACACGCCCTATCCGAAAGACTTGCTGAGACAGACGATGCCGGTCTGCCTGCCGGCATGGACGGGGGAGGACGGAAGCCTCAATGTGGAGAAACTGACGGCGTATTATCAGTCAGTAGCAAAAATGTGGGAATTAGACACAGCCGGTTTAAGCGGCGCAGCACGTGAACTGTGGCAGCAGAATATGACAGAATATTATGAGCCAAATGATACGGCTATGATAGATATCGGGTTTGATTATCAGTACAGCGCACAGCAAAACTTTGGTGAGACATGGATGCAGGTCGGTTTCCTGCTAAATCCATGGGTCGGTTCATCAAGGATACATGTGATAAAGAAAAATATGACGGCGCAGTGGCAGACAAAACAGCTTGAAGATGTGGTGACCTATGGAGAGTATACGGGACAGGCGGACAATGTTTACTGGGCAAAGATCATTGTGGGATTGTGTGAACAGGCGAAAGAGCCGGAACTTGCCGAAGCGTATATGGAACTGCTCCTCTCCGATACGATGATGCGGAAATGGTGGCTGGACAAACCGCGGAACCAGAGCGGCATCACGATACGCAAGGATTCGCTGAGTGACATCATGGATATCAACAATGTGGAATTTGGAGAAGTTATGGGGTGGAAGGATCCCGGTGTATTGAATACAGAGATAACTTGGGCGACAGAGGAAGAGAAACAGTGGATTTATCAGATGATGGAAGACGCCGACTGCTGTTACCGCCCCGGGACGATGCTGGAGGAATGTGCCATGGAGGTTGGACTTATGGTGCTTGACGGTGATTTGACGCCGGAGGAAGGAGCAAGGGAAGTTGAACGGAAAATGGCGATTGAGATGAATGAATAGGAGCAGGATGCAGATGAGGCTAAGAGGAAGGATTCGGGAGAAGTCAGTGAATAGGAAGTGCAGATTTCCGCATATAGCGCTTGCGGTAATGTGTGCGCTGTTGCTTGCGGCATGCGGCGGCAGGGAAGAGGAGATTCCGCTGGGTCGGTATGCGGACAGGGAAGTGAAGCTGCCGGGTGCCGGATATGAATACATGCATCCATGTCCGGACGGCGGCTACTATCTTTTCGGAAATGATACGGGTTTGACGCATGTGGCTGCAGACGGCGCCATAAACAGTGATAAATGGGGCTGGCGGGAGAATGCCAATATCCACGTCATATTTTCCTGTGGCGTTTCTGATGGCGGCGCAGTGATTTTTGGATATACGCCGCGGTTTTATTCGGATGAAGAGTATGAGGCTTATGCCGCGGAAGGAGACAACAGATATCTGTATTATTATGTGAGTGAACAGGGAGACAGGTATCCGCTGGAGCTTTATGGACCGGATTACCAGAAAGCGACGAATCTGGAATATTTTGCATTTGCACCGGATGGAAGGGTCTATGCCGCCTCCGCCTCTTGTGTGTACCGTATCAACGTGGAAAGCGGGGAGACGGAGAGCCTGTTTCAGACGCAGAATCAGGTAAGTGAATTTGCCTTTGCCGAAAATGTCATGATTGCACTGGATAAAGAGAAGACCTATCTCTATGACATGGCGGGAGAAAAGCTGCTTGAAGAGAATGATGTCTTAAATGAATTTGTGGCATCCCACCAAAGCGGACGTATCGTGTCGGCGGTGAAGGACTCTGATGCGGATGAAGATAACTCTATCGTCCTTTATCTTGCCTGCCGTACCGGTCTGTACCGCTATGTATGGGGAGGTTCTGTCATTGAACAGATTGCGGACGGACAGATGGTTGCTTTAGGGGACAGCCAGTATCGTCCGTATGCATTGCAGATTATGGAGAATGGGCAGTTCAGGGTATATTTCAGCGGAAACTACATGGTGGAGATGTACTATGATGAAACGCTTCCGACGCACCCGTCAAGAGAGCTCACCGTGTATAGTCTTGAGGAAAATGGGCGTATCCGCTATGCGGGAAGGCTTTTTCAGAAGGAGCATCCGGATGTGCTAGTCAGATATGAGACGGGTATGGACGGTGACAATGCCGTCAGCAGGGAGGATGCGCTTAAAAATCTGAATACGCGGATACTTGCAGGAGAAGTGCCGGATGTGATCATACTGGACGATATTGATATGGAGCAGTATGCGGACAAAGGCGTGTTAAAGGAACTGGATGATTTGCTTGCACCGTACGAGGAAGAAGGCAGCCTGTATCAGAATATTCTGGATGGAATGCGCATGACAGAGAAAAACAAAATATACGGTGTGCCGATGACGGTTGAACTGCCAATGTATTTTGGTGAGAAGAAATATGTGAATGACATGCAGGGACTGGACGGTATGATTGCGGGAGCGCAGCTGGCAAGAGAGGAACATCCGGACGGACCGCTTATCGATACGCCCGGTCAGGAAAATCTGTTTGACATGATAATTCCCCTTTGTCTGCCTGCGTGGACGAAAGAGGATGGCAGTCTGGATACGGACAGCCTAAGGGAGTTTTATCGGGCGGCGGACAGTCTGTGGAAATTGGACAGTGCGGGAATGAGCGACGAACAGAGGCTCAAATGGCAGCAGGATCTGGCGGAGGAGGAAGCGGATCCTACAAATATCATGTTTGGACAGTATGAAGATATCTATCATATCGGCGAGACATGGATTGCCCTTGGATATCTGAAAAATACATGGTACGGAATGACGAACCTGCATACAAAAATGGAAAATTACCGGAATAACTATTCCTACTATAAAAAGCTGGAGGATGAGGTGGTTTATGGGAGAATGACAGGTCAGGCGGGAAATGTCTATCGGGCAAGAACGATGGTAGGGCTGTGTACGCGGGCGAAAGAGGCGGAACTTGGAGAGACATTTATGGAGCTTCTCCTGTCAGATACAATGATGCAGAAATGGTGGCTGGAAGGGTATTTCGACGGCGGGATTCCTATCAGAAAGGATTCTCTGGCTTCCATTCTGGATATCAACAATCATTCCTTTGCCGAAGTCAAGGGCTGGACTGCCAGTGACATTGATAAGATGTACAAGGATTATTTCTGGCCGACGGAGGAAGAACTGCAGTGGCTGTTTGATATGATGGAAGAATCCGACCGGTGTTATCGGACGGGCACCTTACTGGAAGAAAATGTCAGGGCGGTCGGACATAAGGTGCTTGATGGTGAACTGACGCCGGAGGAAGGAGCGAAAGAAGTTGAACGGAAAATGGCGATTGAGATGGAAGAGTAGAAAGCAATCAGCGTATCGGAAAGCATCTGTGAATAAAAGGGTGACGGTTAAGAGGCTTTTATTCCTGCTTCCGGGATTTACCGGCGTGATGGTTTTCTACCTGCTCCCTTTTCTGGAAGTGGTGCGCCGCTCGTTTTTAAAGTCCGGTAACAGCGCCTTTGTCGGGGCGGATAATTATCAGGCAGTCTTTATGAATAACGCATTCCGGCTGGCGGAGCGAAACACTTTGCTCTATATGGCGCTTGGCGTGCCGCTTCTTATGGGACTCAGCCTCCTTCTGGCAATGCTTCTTAGAAACCTTGTGTCAAGGCGCAGGTTTGTGTCGGCGATGCTTCTGCCGATGGCGGTTCCGGCGGCAGTCATGGTGCTGGTGCTCCAGATTCTGATTGATAAACAGGGGCTGGCAAATCGATTGTTGATGGGAGTGTCAGAAAAGATAGCTGCGCTGCCGCCGTTTGAAGCGGTGGACTACCTGAATTCCGGATGGGCGATTGTGGTGGTGCTGTGCAGTTTCCTGTGGAAAAATACCGGGTATATGGTGATATTGTGGCTTGCCGGACTCTCCGCGCTGCCAAAGGAAGTGGAGGAAGCGGCAAAGGTAGACGGGGCGAACAGATGGCAGAACTGGCATTATATTATCAGACCGGGGCTTTCGGGCACCTTTTTTACAATTGGCACGCTGTCAGTCCTGCAGATTTTTAAAAGCTATCGGGAAGTCTGGATGGTGGCAGGGAGTTACCCGCAGGAAAACATTTATTTTCTGCAGCACCTTTTGCAGAATTGGTACTTGAAGCTGGAATTTGACAAGATGGCGGCGCTGACGGTAATATTGTCGCTTGTGCTGCTTGTAGTCTGCCTTTTGTTAAAAAAACGGCTTGAGCCGGAGCGGTAAAGGGGTACGGTATGCCGGATAGAGTGATGATAAAAAATATAGTACGACTGCGAAAAAAGAAGAAAACTTCATGGCTTGCCGCAGGTATCTGCCTGTTTATGGCGGTGCTTATCTGTCTGCCGCTTCTGATGATACTCGGCGGTGCTTTTGCAGATTCTTCGGAGCTGAAGGCGCTGCTGTCCCCGGTGCTGGGAGAGGGTAAGGGCTATGCAGACTTTCGCCTGATACCTTTGTATCCGTCGGTAGAACATTTTTACAGGCTGCTTATCGGTTCGCCGGCGTTTTATAGGTTGTTCTGGAATACGGTGGGGATGACGGTTGCCATACTGGCAGGACAACTGCTTGTGGGACTTCCTTCGGCGTGGGCATTTGCAGCATTTCGGTTTAAGGGCAGGGATGCTTTGTTCGGGCTGTATGTGGTGTTGATGCTTCTGCCCTTTCAAGTCATGCTTCTGCCGCAGTATATCGTACTGCAGAAACTGGATTTGTACGGGAAACCGCTGGCGGTCATTTTACCGGCGATATTCTCAACGTTCCCGGTATTTATCATGTATAGGGGATTCACGCAGATAGAGCCGGAGATTATGGAAGCCGCCAGACTTGACGGGGCGGGAGAGATGCAGATATTCCTGCATATAGGTCTGCCGCTCGGACAGATGGGAATAAAGGCGGCGATGGTCTTAAGCTTCTTGGAATATTGGAATCTGGTGGAACAGCCGATGGCGTTTCTGGAAGAGCAAAAAGACTGGCCTTTGTCGCTTTACTTACCGCAGCTTGGTATCGGACAGGCGGGATTTGCATTTGCGGTGTCTGTGGTGATATTGATTCCGGCGCTGTTTGTCTTTGCTTTGGGACAGGATGCGCTGGAAGAAGGCATTACCTATATTGGGACGAAAATAGTGTGAGAAGTACTTCTAGCCACTCGCAGCAAAGGCTGTATCGCAAAGTCAGCATAGCTGACTTGGAAGTACTACGATTTGCCTCTGGCAAATCTTTCTCACACTGGAGAATGCCTAAAAAATGTGACGTGCCGTCACATGGCATTCTCCGTAAGATAATTTGCGAAGCAAATTTTCTTATGGGATTTTGAGATTCCGCAAAGCGGAATCATGAAGGTTGGTGTAAGAAAACAGAAAGGTGCTGTGCGCTATGGAATCTAAGAAAAGATTATGGAAAGGATTTGCGGCATTTATGGCGGTTATGCTGCTTTTGACATTTGTATCAAGGATTGTCTATGTCAACAGTCTGCCGCGTATTCATTGGATGAATCCGGTGTCTGCGTCCATCACAAACAAACTGCTGGCGGAGGGAACGGTGGAGGTTGTCAATTCCGAGGCAGTCACGGGGGTAGAAGGACTGCTGGTGAAAAGAGTGTGTGTCGCGGCGGGAGAGCAGGTCGCCGCCGGCACCGTTCTTTATGAAGTGGATACAGAGGACCTGCAGACGCAGCTTGCGGCGCTTGAGGCGGAAGAACAGGTCTGGCAGGCGCAGGTAGGTGCACAGCGCAAAGAGGCAGCGACGGAGATTACACGCGCGCAGGAAGATTATGACACGGCTGTCGCAGAACTTGACAGAAAGATTGCTGACGAGACAAGACAGTTGGAGGACGCCATGGAGGACTTGGACACCCATATGTTCCGTCTGCCTAAGGAGGACGCACCGGATGAAGTCTGGATTGCGTGGGCGGACGAGAGGACGCGGATTGACAGAGAAATCGAAGAGCGCAGAGCTGCCATTGAGGAGACAGGATTTGAGAAAGAGAAAATATTGAAAGAAGCCGGCAGAGATATAGAGGATGCCAAGAGCGCACAGAATGAAGTGGAAGGCGCGTACAGTTCCAATTATTCCGCAATCGGGCAGGTACAGTCAAGGCAGAATAGGATTGAACTATGGAAGCATATCTTGGAAGAAGGGGGAAGCGTCAAAGCAGAGCAGGAAGGTACGGTGCTGGAAGTCATGCTGCAGTCCGGCGTGCGGATGGGAACCGAGGCGGTGATGCGCTATGCGAACGCCGAGAGCAGCCGGATTTTTCGTACGATTATCACACAGGACCAAAAATCCATGGTACATACAGGGGATACGGTGAAGTTAAGTTTTCCGGGCACTTCGGAAGAAGTGGGCGAGACGATTGACTCCATCGTGCAGGAGAACGGCAGCTACACGGTGACTATCTGGCTGGAACCGGATGTGGCGAAAGGGCGCACGGAGGGAATCATGGAGGTGACCTCCACGTCGGAAATCTATGATTTCGTGGTTCCCAGACAGGCGGTTCACAACGATGGCGGCAGCTGCGTTTATATACTGGAAGAGAAAAGCGGCATTCTTGGAACGGAGCTGAGCATCAGGAGCATGACGGTGCGCCTTCTTGACGAAAATGACGATAATGCGGCGATTGCTGACGAACTGCTGTCCGGTGATATCAAGATTGTGACGGAAAGTGATAAAGAATTGACGAATGGGATGGCGGTGATGGAGTATTAGGGGATGCGAAGGAAGTATTATAAAAGTGTAATTGTCGGGTTAGAAAGAAAGCTGACAGTTGCACTTTTTTTGCTGTCAAAAATGCATACATATGTTATAATGCCTAAGGAAAGCAACAGACTTATATGTGGTCCTTCCTGTTTGGGAAATTTTGCCGGGAAGAGATAAGAAGGCAGTCAGGATAGATGAGGTGCGGCGGTTCTATGCGTAAATTTCAGAAACAACAGATTATGGATATTTTTAAAGAGATACATGTGGTCCACCAGCAGAGCAGGGACAGACTGGCAGCAGCGGAATATCAGACGGTCAGAAATTTGTTTGCCGACTGTCAGGAGACGGTAATCCAAGTCGGAGAATACATTGAGAATCTGGAGGGAGAAGGGACGGAAGCCGTCGCCTATCTGGAGCAGTATTGTGAGAAGTTGTATCACTTAAGCATACAGCTGGAAGAAATTTCCGCCCAGAAGGCTTATAAGAGTCTGGAAGGAATTTTATTGAAGGCGGAAAATGCAGTGGCGCATTTTCCGGTCAGAAGGGAAGTGGTTTTTCTTCCGTATAAAGCAAGCATGTGGGATTCTCTGGAAAGCGTTTATCTTGCGGCGAGGGAAGATGAGGAGTGCGACGCCTATGTGGTGCCCATCCCCTATTATGATAAAAATGCGGACGGAAGTCTTGGCGGGATGCATTATGAAGGCGGGGAATATCCGGATAATATTGAGATTACTTATTATGAAGACTATGATTTGGAGCAAAGACATCCGGATGTTATTTATATTCATAATCCCTATGACCAGTGCAATATCGTGACCAGCGTTCCGGAACGGTATTTTAGCAGAAATCTCAAAAAATGTACGGATTGTCTTGTATACATTCCCTATTTTGTCCTAAATGAGATAGAACCGGATGATCAGGCGGCGATTGACGGTATGAAACATTTTTGTTTTCTGCCGGGAATCATCTGGGCGGACAAGGTTATCGTACAGTCGGAGAACATGCGACAGATTTATATCAATGAATTTATCAAGGCGGCGAAGGAAAACGAAATGCCGGAAGAATATACCGACAGAAAGAAGCTGGAAGAGAAGATACTGGGTCTTGGTTCACCCAAGCTTGACAAAGTGCACAACACGCGCAAAGAGGATTTGGAGGTGCCTAAGGAGTGGCGTAAAATTATAGAAAAGCCGGACGGTACATGGAAGAAGATTATTTTTTATAATACGACTATCGGGGCTTTTTTGCAAAATGACGAGAAGATGCTGGAGAAGATAAAGTCGGTGTTTGGAACCTTTAAGGAGCAGCAGGATGAGGTGGCGCTTCTGTGGAGACCGCATCCGCTCATTCCGTCAACGATTAAGACCATGCGTCCGGAACTCTGGACAGAATATGAGAAGCTGGTGCAGGAGTATCAGAAAGAAGGCTGGGGAATTTATGACGACAGTGCGGATATGGATCGGGCAGTCATTTTAAGCGACGCCTATTACGGCGATGCGAGCAGTGTCGTGAAGGTGTATCAGGAGACAGGCAAACCGGTGATGATACAGAATGTAGAGGTTATGTGAAAACATAGAGGGTGAATGCGATGGGAGACTTCAAAGGACTGGCAGATAAGCTGAAATCAAAAGAGAATAAATATGTCATGGATGCCGGGAAGGTTAAAATCGGAAAAGGTGTGCTGTCCTATGACGAGACGATATTGATACCATTAGATGCGGTTTCTTTTGTAGAAATATCGGAGCAGGAGCAGAGCGGGCAGGATGCTTATGCATTGAAGATTCAGAATCATGCGGGAATGTGTTTTTATATCACGGCTCCGGACATTGGGGCGCTTAGGGAAATCCGTAGTGCCCTGATGATTTGTATCAATGACAGGAGTGCGGTATACAGCGGTATAGAGAGGGCTGTCTCGGTCGGCGGAGATATTTTTCGCGGAGATAACATCCTATCTGCGGCGGATATACGGATTAACAGCAGTAGACACCAGAAGGAGAGGGAGGTCGTGTCCGGTAAGAAAAAGTCCGTTAGGGCGGAAGTGATAACGATACTGGATGACGAGTGGAAGACCCTTGAAGAGTACGCGCAAAAAAGAATGGAGGATTTTGGGGAAAATGAGCGGAACCATACTATATGTAAGGCGCTGGCGACGGCTGCGGAGCTCAAAAACAAGGAGAAATGCAAAATGATACTGGACGTGTCGGGCAATGACGCGCTGGATATGATTATCGTAGGGGCGCCGATTTCGATTAAGGCGATTGTGAATAAGATAATGTAGTGGGGGAAGGCATTGCATCGAGGTGTAATGATTTTTATTTTACACTATAGGAAATTCCTACGTTTATACACGAGTTCGCGAAGCGAATCTCGCAAAC